>CANFKS010000050.1 GCA_947447625.1 Rhodospirillales bacterium | reverse complement strand
GCCGGAACGCGCGTTGCCATCACCGGCGCCGGGCAGGGCGGGGTGTTCCGTCATGCCGGCTTCGAAGCGGCCCTTTCCGGCACATGGTCGTCCGCGGCGCTGGCGAATGTCCCGACCGACGAGGACGGGCTCAATGGCGATATCCATGCAAGCGCCGAATACCGCGCCCATCTCTGCAACGTCGTCGCCCGCCGCGCGGTGAACGCGGCTGGGTGATGCGTTGGCGCCGGTCGCGGTTTAGGGCCTGTTTCAGACTTTTTGGCGGTTCTGCCAAAAATCATCAGTCTCTAGCGAGACCTGAACCGGGATGCCGGGTGGTAGGTCGTGCGCGGTGCCGTTGACGGCGAGGGCCATGCCTGGCCCTTGCTCCAAGGTTGCGGTCAGGTGGTCATGGGTGATGCGGAGGTGAATTTCGCGGCCTTGCCACTGCGTGCGCAATTCCATCGCACGCCACTCAGGCGGCAGGCGGGGGGTGCAGGCGAGGATGCTGCCCGCGGCGGCGATGCCGGCGAAGCCGAGGGTTGCGACCTGCCATAGGCCGCCGAGCGAGGCGATGTGAACGCCGTCGGACAGGCGGCCCGGTGTGCGGGAGAGGTCGATTGCGGCACTGTCGCGGAAATGACGCAGCGCGGTCGCGGGATCGCCCATCCGGGCCGCGGCGAGGGCGTGCATGGTGTGGCTCAATGAACTGTCATGGGCGCAGCGCGCGGCGTAGTGGTTGAAATTGACGATGTGTTCGCCCGCCGTGAAGGCCTCGGGCAGAAGGGCCAGAAGGGCCACGACATCGGCCTGCTTGAGGATCTGCGAGGCGTGAACCCGCTCGCGTGGCAGCACCACATCCATCGGTCGGTCGCGCCCGGCAAAGGCGGCGAGGTCGATGGTCTCGAGGCTGTGATAGCCGGCGAATTGTTCGAACAGGCCGGTGGTGGGGTCTTGGCCGGTGAACATCGTCGCGATCACATCGCGCCAGGCGGTGCGTTCGGCCTCGGGGATTGCCAGGCGGGCCCAGTCGTCGGGCCAGCGGGATTGCAGGAGTTCGGCCGCGTCCAGTCCGCGCGCGAGGGTCCAGCGCGCCATAAGGTTGGTGAAGGCGTTGTCGTCGACGCCTTCATGGTATTCGTCCGGGCCGATGACGCTGCGGATATGGTGGAACCCGTCCGCTTCCAGGACGGCGCGGCTGGCCCAGAAGCGGGCGGTTTCCAGCAGGATTTCGGCGCCGGCCTCGCGCAGGAAGCCGGTGTCGCCGGTGCTGCGCCAGTAGTGCCAGACGGCGAAGGCGATGTCCGCGCTGATGTGTTGTTCGAACTTGCCGCTGAGCACGTCGACGGGCGTGCCGGCGGGGCCGAGCACGGTATCGGGGGTGGTTTCGTAGCCGGTGTCGGTGGATTCCCAGGCGTAGAGCGCGCCGCGCCAGCCTTTGGCGGCGGCCTTGGCGCGGGCGCCGTCGAGCGTGTGGAAACGATACATCAGCAGGGCGCGGGCGGCTTCGGGCCAGGTCGCGGTATAGAAGGGCAGGAGATAGATCTCGGTGTCCCAGAAGACATGGCCGAGATAGCCGTCACCGCTCAGGGCGCGGGCGCCGATCGAGACCAGCGGATCGTCGGGGTTGGCGGTGCTGAGCAGATGATAGGTGGCGAAGCGCAGGATCTGCTGGGCGGTGTCGTCGCCTTCGATTTCGATGCTGCTGGAGTGCCAGCGCGCCGCCCAGGATGCCTCGTGCGCGGCGAGGACGCCGGGCCAGCCCTGGGCACGGGCGATGCCGAGGCCCGCGCGGGCGGCGCGGGCCGGGTCGGGCGCGCCGGGGTCGGCGCGGGTGGCCGCCATGAGGCGGTGCAGGGCGATGGGTTGGCCGGCGCGGGAGGTCCAGGTCCAGGACCAGCGCAGGGGGCTGCGCAGGGCAGGGGGGTGATCGTGCTCGCCAAGGCGCAGGGCGGCGGCGCCGGCCATGGCCAGGCGCCGGCCCGATTGGTCGGTGCGCCACATGCCGCAATCATCGCTGAGGGCAAGCGGGTCAAGCCCGGTGGCAGCGAGGTCGAAGATGGCATCGAGTTCGACGACGACATCGGCGCGGTCGATTTCAAGATGCACCAGTTGCAGGCCGAGCGCGCGGTTGGCCTGGGAGGCCAGGCTGAGGCTCCGCAACCGCACTGTGATGCCGGAGGAGGTGGTTTGGATCCATTCGCTGATGAGCAGGCCACGCCGCAGGTCGAGGCGACGGCGATGGGCCCGGACTTGTCCGAGGCGCAGCAGCAGGGGCACGCCATCAAGCCGGATGATGACGCGCAGCCAGTCCGGCGCGGGCATCAGCACGGGGACGGCGGGTTCGATGTTGGGGATGTCGAACAGGCCCGCGATATAGGTGCGTGGCGAGGCGGAATAGCGGAGGTAGCGCATCGATGTGGTCCAGAGCGGGCCGCGGCTGATGGAGCGGGCGGCGCGGGTGCCGATGAAGCCGTTGCCGATGGCGAAGCGCGCCTCGACGTCGCCTTCGCGGAACGGATCGACGTCGGCTTCCTCCAGCACCCAGGCGGGATCGGCGGTCGGTTCAAGGGCGGTGTGCATGAGGCGGAGTCCCTGGCGGCATCACGGGGCGGAGCAGCCGGGGGCGGAGCAGCCCGGCGGGGAGGGCAGCGATGTCGACGGTGTCGAGCGTCATGACCACGAGATCGGCGCCGGCGGCGGTGAGGTCATCGGGTGGGCCGGTGCGCGCAGTGCCGAGGGCGGCCATGCCGGCGGCGCGCGCGGCGGCGATACCGGCCGGGGCGTCCTCCACCACAAGACAGACGGCGGGGGAAAGCCCGAGTTCGGCGGCGGCGGCGAGGAACAGGTCCGGCGCCGGCTTGCCGTGCGGCACCAGGCGGCCGGAGAGATTGGCGTCGAAGACATCGAGCAACGCACCGCCACCGGGCAGCGGGACGCAAGCGAGCATGGCGTTGGCGTTCAATGAGGAGGAGGCGGCGGCCAGTTTCAGGCCGGCTGTGCGGGCGGCGAGGATGAAGCGGACGGCATCGGGGAAGGCGGCGAAGCGGCCGGCGGCGATCAAGTCGACGATGCGGGCCTGTTTGGCGGCCGCGTATCGGGCGGCGCAAGCAAGGGCGTCGGGCACATCGAGGCGTTGCAGGATGGCCAGGGCGCCATCCATGCGGGGGCGGCCGGCGACCTCGGCCTGGTAGAGCGCCGAGGTCAGCAGCGCCGGATCGGCGAAGCCGGCCAGGGCCTCGCGCCAGGCCTGCTCGTGCGGCGAGTCGACGATGACGCCATCGACGTCGAGTAGAACAGCCTTGATCGGCTCCAGGTGTCTCATGGCGGCGATGATACCGTCATCGGTGGCCGCGGCGGAAGGATGGATCGGCGGGGGCGGTTGGGCCAGAATGGTCAGCAACGAGGATCGAAGGGGAGGCTGTTGTGCAGATCATCGATACCCATTGCCATCTGATCTATCGCGACCGTTTTCGATATCCGTGGCTGGCTGCGGAGCCGCGGCTCGATCGGGATTGCACGGTGGATGACTATCTGCCGCAGGCCCGGGCGGCCGGGATTACCGGCGTGTTGCATATGGAGGTTGATGTCGATCCCGCCGATAGCGAGGCCGAGGCGGCGTTTACCGGTGGCCTCGGGGCGCCGTTCGTGGGGACGATTGCGGGGTGTCGGCCGGAGGATGCTGATTTTCCTGATAAATTGGAGCGGTTGGCTGCGATTGTCGGCGTAAAGGGGGTGCGGCGGATTTTGCACACCGAGCCCGACGCTCTCGCGCAAGCCCCGCTGTTCGCGGCAAATCTGGGGCGGTTGGCGCAGTATGGGATGAGTTTCGATTTTTGCGTGCTGCCGCATCAGATCCCGACGGCGATCGCCTTGGCGCGGGCCTGTCCGGATGTGCAATTCGTGCTCGATCACTGCGGCGTGCCGGATGTGCAGGCGCGGGCGTTGGAGCCCTGGCGATCCGGGGTGCGGGCGATCGCGGATTTGCCCAATGTGGCGGCCAAGCTGTCCGGGATTGTGGCCTATGCCGATCCGCAGGGTTGGACGGTTGATGACCTGCGACCCTATGCGGAGCATGTGATCGAGAGTTTCGGCTGGGACCGGATGATGTGGGGGAGCGATCATCCGGTCTGCACCCGCGCGGCCAGCCTCGGGCAGTGGATGGATGCGACGCATGCGCTGCTGGCGGGGGCGAGCGAGACCGAGAAGGCGCAGCTGCTCGGCCTCACGGCGCGGCGGATCTATCGGCTGGGGTAGGGGTTATACCAAGGCCCCCTGGCAAGGAAGAGGGGCTCGCTCCACCGCTTCGTTTGATCGCCTGGTTCAGATTTTTGGTGATTCCATCAAAAATCATCAGGCTCTAATCACCGAGCAGCGCCTGGTGGAGGGCGTGCCAACTGGTCTCGTCCGGCGTGCAGATCAGGCCGCCCTCGGTGACGGTGGGGCGGTAGGGGGTGCCGTCGAACTGGGCGGAATAGCCGCCGGCTTCCTGATGGAGCAGCCAGCCGGGGGCGTGATCCCAGGGCATCAGCTTGCCGTAGAGCAAATAATGGCTGTGGCCGTTGGCGATCAGGCGGTATTCGTGGGCGGCGCAGCGGTAGCCGTAGCTGGCGGCGACCCGGTCGAGCCGGGTGCCGACGCGGGTGCGCTGGGGTTCGGGGAGGAACCGCCAATTGGCGGAGCCCGACATCTGGTCGAGCGGCACGGGGGTGGCGACCTTGAGGTCATGGTGCCGTCCATCGGCCTCCTCGTTCCAGGCGCCAGCGCCGCGCAGGGCCATTGCGGACATGCCGACGATGGGGTCGTGGATGACCGCGCCGATCACTTCGCCCTTGCTGATGGCCGCGGCCATGCAGCCGAACAGGGGCATGCCCCAGGCGAAATTGGAGGTGCCGTCGACCGGATCGACCACGAAGGCGAGATCGGCCGCGCCGAGGGCGCCGAGCAGGGCAGGATCGGCGGAGGTTGCCTCTTCGCCCACGATCACGGCGCCGGGGAAGGCGCAAGAGAGGGCGGCCGTGATGCGGCGTTCGGCGGCTTCGTCGGCTTCGGTGACGAGGTCGAGCGGGCCGGTTTTGCTGCGCACGTCGCCCTCGGCGAGGCGGCGAAAGCGCGGCATGATATCGGCGGCGGAAGCTTCGCGCAGGATGGTGTCGAGCACTGCGAGGTCGGCACGGGTGAAGAGGGTCATGCGGTCAGGCTCTTTCGAAACGCGCCCGGTCGGCGGGGCGCAGGCGCACGGTGAGGCGAATGGCGGCCTCGCCGTCCACCCGGTTCATGACTTCGCCGTGCTGGTAGAGCCAGGCGATCCGCCCGCCATCCTCGGGGGCGACTTCGTAGTCGATGATGTCGAGCCCTTCGGCGATGCGGATGTCGATGGCGGCGCGCAGCACATCGAGACCTTCGCCGGTGACGGCCGAGACCGGCACGGTGCCGCTGCGCGCCTCGACGCCGGCGACGCCGCCGAGCAGGTCGGCCTTGTTCAGCACTTCGATGGAGCGGCGGCGCCACGCGTCGTCCAGTGTGCCGTCCTTCACCATGCCGTCGAGCACGGCGATGACGTCGGCGCGCTGGGCGGCCGTGTCGGGATGGGCGGCATCGCGGATATGGAGGATGACATCGGCCTCGGCGACTTCCTCAAGCGTGGCGCGGAAGGCTGCGACGAGTTCGGTCGGCAGTTCGGAGATGAAGCCCACCGTGTCGGACAGGATGGTTTGCCGGCCCGAGGGCAGGCGCAGGCCGCGCATGGTGGGGTCCAGGGTTGCGAACAACTGGTCCTTCGCCATCACTTCGGCGCCGGTCAGGGTGTTGAAGAGGGTTGATTTGCCAGCGTTGGTGTAACCGACCAGGGCGACAATCGGGTAAGGTATGCGCTTGCGCGCACTGCGATGCAGGCCGCGGGTGCGGCGGACCTGTTCGAGCTCTTTTTTCAGCCGCACGATGCGGTCGCCGATCATGCGGCGATCGGCCTCGATCTGGGTTTCGCCGGGGCCGCCGAGGAAGCCGAAGCCGCCGCGCTGGCGTTCGAGATGGGTCCAGGAGCGGACAAGGCGGGAGCGCTGGTATTCGAGATGGGCGAGTTCGACCTGCAGCGCGCCTTCGCTGGTGGCCGCGCGCTCGCCGAAAATATCGAGAATGAGGCCGGTGCGGTCGATCACCTTGCAGCCCCAGGCGGTTTCGAGGTTGCGCTGCTGCACCGGGGAGAGCTGGGCATCGACGATGGCGACGTCGATCTCGGCCGCCTTGATATGCTCGCCCTGCATCGCGACCTGGCCGGAGCCGATCAGCGTGGCCGGGCGGGGCGCGCGGAGCGGCAGGATGGCGGTATGGGTGACGGTGAGGCCGATCGAGGCGGTGAGTCCCACCGCCTCGGCCAGTCGCGCTTCTGCGGCCCGGCTGGCTTCCTGCCGGTCGGGCCGCTCCCATGGCAGGATGACGGCCGCCCTGGTGGGCTTTGTCGTGCCGTTGTCGTTGCGTGCCGGAGCGCTCACTCGGGATCGGCCGCCCGGGTCGGATCGCGCGGCGCCAGGGTCAGTGTGCTCGGCGAGGCCGGCGCGGTGCTGGCGGCGATGGGGGGGCCGTCGAACAGCTGGATTGGCGCGCCGGGCATCACGGTGCTGATGGCGTGCTTGTAGACGAGCTGGGTGTGCCCGTCGCGCCGCAGCAGGACCGAGAAATTGTCGAACCAGGTGATGATCCCCTGGAGTTTCACGCCGTTCACGAGAAACACGGTGACGGGTGTCTTGTTCTTGCGCACGTGATTCAGGAAAACATCCTGAACGTTCTGCGTTGCTTCTTTCGCCACGACAGTTATTCCTTCTTGTCGTTGTAAACACACACATAGTTTTCTGGCACCCCGGTCATTCATGCCGCCGGGGAGGCCGTTCGCCGGAGAGGCGGAGGCGCTAGCCGCTCAAACGAGCGGCGAGAGCCCATGCATCTCCGCAATGCAAGTGCGGTGCCGCGCCCATTTGTTCAAGCGCGTGCAACCCGCCGTCATGCGACGCATCGCCGACCAGCACAGCCGTGCAGCCCGCCGCGAGGGCGGCCTGCATGTCCGAGCCGGTATCCCCGATATACCACACGTCCCGCCCGGGTTTCACCCCGATCAGGTCGAGCGCATGCCAGATCGGCGCGGGGTGCGGCTTGTCGGCGGAGGCATCCCCCGCGCCGATGATGGCGCCAAATCGGGCAGTCCAGCCGAGATGTGCCACTTCTCGGCGCAATGTGACCCCCTCCTTGTTCGACACCACGCCGCCGGGCAGGGCTGAAGTGACGGCGAGCAAGGACTCGGCGCCTGGCATGAGGGCGAGGTGGCCGAGATCCTGCTGTTGCATGGTGGTGCGCAGCAGATCCGCGGCATCCTGCCAAGTGGCGCCGAACATGGCGGGGAACGTGTCGCGCACCGAGGCACGGATCCGGGTGCGCGCCTCGGCCACCGTCCAAACCGGCTGGTCCCATTGCCGCAGCACCACGTTGAGTGCCGCCGTGATGCCGGTCCAGCCGTCGATCAGCGTGTTGTCCCAGTCAAAAAGCACTGCCTGCGGCCGTTGCATCCTGTCCCTCGTTGTCTCCTGCGGGCGGTGTATAGCACGACGGGGGTTGCCCGAGGCAGGGGATAGGGCAGGGAGGCAGTCCTGGTATGCGCTATGATAGGTCATCACACTTGACTTATATGCTGCAATGCACAAATGGTGCGGCGCAGCATTTTCTGCACCCAGATAGGAGGTCCCCATGGCTATCGTCATCCAGGGCATTCCCGCCCTCAACACACCGCACCTGCACCGCGGCTTTCGTCTCTTGGGCCGGGCCTTCATGGCCTGGTGCGCCGAGCGGACCCGCAGGGCTGCGGTTCTGTGCGCGCTTGATCGACTTGATGACCGCGACCTGCGCGATCTCGGTCTGAGCAGCTATGATTTCAAGGCGATCGCCAACGGCTCCCTGCAGCGCTGACGGATACGGGCCTGCGCCACGGCAGGGGGGCAGGAAAAGAGCGGGGCAGCCGGCGGCGGAGCGTGCCGGGGCGGCCCCGTTTTTGGTTCGGCTCCTCTCTGCCTCCGCGCATGGCCCTCGCGCATGGCCCTCGCGCATGGCCCCCGCGCATGGCTGGTGCGGGCATGCGTCTTTCTCATCCGGGATGGCGCGCGAAGCATTGACGACCCCGGGGGGAAGGGTTTAGACGGCGCCTCCTGTGTGGCGGGTTTAGCTCAGTTGGTAGAGCGCCAGGTTGTGGTCTTGGATGTCACGGGTTCGAGTCCCGTAACTCGCCCCACCTCCCTTTCGGGAGGTTTGTCACAAAGGTGATGTTCCAATGGTGATGAATGTTGCAATCGGTGGTCTTGGGGCCATCGGGTTGGCGCTGGCGCGCGCTCTCGATCAGGGTGTGCCAGGGCTGCGGCTGATTGCGGTGAGCGCGAAGGATCGTGTCAAGGCCGCGGCCAATGTGGCCGGGTTCCGCGATGTGCCGAGGGTCGTCGATCTGGCGGATCTCGCGGCTGCCGATATCGTGGTGGAGGCGGCGCCGGCTGCGGTGTTCGAGCAGATCGCGCTGCCGGCGATCGATGCGGGGCGGATATTCGTGCCGAGTTCAGTGGGCCAACTCTTGCCGCGGATGCATCTGATCGCCCGGGCTGCGGCGGCTGGGGCGCGGATCGTGGTACCGACCGGGGCACTGCTCGGGCTGGATGCGGTGCGTGCGGCGGCCGAGGGCGATGTGTCGAGCGTGACGATCGAGACGCGCAAGCCGCCGGGCGGCTTGGTGGGCGCGCCTTATCTCGAAGCCAACAGCATCGATGTGCTGGCGGTGCGCGAGGCGACGGTGATTTTCGAAGGCAACGCCTTCGATGCTGCGGCGGGATTCCCGGCCAATGTGAACGTCGCGGCCGCTCTGGCGCTGGCTGGGATTGGCCCGCAGCGCACCACGGTTAGGATCTGGGCGGACCCCGGCGTTGATCGCAACATCCATACCATCCGGGTCGAGTCTGCCGCGGCGCGGCTGACGATGACGGTGGAGAATGTGCCATCGGAGGCCAACCCGAAGACGGGCAAGCTCACACCGCTTTCGGTGCTCGCCTGCTTGCGCGGCCTGACTTCGACACTGAAGGTCGGCAGCTGACACGCACGGGCTGGGAATTGGAGGGCTGGCGTCCGCAATAGCGGCTTCTCGATCCGCCAAAACGTCTTGCTCTGAAGCGCGAGACGTGCATGCTGAACATATGTGGCATGAGTATTGCCTGAGCATATTGCCAGAGCATAGTGCCAGAGCATCGAGCGGCACGGCATGGCCGAACCCGCACATAGTGAGGAGACACGGGGCATGGATCGCAGACAATTCATTATCGGCGCCGGGGCGATGGGCGCGAGCGCGGCCGCCATGGGCAGCACGGCGGCGCGGGCGGCTGATGATGTCGTGATCGGCGTGGTGTATCCGCTGACCGGCAATGGCGCGGCCGTGGGGCTCGACGCGAAGGCGGCTTATGAGGTTGCGGCGCGGATCATCAATGACACGCATCCAGCGATCGGCGTCTCGATGGGCAAGGGCGGCGGGCTCGACAAGCTCGGCGGCGCGAAGATCCGCCTCGTGTTCGCGGACAGCCAGAACGACCCCCAGAAGGCGCGCGCCGAGGCCGAGCGGCTGATCACCCAGGACAAGGCGGTCGCCATCGTCGGCAGCTATACCTCGGCGACCGGAGCCACGATCAGCCAGGTGACGGAGCGCTACGAGGTGCCGTACATGTCGGCGGACAATTCCTCGCCCAGCCTGCATCAGCGCGGCCTGAAGTGGTTCTTCCGCACCAGCCCGCATGATGAGATGTTCACCAAGGGGATGTTCGACTTCCTCTCCGATGTCGCGAAGAAGACCGGGCGTCCGGCCAAGACGGTGGCCTTGTTCTACGAGGACAGTATTTTCGGCACCGACAGTTCCAACGTGCAGCGCAAGCTGGCCGCCGCCGCCGGCATGCAGGTGGTGGCCGATATCCGCTACCGCGCGTCCTCGCCGTCGCTGTCGACCGAGGCGCAGAAGCTCAAGGCCGCCAATGCCGATGTGATCCTGCCGTCGTCCTATACATCGGACGCGATCTTGATCCTGCGCGCGATGGCCGAGATCGGCTACAAGCCGAAAGCCGTGCTGGCGCAGGCTGCGGGCTTCCAGGAGAGCGCCTTCATGCAGGGCGCGGCGGCGCTCGCCGAGGGCGTGATGAGCCGGTCGTCCTTCGCGCTCGATGCGGATAAATTGCGCCCGGCGATCCCGGTCGTGAATGCGCTGTACAAGGACCACAACAAGAAGGACCTCAACGACAACACGTCCCGCGAAATCACCGCGCTGCTGACATTGGCCGACGCGATCAACCGCGCGGGCACGGCCAAGCCCGACGCGATCCGTGCCGCCCTGGTTGGGACCGACATTCCGGGGAGCCAGACCATCATGCCGTGGGCCGGGGTCAAGTTCGATGAGAACGGGCAGAACACACTGTGCAACCCGGTGATCCAGCAGGTTTTCGACGGCAGCTACAAGACGGTTTGGCCGTTCGACCTTGCTGCCAAGGATGTGATCTGGACCGTCGGCACCTGATGCTGGCATGACGCTCGAAACCATCCTGCAGGTCGCCGCTGGCGGCCTGCTGATGGGGCTCATTTATGCTCTGGTGGCAGCCGGGCTGAGCCTCATTTTCGGCCTCATGGATGTGGTGAATTTTGCGCATGGCGAGTTGATGATGCTCGCGATGTATGCGGTGTTCGTGATCTGGGATGCGAGTGGGCTCGATCCGATGCTGCAGTTGCCGCTGGTGGCGGCGCTGCTGTTCGGCACCGGGATGGTGATCTATCGCGGCCTGATCGCGCGGGCGCTATCGGTGCAGTTCAACCGCGGCATGGTGCAGATTTTCGTGACGTTCGGGTTGGCGATTTTCATCCGGGGTGCTGCGCAATTCGTGTGGGGCGGCGATTTCAAGTCGGTCAATGCGACGTGGCTGGCGGGACGGTCGTGGAATTTTGGCGGTGTTTATCTGCCGCTGCCGCAACTGGCCGCCTCCGTGGTGTGTTTGGCCGCTTTTGCCGGGCTGCTGCTGATCTCACGCACCGAGTTCGGCAAGGCGCTGGAGGCGACTCGGGAAGACCGGGATGCGGTGGCGCTGATCGGCATTGACCGGGACCGGATTTTTGCCCTTGGCTGGGGTCTGGGCGCGGGGGCAGTTGGCATTGCGGGCGTGATGCTGGCGGGGTTCTATTATGTCGGGCCGAATGTGGGGGTCAGTTTCGCGCTGATCGCCTATGTGACGGTGGCGCTCGGCGGTTTCGGCAGCATGCTGGGGGCGCTGGTGGCGGGGCTGCTGATCGGGGAGGTCGAGGCGTTTACGGCGGCGGTGCTGGAGCCTTCGCTGAAGCAGATCGGGGTGTTCGCGGTCTATCTCGGGGTGCTGATGTTCCGCCCGCGCGGCCTGTTCGGGAAGCTCTGAGCGATGGACAATTTCATTACCCGGCGTCGGCGCCACGAACTGATGGTGGCGGGTGGGCTGCTGGTGGTGGCGATCGTGGTGCCGCTGTTCATAAGGGATGTCACGGCGCTGAATGTCATCATCCTCTCGCTGCTGTTTGCGGGCTTGTCGCAGGCGTGGAACATTCTGGGCGGTTATTGCGGGCAGATTTCGCTGGGCCATGCGCTTTATTTCGGCATGGGGAGCTATGTCTCGACCTTGCTCTACGTGCATGGCGCCATTCCGCCCTCGATCGGGATGTTTGCTGGCGCGGCGGTGGGGGGGCTTGCGGCGCTGCTGGTGGGGTGGCCGTGTTTCCGGCTGTCCGGACACTACTATGCGATCGCGACTGTGGTGGTGGGTGAGATCGGCTATTTGCTGTTCCTGAATTGGGATTATGTCGGTGGTGCCACCGGCGTCTACATCCCGATCGCCAAGCCCTCGCTGCTCAACCTGCAGTTCGGCAAGGACAAACTGCCGTATCTCTATGTCGTGCTGGCGTTTTGTGCGGCGACGTGGCTGGCGGCCTGGCTGATCGAGGGATCGCGCTGGGGCTATGCGTGGCGCGCGGTGAAGGATGACATGGTGGCGGCGCGGTCGCTGGGGGTGAATATCTTCAGTTCCAAAATGGCGGCGGCGGCGATTTCGGGGGCGTTCACCGGGCTGGGCGGTGCGATCTACGGGCTCTATGTCGGCTATATCGACCCTGACAGTGTGATGGCCGGGCATTTCTCGATCCTCATCGCGCTGCCTGCTGTGCTGGGCGGCGTCGGCACGTTGTGGGGGCCGATCCTGGGGGCGGCGCTGCTGATCCCGATGAAGGAATTGTCGAGCTCTTATCTCGGAGGGTCCGGCCGGGGCGTCGACCTGATGCTGTATGGCGCGATGATCGTGGTGGTGGCGCTGGCGCAGCCGCAGGGCGTGGTCAGCCTGTTCCGGAGGCGCGCGCATGGCCCTGCTTGAGATCGATGGCGTGTCCAAGTCATTCGGCGGTGTGGCAGCCAATGTCGATATCTCGTTTGCGGTGACCGAGGGCGAGATCCTCGGGCTGATCGGGCCGAACGGGGCGGGCAAGACGTCGCTGTTCAATGCGATCGCTGGCGAGGTGACGCCGGATGCCGGGGAGATCCGGCTCGATGGGGCGCCGATTTCGGGGCTTGGCCCGGTGGCCTGCGCGGAACGGGGTATCGCGCGGACGTTCCAGGTGGTGCGGAGTTTCGATTCGATGACCGTGCTGGAGAACGTGATGGTGGGGGCGTTCTCGCGCGCGGGGCATGCCCCTGTCGCGATGCGCGCCGCCCAGGAAACCCTTGAATTTTGCGGCCTCGCCAATCGTGCCGGCCGGTTCGCATGGCAGTTGAGCCCGCCTGAGAAGCGCCGGCTTGAAGTCGCCCGCGCCCTGGCGACACAGCCCAAGCTGCTGTTGCTCGACGAAATGCTGACGGGGCTGACACCCACCGAGGCGCAGGAGGGCGTGCAACTCGTGCGTGCCGTGCGCGATCGCGGCATCACCGTGATCATGGTCGAGCATGTCATGGAAATCGTGCTGCCGCTGGTCAGCCGCGCCGTGGTGCTCAACCTGGGGCGCGTGCTGACGATCGGCGCGCCGGCCGAGATCGTGAAGAACCCGGACGTGATCCGCGCCTATCTCGGAGACCGCTATGCTGCGGCTTGAGTCTCTCTCCGCGTCCTATCGTGGCCTCAAGGCGCTCCAGGGCGTGAGCCTTGAGGTCGGCAAGGGCGAGATCGTTGCCGTTGTCGGAGCCAATGGCGCGGGAAAGAGCACCTTGCTCAAATCGATTGCCGGACAGGTCGCGATCGAGGGGACGATCATGTTCGACGGGCAGAGCCTGCACCGCATGCCGGCCCATGAGATCACCCGACTCGGCGTCGGCCTGGTTCCCGAGGGGCGGCGGTTGTTTCCGCGCCTGTCGGTGGAGGACAACCTCCGCCTCGGGGCCTATGCCAAGCGCGGCACGGCGGACCGCTTCAAGCCGCTCGAACTCGTATTCTCCCTGTTCCCGCGCTTGCAGGAGCGGCTGTCGCAGCGCGCCGAGACGCTTTCGGGCGGCGAGCAGCAGATGCTGGCGATCGGCCGCGCGCTGATGACCCAGCCGCGCCTGCTGATGCTGGACGAGCCGAGCCAGGGCATCATGCCGCGCCTGGTGGATGATATCCTCGCCGCCGTGCAGAAAATCCGCGATCTCGGCGTCACTGTCCTGCTGGTCGAACAACGTCTGGCCGAAGCGCTCGAAATCGCCGATCGTGCGTATGTGTTGCAAACCGGCCGCATCGTCATGAGCGGGCCCGCGCGCGAGATCGCGGCCGATGACGCGGTGCGCCGGGCCTATCTCGGGATCTGAACCTCAAGGAGACTTCACCGTGACCACGCATCTTTCCCGCCGCTCCATGGGCGGTCTGGCCGCCCTGGCCTCCTTCGCGATCATCGGCCGTGCCAGCGCCCAGCAGGCCACCGAAAGCACATTCGAGCGGGTGAGCCGCACCAAGACGCTGCGCATCGCGGCGCTGAACGGTGAGGCACCTTATTTCTTCAAAGATATCGCGACTGGCGAATGGTCGGGCGCCTCGGTCGAAATGGCCAAGGGGATTGCGGCGATCTGGGAAGCCAAGCTCGAATTCGTCGAAAGCACCTACGGCAACTCGATCCTCGACCTGCAGTCCAACAAGGTCGATCTCGCCTTCGCCCTCAACCCGACGCCGGCCCGCGCCCTTTCGGTCGGCTTCACCAAGCCGGTGCTCGTCCATCCGTTCGGCGTGGTGGCGCGCAAGGGGTTCGAGCCCAACACCTGGGCCGATCTCAACAAGCCGGAAGTGCGCGTGGCGTGCGATCTCGGCTCGCTGCACGAAACCGCCGCCCGCCGTTTCACCCCCAAGGCGACCATCACCGCCTACAAGAACCGCGACGATGCGATTCTCGCCATGGCCGGCGGGCGGGCCGATGTCGATATCCTGGCGGCGATGCTCGCGATCACGGCGGTGGCCAAGAACCCCGGCCTCGGCACGTTCCGTCTGATGGGCAACCCGCAGGTGGCGCTGCCCAGTTGTTGCGCGGTGCGCCGCGAGGCGGACACCCGGTTCCGCGAAGTGGTTGACGCCTATATCGATATGAACCGCGGCACCGGCCAGATCCGCGAATGGCTGATCCAGGGGATCCTCAAATCGGGCGCCCGCGAGGAGGATATTCCGGCCAACCTCTCGTTCTGAGCGAGGCGACAAGCGGGCCGGGGCGGCGATACCCCGGCCTCGGCGCGGCGTGACCTTGCTGTATGCTGGGGCGGGCTTGACGGGAGGACGGCAGCGTCGGAACAGTCCGGCTTAAGCTGTATACGTGCTGCGGGGCCCCCGATGAGCTATGCCGACATCCTGATTGAAGGCGGACGGATCTTCCGCGGACTGCATGACGGCTTTGCGGAGGCCGTCGCCATCCATGACGGGCGCGTCATCGCCTCCGGCAAGCGCCACGTGGTGCGCGAACTCGCGGGCCCGCACACCCGGCGGATCGATCTGGGCGGGCGGATCGCGGTGCCCGGGTTCAACGACAGTCACCAGCATTTGCTGCCCCTCGGCGTCACCATGGGCCAGGTCAATTTGCGCGCCGAGGCGGTGACCACGCTCGATGAGATGCTCTCCCGCATCCGGGCGGCGGCGCAGGGTACGGCGAAAGGCGCCTGGGTGCTGGGACGCGGCTATGACCACACCGAACTCGATATCCGCCGCCATCCGACAGCCGACGAGTTGCAGGCTGCGGCCCCGAACAATCCGGTCTTCATCACCCGCACCTGCGGCCATGTCGGCGTCGCCAATCGCGCGGCGTTCCAACTCGCCGATATCGGCCATAATACGCCGGATCCGGAGGGCGGTGCCTTCGAGCGCCAGGGCGGCCAACTCACTGGTCTCGTGCTGGAGCGCGCGATGCGCAGGATCCGCGACCACATCCCCGGCCCCGATGCCGCCGCTTTGGTGGCGGCCATCGAGCGGGCCGGCACGCATATGGCCTCGCAGGGTTTCACCGCCGTGATGGATGCCAATGTCGGCATGATCGCCGGCATGGCAGAAATCGAGGCCTATCGGGTCGCCCACGACAGCGCTCGGCTGCCGGTGCGCGCCTGGTTGTGCCTGGCAGGCAATCCGGAGGGCATCGCGGATGCTGCTTGGGAGGCCGGCATTCGGCCGATGCAGGGCAACGACATGATGCGTTTTGGCGCGATGAAGGTGTTCTGCGACGGCTCCGTTGGCGGACGCACTGCGGCGCTGAGCGTGCCCTACGAGAATGATGGCGGCACCGGGATGTACATGTTCCCTGAGCCGGTTTTCCGTGGCCTGCTTGCGAAATATCATCGCCAGGGCTGGCAACTCGCGATCCACGCGATCGGCGACGCCGCGATCGGGCTCACCATCGCCGCAATGGAGGAGGCCGACAGCGCCGAATTCCCGATCGCTGCGCGGCGGCACCGTATTGAACATTGCGAATTCCTCGGCGCCGGCCAGACTGACCGGATGGTGGCGCGTGGCATCGTTCCGGTGCCGCAGGCGATCTTTCTGCACGAATTCGGCGACAACTACGTCACCGCCATCGGCCGCGCCCGTGCCCAGGCCAACAACCCGCTGCGCACCTGGCTCGACGCCGGTCTGCACCCCGCTGCGGGGTCCGACGCGCCGGTTTCGACCACCGATCCGTTCATCAACATCGCCACCATGGTGACGCGACGCACCAACCACGGCACCATCCTTGGCGCCAGCGAGGCGATCACGGTCGCCGAGGCCGTCCATAGCTACACCTGGTGCGGCGCCTACACCCAGTTCGCCGAGGACCGGCGCGGCCGCCTCGTGCCGGGACAACTCGCCGACATCGCCATTCTGGATCGCGACATCTTCAGCCTGCCGCCGCAGGACATCCCGGCGACCAGGGCCGATCTTACGCTGCGTGGCGGCCGCGTGACGTTCGACCGCCACAACGAGATGGGCTGAATAGAGCGGGATGCCTTCTGATAGGTGAAGGCATCCCGCTCTAACTCTTTGTTTGATCGGCTGATTCAGACTTTTTGGCGATTCCGCCAAACGTCGTCAGGCTCTAATATGGCTTCAGTTCGCGCAGGCGTTCGAAGAAGTCAGTGATGCTTTGGCGGATCGCGCCTTCGTTGGCCAGGCGCAAGCGCACGATGGCGATCGGGCTGTCAGAGAACGTCGCGGTATGGGCGGAGCCGAGGGTCTCGCGCAGCAGCAGGGCCCCTCCGGCGCCTTCCAGCCGGTAGTTGACCAACGCGCTGACCCGCAGGTCGAGCCCGAACATTGGCTGCTGCAACGACAGCAGATTGGCATCGGCCTGATAGCTGCAGCCGCCGAAGCCATACAGCCCGTTCTCGCGCAGGGAGGTTTCGAACGCCGTGCGGAACGCGCGGTCATCGACCTGCGACATCAACAGCGGATTGGTCTCCTGCCCGCCCGTTACGGTGCGCACGCAGATCGCGTCGTTGAACGGGGCAGGGAAGGCGCGTGCAGCCGGATCGCGCCCGACGATCATCGCATTGGGCTCGGCAGGCGTTGCGCAGGCCGCGAGCCCCGCCACGGCCAGCAGCGCGGCTGCACGCAGGACAGCACCAAGTCTCTGGAACATCATATGTCTCCTTCGCATCGGTTCCCCCTTGGTCGCTCATGATCTGCCGCTCGCACCCGGATGACTATTGCTAAACTGTCACTGCCGTTGCGGAGAATCGTCATGTAGACCCTGGACCGCGGGCCCGCTCTCGGTGACTATGCGGCGGGGACCAGGAGGCCGCATGTCAACCACGCTCATCCGCAACGCCGACTTCGTGATTGCCTGGGATGCCGGCACGGCAACGCATGTCTACATGCCCGGCGGCGACGTTGCGTTCGAGGACGGCGTGATCCGGTTCGTTGGCCGCGGCTATGACGGGATCGCCGAGACGGTGATCGACGGGCGCGGCTTCATGGTGATGCCGGGTCTTGTGAACATTCATTCGCACCCTTCGTCTGAGCCGATGAACAAGGGCTTCACCGACGAGGTTGGCTCGCCCGGCTTCTACAATTCCTCGCTCTATGAATACCTCCCGGTGTTCCGCGCCCAGGGAGAGGAGATCAAGGCCTGCGTGCGGGTGGCGCTTTCGGAATTGCTGTTGAGCGGCGTGACCACTCTGGCGGACCTGTCGATGGCACATCCCGGCTGGCTTGACCTGCTGGCCGAGGCGGGCATGCGGGTTTGCGTGGCGCCGATGTTCCGCTCGGGCCGCTGGTACACCAAAAACGGCCATGTGGTGGAGTACGACTTCAACGAGGCGGCGGGCGAAAAGGCGATGGCCGAGGCGCTGTCGATTATCGAGCGCGCCGAGCAGCACCCCTCGGGCCGGCTGTTCGGCATGGTGGTGCCGGCGCAGATCGACACGTGCTCCGAAACCCTGCTGCGCGAAAGCGGCCAGGAGGCCAAGGCGCGCGGCCTGTCGTGGCAGATCCATGCCGCGCAGTCCGTCAGCGAATTCCACGAAATCACCCGCCGCCACGGCTTCACGCCGATCGGCTGGCTCGAACATCTCGGCCTGCTCAACGAGCGCGCCATCGTCGGCCATGGCATTTTCCTCGATGACCATCCCTCGACCCCCTGGCACACCAAGCGGGATCTCTCGATCCTGGCCGATACCGGCACCACCGTGGCGCATTGCCCGACCGTATTTGCGCGTCGCGGCATGACGCTGAAGAATTTCGGGCGCTACCGCAAAGGTGGCGTCAACATGGGCATCGGCACCGACACCTACCCCCACAACATGCTCGACGAGATGCGCCTCGCCGCCTACCTGGCCCGCACCCAGGCGACCGACCCGCATATCCTGACCAGCAACGACCTGTTCGAAGCGGCCACTACCGGCGGGGCGCGGGCCCTGGGACGCGACGATATCGGCCGCCTCGCGCCGCTCTGCCGCGCCGACATGGTGCTGGTCGATGTGACGAACCCTCGCATGCGCCCGGGCCGCGACCCGCTGCGCAGCTTGGTCTACGCTGCCGGCGATCGCGCCGTGCATACCGTCATCGTCGATGGACAGACCGTGGTGCGGGACGGCAAACTCCTCACCATGGACTATGCAGCGGCTGCCGAAGTCTTGCATGAGGCGCAAAAGCGCGTCATGGCTGACGTGCCGCGATACGACTGGAACCACCGCAGCGCCGACCAAATGAGCCCTCCCACCTTCCGGACGATGTGAGACCATGACCGATCTGCTTTCCATCGAAGGCCTGCGTACCGTTTTCCGAACCGCCAATGGCGAAGTCGCGGCGGTGGACGGCGTGTCGCTGTCTGTCGCCAAAGGCAAGACGCTTGGCATTGTGGGCGAATCCGGGTGCGGCAAGTCAATGCTGTCGCTGTCGGTGATGCGACTCGTCCCCCAGCCCGGGCGCACCTTGGCCGGCCGCGTGATGTTCGACGGGCAGGACCTGTTGACCCTGCCGCCGGCTGCGATGCGCGATATTCGCGGCAATCGCATCGCCATGATTTTTCAGGAGCCGATGACCTCGCTCAACCCGGTGTTCACCGTGGGCGATCAGATCACCGAGGCGATGCGCGCCCATGACCGCACCGCCTCCAACGCGGCGCTGCGGGCGAAGGCGATCGAAAGCCTCAACCGCGTGCGCATCCCCTCGCCCGAGCGCCGCTTTGACGAATACCCGCATCAGATGTCGGGCGGCATGCGCCAGCGCGTGATGATCGCCATGGCGCTGGCTTGCGAGCCGGATCTGCTGATTGCGGATGAACCGACCACGGCGCTCGATGTGACCGTGCAGGCGCAGATCCTCGACCTGCTGCGCGACCTTCAGGCGCAGACCGGCATGGCCATTATTTTGATCACGCACGACCTCGGCGTGGTTGCCGAAATGGCCGATGAGGTGGCGGTGATGTATGCCGGCAAGGTGGTCGAACGCGCATCGGGCACCGATATCTTCGATGATCCGCAGCACCCCTATACGCTCGGCCTGCTCGGCTCGATCCCCAAGATCGAGGAAACCCGGGAGCGACTGCTCGCGATCGAAGGCGCGGTGCCGGCGCCTTTTGCCCTGCCGTCGGGGTGCCGCTTTCATCCGCGCTGCGTCTTTGCGGTGCCGGAGTGCAGCACCACCAACCCTGAACTGCGCGACCTCGGCGCCGGGCATCTCGCCGCGTGCCTGCGCGCGCCCGTTGAAAACGCTGTCGCCTCGGAGACCGCCGCATGAGTGCCCCGCTCCTCGAAGTCAACGGTCTGGCCAAGCATTACCCGGTCAAGCGCGGCCTGGTGATGGCCAAGACGGTCGGTACGGTGCGTGCCGTCGATGGCGTGTCGTTCAAGCTTGCGCGCGGTGAAACGCTCGCGCTGGTCGGCGAATCCGGCTGTGGCAAGTCAACCACCGCGCGCCTGGTGCTGCGTCTGATCGAGCCATCGGCTGGGCAGGTGTTCTTTGAAGGCACCGACATCACCGAGATGACCGGCGCGCCGCTGCGCAAATTGCGCCGGCGCATGCAGATCGTCTTCCAGGACCCCTTCGCCTCGCTCAACCCGCGCATGACGGTGGGCGATATCCTGGAGGAGCCGCTGATCGTCCATGAGATCGGTGACGCTGCGGCGCGGCGCAAGCGGGTTGAAGAACTGCTCGGGCTCGTCGGCCTCGCCTCCTATCATGCCGCGCGCTACCCCCATGAGTTCTCGGGCGGCCAGCGCCAGCGCATCGGCATCGCCCGGGCGCTCGCGGTGGAGCCGGCGCTGATCGTGTGCGACGAGCCGGTTTCGGCGCTCGACGTGTCGATCCAGGCTCAGGTGATCAACCTGTTGAAGGACCTGCAATCCCGCCTCGGCCTGTCCTATCTGTTCATCGCCCATGACCTCGCCGTGGTAAAGCATGCGGCCGACCGGGTGGCGGTGATGTATCTCGGCAAGATCGTCGAGATCGGCAGCAAGGAGGCGCTGTTCGCCTATCCGCGTCATCCGTATACGCGCACTTTGCTGGCGGCGATCCCGCGACCTGATCCGCATCGCAAGGGCGGACGGCAGATTCCAGGCGGGGACGTGCCGAGCCCGATGAACCCGCCGGATGGCTGCCGCTTCAACACCCGCTGCCCGTTCGTCACCGACATCTGCCGCACCCAGGACCCGCCGCTGCGCGACTTGGCGAGCGGCCATATGGCGGCCTGCCATCACGCCGAAACCCTGCCTGCGCCGCAGGAGGCCGATGCGGTCCATGCCGCGAGCGCCAACACGGTCAAGCGCATGGCGCTCTATGCAGCACGGCGGAACCGGATCGCGGCGACAGCGGGCTAGAGCCTGATGATTTTTGGCGCAATCACCAAAAACCTGGATCAGGCGATCAAACAAAGAGGCAAAGCTGTATGAATTCGCCCATCAGAAGCCATTCAGCTCTGAGCGTCACTTAACCGCAAACCGCCCTCGTAACGCGGGTCTTACGGTCAGCGCCGGTTGGTGGTAACGCTCAGTTGTGATTTTGCGCCCAGCGTCGACCGGATCACCGGTTCGGCGATTCCATGCGCATCCTCCTCCTTCTGCTTGTATTCCTGCCGTTCCAGACCCTGGCGCAGCCGACGTCGTTTGTCTGCGTTCGCCCCGACGTGCCGACCGGATTGCCGGGCCCTACGGCGCCTGCGTCCTCTCGCCCGTTCCCCTGCACCCAAGCGCAGTTTGACGCCATGGAGCGCGAACGTGCCAAGCGCCAGGACCTGATGGCCCGTGCGGCTGACGCGCACCGGCGGCAGGTACAAATCTACGCCGCCGAGCGCGAAACGCCCGCTGAGGCGGCGCGGCATCCCAATCCCTGCGCCCGCTCGGAGTATGCCAGCCATATTATTGAGCAAACCAACCTCTCCAGGTCGCACCGTCTGTATCGCGACCGCGTTGTCGACATCGTGCAGATCGCGACGCAGCACTTCAATCCGGCCAGCCGCGACATGACCTGCCGGGCCACCTTCATCACCGCAGGCGGCAAGCAACTCTCCGGCGTTCTGGAACTGCGGCGCAACAAGGCGGGCGAGCAGATCGCGATCTTTTCACCGACCCGATAGTGAGTCCGCCCCTTCTATCGGCGGCGATCCGGCTCTAGCATCGCGCTCTCGCAAGGAGATGTTTTCCATGGCCGGTTATCTGTTCCGCAATTTGTCACTTCTCGAACCCGAGTTCGGCGCGCTGCAGCCTGGACAGGAAATCCGCATCGAGGCCGGCGCGGTGGTCGAGGTTGGCGAAAACCTCGCTTCTGGCAGCGCCGATGTGGTGGATTGCGGTGGCCGTATCGTGATGCCGGGCCTGATCGACAGCCATGTTCATGTCATGCTGAGTTCGGTCAGCATTCCCTCCCTCGAAGCCGTCCCGCTCACCCTCGGCACGGCCCGTGCTGCCAAAAACATGCGCGGCATGATCGATCGCGGCTTCACCTCAGTGCGCGACACCGGCGGCGCCGACTGGGGCATCAAGCAAGCCGTGGAGGAAGGCAGCATCGTGGGGCCGCGCCTGTTCATTGCGGGTCAGGCAATCGGCCCGACCGGCGGCCACTCCGACCCGCGGCGGCGTACGGATGTGTTCGGCGCGCGGTGCCATTGCTGCAATGCGATGGCCTTTTCCATGAACGTGTCCGACGGCGAGCGTGAGGTGCGCAAATCCGCCCGCGAGCAGATGCGCCAAGGGGCCGACCAGGTGAAGATCATGATGTCCGGTGGCGTCGCCTCGCCGTATGACCCGCTGGACAGCCTGCAGTTCTCCGACAGCGAAATCCATGCCGCCGTCGAGGAAGCGGCTGCTTTCGGCCGCTATGTCTGCGCCCATGCCTACACACCCACCGCAATCACCCGCGCTGCCCATGCCGGTGTGCGCACCATCGAGCACGGCAATCTGATCGATGCCCGCTCGGCTAAGCTGATGGCTGAAAAAAAGATGTTCCTCGTTGCCAACCTCGTTGCTTACTACGCCATGAAGGAGCGCGCGTCTGAGTTCGGCATGAGCGCCGACATGCTGCAAAAAAACGACATGGTGATCGACGGCGCCCTGCGTTCGCTCGAGATATGCAAGGCGGCCGGTGTGCCGGTGGCGTTCGGCTCCGATTTGCTCGGGGAGTTGCAGATCGACCAGAGCCGCGAATTCCTGCTGCGTGCGGAAGTATTGCCGGCGCTGGATATCATCCGTCAGGCCACCACCATCGGCGCCGAGGTTGTCCGAATGGAGGGAAAACTGGGCACGCTCAAGCCGGGCGCCTTCGCCGACCTTATTGTGCTCGACCGTGACCCCCTCGCGGATCTCGGCGTGTTCCAGGAACAGGGGCGGCATATCGCGGCGATCATGAAGGGGGGCGCCTTCCACAAGAGCCGGCTTTGAAGCGTTCTGCCTTTTTATGGGCGAAGGCATAACGCTCCAACTTTTTGTTTGATCGCCTGATCCAGACATTTTGGCGATTCCGCCAAAAATCATCACGCTCTAGGCGGATGCCGCGAGGGGCTAGTCCAATAGCCCCTCGCGGCGGAAACTGATCCAACTGCCGTTGCCGACGATAATGTGGTCATGCACCACGATCGACAGCGCGCCGGCGGCCTGACAGACCTCGCGCGTCATGTCGACGTCCTCGCGCGATGGGGTCGGGTCGCCGGAGGGATGGTTATGAACCATAATAATCGCAGTTGCATGCAATTCGAGGGCACGCTTGACCACCTCGCGCGGATAAACCGGCGTGTGGTTCACCGTTCCCTTGGCGAGCGCCTCGTCGGCCAGCAGGCGGTTGCGGGTGTCGAGGTATAACACCCTGAATTGCTCGATTTTTTCTCGCGCGAGCGCGGCGAGGAGATAGTCCATCAGCCGATCCCAGTTCGACAATACTGGGCGCTCCATCGCCTCCGCCTTGGCCAGGCGCAACGCTGCTGCCTGAACCAGCTTGATGGCAGCGATGCTGTGCGGGCCGAGGCCTTGGATGGCGAACAGGTCCTGCTGCGGCGCGGCCAGAACATTGGCGAAGCTGCCGTGGCGGTTGATGAGGTGCTTGGCGAGCGGCTTGGTATCGCCCTTTTTGAAAGCAAAAAATAGCAGCATTTCAAGAAGTTCGTAGTCAGCCAGGGCATCCGGCCCGCGCGCGATCAGCTTGTCCCGCATCCGGCTGCGATGGCCCTGGGGTCCCGTGGAAGGGAAGGGTGCATTGGGCTCGAAACGAGCCCTGCGGTAGAGATCATCGAAGGCCTCGCCATCGGCGGGGGCCAACGGCACGGCATGGGCACGCTCCGCGAAACCGCGCAGACCGGACGTTGGCCTTGGCGTGGGCTTGGGCGGGGTATCCCGATTGAGAAATCGCTGCAACCACATGAACGCGAACGTATGCGACTCGGGAAAACAGCCTCAATGAAAACCGTGTTGTTCAAGTGATTGCGCTAAAAATAACGCGGATTTGCCGGTTTCCGCCCGGCCCGTTGCGGGTTAGCCTGATCCAACACCAAATCGCGAGTTTCTCATGACCCTGCGCATCGCCATCGGCGGCTTTCTCCACGAAAGCCACTCATTCGCTCCGCGCCCCACGCGCTACGAGGATTTCCTGCGCCCCGGCGGCTTCCCGCCGCTGGTTGGCGGTCCAGCGATGATCGATGCGGTCCGGTCAACCTCGGTTGCCAGCGCCGGCGCCATTCCTGTCGCCGAGGCGGCCGGCGTCAGCCTTGTGCCGCTTGCATGGGGCTTCGCCAATCCGGCCGGCCCGGTGCAGGACGAGGCGTTCGAGCGCATCGCTGCGATGATCTGTGCCGCTCTTTCCGCCGCGCTCGATGATGGCCCGCTCGATGGCATCTATCTCGATCTTCATGGTGCCGCCGTTGCTGACAGTTTCCCTGATATGGAGGGCGAAGTGCTGCGCCGGGTGCGCGCCATCGCCGGAACGGTGCCGCTCACCATCAGCCTCGATCCGCACTGCAACCTGACGCGGGCCATGGTCGAACAGGTCGATGCGCTGGTGCCCTATCGCACCTACCCGCATATCGACATGCGCGAAGCCGGCGCCCAGGCGATGACGCTGCTGCTCGCCCGGATCCGCAGCGGCCTGAAACTGGCACGTGCCTTCCGCCAGGTCGATTTCTTCCTGCCGCTCACCACCCAATGCACTCTGGTCGCGCCCATGCTCGGCGTCATGGCCGAGCGGGCGGCGCTGGCGGAGCGCACCAGGGTGGCCGAACTCGCATTCTGCTTCGGCTTTCCCTATGCCGATTTCGCCGATTGTGGTGCCGCACTCGCGGCCTACGGCGAAACCCAGCAACAGGCTGACGCGACGGTGGATGCCTTTCTCGCCTTCATCAACAGCCGCGAAGCCGCCTTCCGGCTTGACGTGCTGCCTGCCGCCGAGGCGGTGCGCGACGCCATCGCCGCCTCGATCGGGGCCACCCGCCCCGTCGTCATCGCCGATACCCAGGACAATCCGGGCGGCGGCGGCCACGGCGATACAACGGGTCTCCTCGCCGAGTTGATCCGGCAGAATGCGACCGGCGCCGTGCTTGCGCTGATCAATGACGCCGACAGCGCCGCCGCCTGTCATGCCGCCGGAGAGGGCGCCCGCGTGACGCTCATGCTGGGCGGCAAGTCGGACGGCGCGCCGCTGCAGGTCAATGCGCGCGTGCTGAAACTGACCGACGGGAGATTCACCGGCACCGGCCCGATGGCCAAGGGCAACCCCGCCGCACTCGGCCCGACCGCTCTGATCGAAGCCGCACCTGGCATCCGTGTGATCGTCGTCACCCGGAAAATGCAGGCGCTCGACCAGTCTCTGATCCGCCATGTCGGCATCGAGCCGGCGGAATGCCGCATCATCGTGCTGAAATCATCCGTCCATTTCCGCGCCGATTTCGGCCCGATTGCGGAGCAGGTTATCGTCGCCACCGCCCCGGGGCCGGTGGTGGCCGACCCTGCGGTGCTGCCGTTCAAGCATCTGCGGCCGAACCTGCGCCTGCGGCCGATGGACAACCGGACCGTCGGATAGCGCGATCCAGCGTCTGATGATTTTTAGCGGAATCGCCAAACGTCCGAATCAGGCGATCAAACAAAGAGTGAGAGCAGCATGCCTTCGCCTATCAGAAGGCATCCTGTTCTAGGCGTTGACCATCACTTTCACATAAGCCCCCGGCGCATCTTCGATTACGGCCAGTTTGCCGTCGCCGGGGGTGCGCGCCTTGACCTGGCGCTTGTCATGCGCGGCCACCCAGCGGTGCCAGTCCGGCCACCAGGAGCCGGCCATCTCGACTGCGCCGCTGAACCAGGCCTCTGGCTCCTCGGGGAGATCCTCGTTGATCCAGTGGTTGTATTTGCCGCCGTCGGGCGAATTGACGATGCCGGCGATATGGCCCGACGCGGCGAGCACGAAGCGGCACGGGCCGCCCAGCAACTGGGTCCCGCGGTAGGTCGCCCGCCATGGCGCGATATGGTCCTCGCGGGTCGACACGAAATAGGCCGGCACCTTGACGCGGCCGAGATCGATCGGCGTGCCGGCAAGGCTGATGCCGCCGGCGGTGGCGAGCAGGTTCTCCTGGTACATGTTGCGCAGATAAAAGGAGTGCATCCGCGCCGGCATCCGCGTTGAATCCGAATTCCAGTAGAGCAGGTCGAACGGGAAGGGATCGTTGCCCAGCAGGTAGTTGTTGACGACGAACGACCAAATCAGGTCGTTTGCGCGCAGCATATTGAAAGTGGTGGCCATCTCGGAGCCTTCGAGGAAGCCGCGCTTGTTCATCTTGTCTTCGAGCATTTTGATCTGCTCTTCGTCGATAAACACGTTGAGTTCGCCGGATTCCCGAAAATCCATTAGCGTGACAAAAAATGTCGCACTTTTGATCCGATCGTCTCCATGCGCGGCCATCCAGGCCAGGGTGGAGGACAGCAGGGTACCCCCGAGGCAGTAGCCGATCGCGTTGATCGCGCGCTCCCCGGTTGCGGCTTCGATCGCCGTCAGTGCGTCGAGGATGCCTTCCTTCATGTAGTCCTCGAAATTCTTCTCGGCGAGGCGTTCGTCGGGGTTCACCCAGCTGACAATGAACACCGTATGGCCCTGCGCGGTGGCCCATTTGACGAAGCTGTTCCGCGCCCGCAGATCGAGAATATAGAACTTGTTGATCCAGGGCGGAATGATCAGCAGCGGCCGTTTCAGCACCTTCTCGGTGGTCGGCGCGTACTGGATGAGCTGCATCAGGTCGTTCTGATACACGACCTTGCCCGGCGTGACCGCGACGTTCTCACCGATCTTGAAGGCGTCCATGTCGGTCATCGAAATGCGCAGGCTGCCCTTGCCGCGCTCAAGGTCACCGAGCAGGTTGTTGAGGCCCTTGATGAGGTTCTCGCCCCCGGTTTCCGCGGTTTTGCGGAGCACTTCGGGGTTGGTGAGCAGGAAGTTCGACGGGCTCATCGCGTCGATGAACTGGCGCGCATAGAAGTCGATCTTTTGCGCCGTCGCGGGTTCGAGGCCATCGACATGGGTCACGACATCCTGAACATAGCGCGCCGACAACAGGTAGGACTGCTTGATGAAGTCGAAGACCTCGTTTTCTTTCCAGGCCTCGTCCTTGAAACGCTTGTCCTTGGGGTCGGCGTTGATGATGGATGGTGTGTCCATGCCCATCATGCGCCGGGCGGTGGATTGCCAGAGCGACATATAATCCTGCCAGAAGCCCATCTGGGCCTGCACCATGCGGGCGGGATTGGCCATCAAGCGGGTTGTCATCTCCATGAAGGCATTGCCGATATTGAGCGGATCGGCGCTCGGGCGCATGCCGTCCTCGGATTGACGCTTGAGCCATTCGCCCACCAGCCGCTGCGACCGCTCGGCGATCCCGGCCATGCTTTGGCCAAACGCCGCGGGGTCCGGCATTTTGAACGGCATGTCGGGATGCGGGGACTTGGGGTCGGCCATGGTCTGTGTCCTTTCCGTCGGTGCGCCTCCCCTGCTACATGATGCCGTGACGAGGAACGGCGGCGAGCAAGGGCGGGTCCGAACTGATGACGGGCGGAATCGAGCGGTTGTTACAGGGCAGGGCCATGGCATTCAAGTGCTGCGGCATGATGCTGCTTGCCGGCGTGCTGGCGTTGTCCGGATGCAGCAAGCTGCTCGACCCGGTCGGGATGGTGCACGACCTGCGCGGCGGCGCCATCGCTGCCCCACGCCAGTCCGCGCCAGGGGCCGATGCGGCCTACCCCGCTCTGGCCACCGTGCCAAGCCGGCCGCAGACCGATGATGCCGCGGCGCGGGGCCGCATCGCCGCCGGGCTTGTGGCGGATCGAGCCAATGCGCAATACGCCACGCAAAGCGCCCTCGCAGCCCTACCGCCGTCATCGCCGCTGCCGCGCCGCCCTGCACCGGCCGTCGAGAGTGGGATGAGCGCCTCGCTCGACGCCGCCGCCCGCACCGAAACTCCGTCCACGCAGCCCCCGCGCACCGCGCCGGTTGGCCGCGTGGCGGCAACGCCGCTCGTGCCGCCGCCTGCCGCGCCACCTTCCGGGCCGCCTGCCGCCTTACCTGCGGTGCCGGATCACCCGCCGGCCCCGGCCAGCCTGCCCGGCATTGCCCGCAGCACCACGCCCGTGCCCCAACCCGTGGCCCCGCCTGCCCCGCCTGCTGCCGTCGCGGTCCCAACCGGAGCGCCGGTTGCGATCGGTTTCGCCGATGGGTCCGCCACGCTGCCGGACGCCGTGATCCCCCGACTCAAGGCCCTCGCCGCGCAACGGGCGGGCCGTCGCATCGCTGTCGCCGGTTTCGGCGGCGCTGCAGACGCCGATCAGGCCAGCCAGTCGCGCGCCTTGCCCCTGGCTTGGGAGCGATCCGGCGCCATTGCCCGCGCGCTGCAAGCCGCCGGTGTGCCGGAAGGGGCGATCACGGTCACCGCCCAGGCCACCGGGCGCGGTGGTATCGCGCGCCTGGCGGAGTAGCAGGGCGCCCCGCGATTTCATCGCGCGACAGCCGCATCCGATTTCACTAAAAGTACACCAAACAACCCACCGGAGACTACCTCCAACCCATGTCCGACGAATTCAACTCTATCCGCCGCCTGCCGCCGTCTGCGTTGGCCGATGTCAATTCGGCCAATGTCACGGCATGCGTGGCCACCGAGGACCGCATCGCTTTCGTCGAAAACACGCAACGCCTGCGTCAGGCGCTGCGCACCATCCTTGGCTTCCTGCCGGCGGACACTCGTTCGCCCGCCGAAGCCACCCTTGTCGGAGACCGCGCATGACCCGCCCCCTTTCGATCGCCGTTGCTGGCCTCGGCACCGTGGGTGCCGGCGTCGTCACCTTGCTGCGCCAGAACGCCGATATCGTGGAAGCCCGCGCCGGGCGCCCCATCGTGGTCACGGCGGTCTCCGCGCGCGACCGCGCGCGCGATCGCGGTATCGCGCTGTCAGGCCTGCGCTGGTACGACGATCCGGTGGCGCTGGCGGCTGACCCCAACGTCGATATCGTCGTCGAGGTGATGGGCGGTTCCGAGGGGCCGGCCAGGGCCCTGGTCGAAGCTGCCATCGCTGCCGGCAAGCCGGTGGTGACCGCCAACAAGGCATTGCTGGCGATCCATGGGGCGGCCCTTGCCGCCGCTGCCGATGCCAAATCCGTCCCCCTCGCCTTCGAGGCTGCGGTCGCCGGCGGCATCCCCGCGATCAAGGCGATCCGCGAGGGCCTTGCCGCCAACCGCATCTCGCGCGTCGCCGGCATCCTCAACGGCACCTGCAACTATATCCTCACCGTGATGCGCGAACACGGCCGCGAATTCGCCGACGTGCTGGCCGATGCGCAGAAGTTGGGTTACGCCGAGGCCGACCCGAGCTTCGACGTCGATGGCATCGACGCGGCCCATAAGCTTGCCATCCTCGCTGCCCTGGCGTTCGGCCGTCCGGTCAACTTTGCCGATTTGCACGTCGAAGGCATCCGCAATGTCTCCGCCGTCGACATCGCCTTCGCCAGCGAACTCGGCTACCGCATCAAGCTGCTGGGCATCGCCCGGCGCACCGAGGCCGGGATTTCGGCCCGCGTTCATCCCTGCATGGTGCCCCAATCCGCCCCGATTGCGCGGGTCGATGGCGTGTTCAACGCCGTGGTCGCCGAGGGCGATTTCGTCGGCCGCGTGATGCTCGAAGGCCGCGGCGCCGGTGCAGGGCCGACCGCATCGGCTGTGGTCGCTGACCTGATCGACATTGCCCGCAATCGACATACCCCAGTGTGGGGCGTGGGCGCGGATGCGCTGTCCCACGCGCCTGCCGTGCCGATGTCCGCCCACACCGGCTGCTATTATCTCCGCCTCATGGTGGTCGACCGGCCCGGCGTGATTGCCGATGTGACGGCCGTGCTCCGCGATGTCGGCGTATCCCTCGAATCGATGCTGCAGCGCGGGCGCAGCCCGGGCGAGGCGGTGCCGGTTGTGCTGGTTACGCACGAGACCGGCGAGGCCGCGATGCGCACGGCTCTCGCCCGGATCGCGGCGCTCGACGCGGTGATGGAAGAGCCTGCGCTGATCCGTATCGAGCCGGCCTGAACCGGTATCAGTCACAATAAACTGGGGAGATTGAACATGTCCGACCGCATTGAAATGGTCACTGATCGCAACCTCGCGCTCGAACTCGTGCGCGTCACCGAGGCGGCGGCACTGGCCGCCAGCCATTGGATGGGCCTCGGTAAAAAGAACGAAGCCGACGGCGCCGCCGTCACCGCCATGCGCAAGGCGTTCGACACGGTGGCGATCTCCGGCACCGTGGTGATCGGCGAAGGCGAAATGGACGAGGCCCCGATGCTGTTTATCGGCGAGCGCGTCGGCGCCGGTGGCCCCGCCATGGATATCGCGGTCGACCCGCTGGAGGGCACCACCCTCACCGCCAAGGGCGGCCCCAATGCCATGGCCGTCGTGGCGTTGGCCGAGCACGGGAACTTCCTCCACGCGCCCGACATCTACATGCAGAAAATCGCCGTCGGTGGCGGCTTGCCGGATGGGGTGGTCGATATCGATGCCACCGTCGAGGCCAACCTGCGCAACCTGGCACGCGCCAAGAAGTGCGAAATCTCCGACCTCGTTGCCTGCATGCTCGACCGTGACCGACACAAGGAGCTGATCGCCAAAACCCGTGAAGCCGGCGCTCGCATCGTTCTGCTGTCCGACGGTGATGTTGCCGGTGTCATGGCAACCTCGCAGCCCGACAGCGGCATCGACATCTATATGGGCTCCGGCGGCGCCCCCGAGGGCGTGCTCGCTGCCGCGGCGCTGCGCTGTATCGGCGGGCAGATGCAGGGTCGCCTGATGTTCGAGGACGACGGTCAAATCCTCCGCGCGCGCGAGATGGGGCTCAGCGACCCGCACCGGGCCTTCACCTGCGAGGAAATGGCCAAGGGCGACGTGATGTTCGCTGCCTCGGGCGTCACCTCCGGCGCCATGCTGCGCGGTGTGCGCCGCTTCGGCCATGGCGCGGTGACCCATTCGGTGGTGATGCGCTCCAAATCCGGCACCGTCCGGTATATCGAGGCGCATCACAATTTTGCGACCAAGACCTGGGTCGGCCGCTGACCCACGATCCGGCAATCGCCGCCCCGGCCTTGGGCGTTGCCACCAGCCTGAGCGGGCGACGCTGGGTGTGGCGTACGGCGCTGGGCGTGCCGGGCGGAGTGGATAGTATCGAGCGAGCGGGCCTCGGCATCGCCCAGCGCCTTGACGTTTCCGACATGGTCGGGCGCCTGCTGGCCGGGCGCGGCATCGGGATCGACCGGGCGGCCGATTTCCTCGACCCGACCTTGCGGGCCCTGATGCCGGACCCGGATGTTCTGGCGGACATGCCAACCGCCTCGGCACGGCTGGCTGATGCGGTGCAGACCGGCGAAACCGTGGCGGTCTTTGGCGATTATGACGTCGATGGTGCCTCAAGCGGGGCGCTGATGGCCGGCTACCTGCGCGATCTCGGTTGCAACGTGCTGTCCTACGTGCCGGACCGGCTGTCCGAGGGCTATGGACCCAATGCACCGGCCTTGCGCAGCCTCGCGGCGCAGGGTGCCACACTGATCGTCTGTGTCGATTGCGGCACCGCGGCCGGTGAGGCGCTCGCCGCCGTCAAGGGCATCGCTGATGTGGTGGTGCTCGATCATCACAAGGCTGAGGGACTGCCGCCGGACGTGGTCGCTACCGTCAACCCCAACCGGCTCGACTGCACCTCGGGTCTCGGCATGCTTTGTGCCGCCGCCATCGCCTTCCTCGCAGCGGTCGCGACCACCCGCG
>CANFKS010000049.1 GCA_947447625.1 Rhodospirillales bacterium | reverse complement strand
GCTGCCGGGGATCGGCGTGCCGCAGCCGGTTCAGCCATTGGAACCGCAGGCGCCGGATGCGACGCTGCCTCGGGTAGAGGTGGCGCGGGTAGAGGTGGCGCGGGTCGAGCCGCCTCGGATCGAGCCGGCCAAGCCGGGAGCGGTTGTTGCGGCGCAGCGTGCGGTGGTGGCCGGTGTCACGCCGGTGGCGGGTGTTGCGGGGGCGGGTGTTGCGGTGGGGGGTGCCGCGCCGGGCAGGGTTGTGCCGGTGGCCCCGCGTCCCGTGGCGAGTGTGCCCGTTGCGAGTGTTCCCGCGGCGAGTGCGTCCGTGGTGGTGCAGCCTGTGATGGCGCCGGTCATGGCCGCAGCGCAGCCGGCGGTGCGGCAGGTGGCGCGTTCGTCGCTGGCCGGCGGGGCGGCTTCGCCGATCATGTCCGCGGTGATGCGCGCGCCGCCGGCGACGCCGGCTGAGGCGGTGGCGCGGATTGTGCGGGGCGAGCCGGTCAATCCGTCGGTGCCGGCGGTGGCCTCGGCGTTGGGCATGGCGCGCACGATGACGCCTTCGGCGATTTCGTCGGTGCAGGCGGCGAGCCTGCAGCCCGGAGGGCTGCGATGAGCGATCCTGCCGGGCCGGCTGGCGCCTCGCAGGCTGGGTCCGGGCCGGAGGCGGCGAAGCGGGAGCGTTTGGTGCGTTCGCGCGGCGCGCCGGCTTCGGCCTCGGTGTTGCGGGTGGAGCGGTTCCGGTTTTCGGACAGCCCGGCCGATCCGGCGCAGCAGGTGATGCAAAAGCGGCTGAGGGTGGCGGGCATTGTGTTCACGGTGCTGTTCGCGCTGGTTGGTTTGAAGCTTGCGGATGCGACGGTGATCGAGCCGATGACGCCGCGGCCGGTGGCGCAGGCGCGGCGGCCGGAGCCGATTCCGCCGCCTTTGCCGGCTGGCGCGATGCCGGCGCCGATGGCGGTGGATTACGGGTTGCGCAAGGGGCGGGCGACGATCACGGACCGGCGGGGGACGATCCTCGCGGTGTCGTTGCCGACGGCCAATGTGTTTGCCGTGCCGGGCAAGATGATCGATGCGCAGGACGCGGTGCTGAAGCTCAAGGCGATTCTGCCGCGGCTGGATGTGGCTGATATTGCGCGGCGGCTGGCGGATGAGCGGAGCAAGTTTGTTTATATCGCGCATCGGGTGACGCCGAAGGAGCAGATGGCGATCAATGCGCTGGGCATTGTCGGCGTCGAGTTCGAGGAAACCGAGCAGCGGCATTATCCGCTCGGCAACGTGGCGGCGCATGTGCTGGGCGGGGTGACAGTCGATGGGCAGGGCTCGGCCGGGGTCGAGTTGTTTTTCAACAAGCGGCTGGCGAGCAATCCGGCGCCGTTGAAGCTCTCGCTCGATGCCAAGGTGCAGGCGGTGGTGCGCGACGAGTTGTCGCGGGCGATGGGCGAGTTCAACGCGATCGGGGGGGCCGGGATCGTGATGGATGTGCGCACGGGCGAGGTGATCGCGATGGTGAGTCTGCCGGATTACGACGCGAACGCGCTGGGCAGGGCTGCGCCGGATTCGCGGTTCAACCGCACCGTGGCAGGGATCTACGAGCCTGGCTCGACGTTCAAGTTGCAGGATGCGGCGCTGGCGCTCGACAGCGGGACCGTCAATATCTGGAACGGGTTCGATGCCTCGGCGCCGATCCATATCGGGCGGTTCACGATCAAGGACTTCGAGGGCGGCAAGCATCGCTGGCTGTATGTGCCGGAGATCGTGGCGTATTCGTCCAATATCGGGGCTGCGCGGATGGCTGAGGCGGTGGGGGGCGAGAAGCAGCGGCTGTGGATGGACCGGATGGGGATGCTGTCCAAGCTTGGCATCGAGTTGCCGGAGGCGGCGCATCCGCAGGCGCCGGGAGCGTCAAACTGGAAGCAGATCGCGACGATGACGATCGGGTTCGGGCATGGCATCTCGGTCTCGCCGCTGCATGTGGTGGCGGGGACGGCGGCGATTTCGAATGGCGGGACGTATTATCGCCCGACCCTGGTGGCCGGCGAGGCGGAGGCGCCGCCGCGCGAAGGGATCCGGGTGATGCAGCAGCAGACGTCGGACATCATGCGCAAGCTGATGCGCGTGGTGGTGACGGAGGGGTATGGCAAGCTGGCCGAGGTGCCGGGCTACTACATTGGCGGCAAGACCGGGACGGCGGAGAAGATTTCGCATCACGGCTACAACAAGAAGGTCAATGTGTCGGCCTTCATGAGCGCGTTTCCGATGAATGCGCCGCGCTATGCGGTCTATATGATGCTCGACGAGCCGCATGGCAATGCGAGCACGGGCGGGTATTCGACGGCGGGGGCGGTGAGTGCGCCGGCGGCGGGGCGGGTGGTGGCGAAGATCGGGCCGATGCTGGAGATGTTGCCCGATATCGCCAATGCGCCCGCGATCAATGCCGCGCTGTCCATTCCGCTGCAACCGGGGCGGCCGGCTTGGGCCAAGCCGTCGCCCGGTCAACCGGTGGGGCAGCCACCGGTTGCGGGGGGGGCGCCGATGGCGGCCAATCCGGCGCCGGCTGCGCCGCGCGCGACGACGACACCGCCGCCGCCGCCAAAGCCGGCGGTGGGGCCGGCGCCGGCGCAAGTGCTCGCGGTTCGCTGAGGTCATGTATTGTCCGGCCTCCCTCTGCGAGATCTGGCCTGAAGCCGCCGGACTCGGGATCCGCGGCGTGACGGCGGACAGCCGGGCGGTGGGGCCTGGGATGGTGTTCGCGGCATTGCCGGGGGCGCTGCTGGATGGGCGGGATTTTATCGGCGAGGCGGTGCGTCGCGGTGCCGTGGCGGTGTTGGCGCCGGTCGGGACGGTGTGGCCGGCGGGGGTGCCGGCGGTGCCATTGTTGGTCGATCCGCAGCCGCGGCGGCGGTTTGCGCAGGCCGCGAGTGCGCTCGCCGGTGCGCAGCCCGATGTGGTGGTGGCGGTAACGGGGACCAACGGCAAGACCAGCACGGTCGATTTCTATCGGCAATTGGCGGTGCTGGCGGGGCAGAAGGCGGCGAGTTTGGGGACGCTGGGCTTGACTGCGCCGGGGTTTCCGGCGGGGCCGGGGCTGACGACGCCCGATCCGGTGGCGCTGGCGGGGATGTTGGCGGCGCTGGCGCAAGGCGGGGTGGAGCGGGCGGCGATGGAGGCGTCATCGCATGGGCTCGACCAGTTCCGGCTCGATGGGGTGCGGCTGGCGGCGGCGGCGTTCACCAACCTGACACGGGATCATCTGGATTATCACGGCGCGATGGCGGCGTATCGGACGGCCAAGCTGCGGCTGTTCAGCGAGCTGGTGCCGGAAGGGGCGGCGGCGGTGGCCTCGACGGCGCTCGATGCCGGGACGGCGGCGGCGTTGCGGGCGATTGCGGCGCGGCGGCGGCTGGAGATGATCGAAGTGGGGGAGGGCGGGGCGACGATCGATTTGCTGCGCGCGGTGCCGCTGGCGGATGGGCAGGCGTTGACGCTGCGCTGCGAGGGCGTGACGCAGGAGATCGAGATCAGGCTGCCCGGGCGGTTCCAGGCGGACAATGTGCTGGTGGCGGCGGCGCTGGCGGGGGCGACGGGGTTGTCGGATGCGTTGCAGAATCTCGGCGGGTTGCGCGGGGTGCGCGGGCGGATGGAACTTGCGGTGCGGCTCGACAATGGGGCTGGGGTTTATGTCGATTATGCCCATACGCCGGATGCCTTGGAGCGGTTGTTGCTGGCGTTGCGGCCGCATGCGGCGGGGCAGGTGGTGGTGGTGTTTGGCGCGGGGGGCGATCGGGATCGGGGCAAGCGGCCGTTGATGGGGGCGGTGGCGGCGCGGCTGGCGGATCAGGTGATTGTGACGGACGACAATCCGCGCGGCGAGAATCCGGCGGCGATCCGTGCTGCGGTGCGGGCGGGCTGTCCGGCGGCGCGGGAGATCGGGGATCGGGCGGAGGCGATTGCGGCGGGGTTGTCGGTGCTGGGGGCGGGGGATGTGCTGGTGGTGGCGGGCAAGGGCCATGAGCAGGGACAGACGATCGGCGGGCAGACCTTGCCGTTCGATGATGTGGCGACAGTGCGTCGTTTGGCGGGGGGTGGAGTGTGAGCGCGATGTGGTGGGCGTCGGATCTGGTGGCGGCGACGTCCGGGCGGATGGCGCGGGCGTTCGATGCGGATGGGGTGTCGATCGATACGCGCAGCCTGGTGGCGGGGGATTTGTTTGTGGCCCTGGTTGGCGAGAACGGCGATGGGCATGCGCATGTGGCGCGCGCGCTGGCTGCGGGAGCGGCGGGGGCGATGGTGCATCATGTGCCGCCGGGGCTCGAAGGGGCGCCGCTGCTGCTGGTGGGCGATACGATGGATGGGTTGCGCCGGCTTGGGCAGTACGGGCGGGCACGGTTTGGCGGGCGGGTGGTCGCGGTGACCGGCAGTGTCGGCAAGACGACGACCAAGGAGATGCTGCGGCAGATCCTCTCTTCGCATGGGCTGACGTCGGCGGCGCTGGCTTCGCTCAACAATCACTGGGGCGTGCCGCTGACATTGGCGCGGCTGGATCCGGCGGCGGCGTATGCGGTGATTGAACTCGGCATGAACCATGCGGGCGAAATTGCGCCGCTGGCGCGCATGGCGCGGCCCCATGTGGCGCTGATCACGGCGATTGCGCCGGTGCATATCGGGTATCTCGGCAGCATCGAGGCGATCGCGGATGAGAAATTGTCGATCCGCGCGGGGCTGGAGCCGGGCGGGGTGTTGGTGGTGCCGGCGGATGGGCCGATGGCGGGGCGGCTGATGGTGCCGGGGGCGTTGACGTTCGGGCGCACAAGCGCGGCGGCGCGTCTGGTGGGGGCGCAATCGGATGAGGGCGGCGCGGATGTGGCGATCGAGATCGGTGGGCGGGTGGTGATGACGCGGCTGGCTGCGCCGGGGGCGCATATGGCGATGAACGCGACCGGGGCGGTGTTGGCTGCGGTGGCGCTTGGGCTCGATGCGGCGGCGGCGGCGGCGGCTTTGGCGGGGTTTGCGCCGGTGGCCGGGCGGGGGGCGCGGCGGGAGATCGGGCTGCACGGTGGTTCGGCGGTGCTGCTGGATGAGAGCTATAATGCCTCGCCGGTGGCGGTGCGTGCTGCGCTCGCGGTGTTGGCACTGCAGAGTGCCGCGCGCCGCGTGGTGGTGTTGGGGGATATGCGGGAGTTGGGCGCGGCCGGGCCGGGCGCGCATGCGGGGCTGGCGGCCGATGTCGAGGCGGTCGCGGATCTGGTGTTCACCTGCGGGCCCTTGATGCGCCATGCGTATGACGGCATTGGCGCGGTGCGGCGGGGGGCGCATGCGGCCGATTCGGCGGCGCTCGCGCCCCTCGTCGCCGCGGCGCTGCGTCCGGGGGATGCGGTGCTGGTGAAGGGCAGTCTTGGCAGCAAGATGCAGGTGATTGTCGAGGCGATCGAGGCGATTTCTCCCGTTCGCAGCCGCCCGAACGGGCATTTGGAGGCGCGCTGATGCTGATCAACCTGGCGCGTCTTTCGGACCAGTTGATATTGTTCAACCTGTTCCGGTATCTCACGTTCCGCTCGGGGGCGGCCTGCATCACGGCGCTGGTGATGAGCCTGCTGCTGGGGCCGGCGTTGATCCGCTGGCTGAAATCCGTGCAGCGCGGCGGGCAGCCGATCCGTCCGGACGGGCCGGAGCGGCATCTGATCGAGAAGAAGGGCACGCCGACGATGGGGGGCGTGCTGATCCTCTCGGCGCTGACGGTCTCGACGCTGCTGTGGGCGGATTTGCGCAACGGCTATGTGTGGGCGGTGTTGTTTCTGACGCTGGGATATGGGGCGATCGGGTTTGTGGATGACTATATCAAGTTGTCCAAGGCTGATTTTCGCGGGTTGTCCGGCCGCAGCAAGCTGGTGTTGCAGGCGGTGCTCGGGCTCGGGGCGAGCGTTTGGATCGCTTATCTGACCAAGGGGGCGCTGGGGACGGGGCTGGCGTTGCCGGTGTTCAAGGAGTTGCTGGTGCCGCTCGGCTTTGCGTTCCCGTTGTTCGGGATGTTCGTGATGCTGGGGTCATCCAATGCGGTGAATTTGACGGATGGGTTGGATGGGTTGGCGATTGTGCCGACGATCATCGCGGCGGGGGTGTTTGCGCTGATCGCGTATCTGGTCGGCAACCGGGTGTTCGCGGATTACCTGCAGTTGCATCCGGTGGCGGGGGTGGGCGAGTTGTCGGTGTTCTGTTCGGCGCTGATCGGGGCGGGGCTCGGGTTTTTGTGGTTCAATGCGCCGCCGGCGGCGGTGTTCATGGGCGATACCGGGTCCCTCGCGTTGGGCGGGGCGCTGGGGGCGGTGGCGGTCGCGGTGAAGCACGAGATCGTGCTGTTCATCGTGGGCGGGTTGTTTGTGGTGGAGACGGTTTCGGTCATCATCCAGGTGTTCTGGTATAAGCGGACGGGCCGGCGGGTGTTTCTGATGGCGCCGCTGCACCATCATTTCGAGAAGAAAGGGTGGTCGGAGCCGACGATCGTGATCCGGTTTTGGATCATTGCCATGATCCTGGCGCTGGTCGGGCTTGGGACGTTGAAAATCCGATGAGTTTTTCAGCCGCCACCTTCGCGGGGCTGCGCTTTGCCGTGCTCGGGCTGGGGCGGATGGGGCTGCCGGCGGCGCGCGCGCTGGTGGCGCTGGGGGCCGGGGTGACGGTGTGGGACGATGCTGCGCCGGCGCGGGCGGCGGCGGCGGCGGAGGGGCTCGTGGTGGCGGAACCTGTGATGGACGGGCTTGCGGCGCTGGTGCTGTCGCCGGGGATTGCGCATCGGTTTGCCCAGGCGCATCCGGCGGCGGTGCGGGCGCTGGCGGCGGGGGTGGCGATCCTGTCGGATGTGGATTTGTTGTATCGCGCGGTGCGGGCTTCAGGGTCCAAGGCGCGGTTTGCGGGGATCACGGGGACGAACGGCAAGTCGACCACGACGGCGCTGCTGGCGCATATCGTGGGGGTTGCGGGGCGGCCGGTGGCGGCGGGGGGGAATCTGGGGACGCCGGGTTTGGCGCTGCCCTGGCTCGGGGATGACGGGGTGTATGTGCTGGAGATGTCGTCCTACATGCTGGAGCGGTTGGCCACGGTGCGGTTCGATACGGCCTGCATGCTCAATCTCAGTGCTGACCATATCGACCGGCATGGCGACATGGCCGGGTATGCGATGGCGAAGCGGGCGATTTTCGATCGGTGCGGCGGCGGCGATACGGCGGTGGTGGGGGTGGATGATGCGCTGTCGCGGGAGATGGCGGCGGCGTTGCGGGTGGGCGGCGTTCGGGTGGTGACGGTTTCGGGGGCTGGGCCTGCGGATGTGCGGGGGGATGGCGCGCGGCTGGTCGATGGTGCCGGGGTGATTGCGGATATGGCAGCGGCGATGGCGCTGCCGGGGGCGCATAATGCGCAGAACGCCGCCGCGGCGGCGGCGATGGCGGGGGCGCTGGGGATTGCGCGCGAGGCGATTGCGGAGGGGATCCGGACGTATCCGGGATTGGCGCATCGGCAGGAAAATGTCGGCACGATACGCGGCGTGCGGTTCGTCAATGACAGCAAGGCGACCAACGCGGACAGCACGGCCTGGGCGCTCGGCTGTTACGAGCGGGTGATCTGGATTGCGGGGGGGCAGGCCAAGGAGGGCGGGATTGCGCCGCTGGCGCCGTGGTTTCCGCGCGTGGCGTTGGCGCTGCTGATCGGGCGGGATGCGCCGGCATTGGCGGCGACGCTGGCGGCGGCGGGGGTTGAGCACCGGATTGTCGGCACGCTGGAGGCGGCGACGGGGGCGGCGTGGGCAGCGGCGCAGGCGGGGGTGGCGCCGGTGGTGTTGCTGTCGCCGGCGTGTGCGTCGTGGGACCAGTTTACCGGTTTTGACCAGCGCGGCGATGTGTTCCGTGACCGGGTGCGGGCGATTGCTGCTGGGGAGGGGGTTTGATGGCGGCGTTGTCGCGTGCGGATACCACGATCCTCGGGCGCTGGTGGTGGACGGTCGATCGCTGGACGCTGGCTGCGATCATCGGGCTGATCGGGGTGGGCTATATTATGATGCTGGCGGCCTCGCCGGCGGTGGCGGAGCGGATTTCGCGGGGGGCGGAGCATGCGCGGGACTTGTTCATCGTCAAGCAGGTGGTGTTTCTGACGGTGGCGGCGGCGATTGTGCTGGCGGTGAGTTTGCTGTCGCCGCGCGGGGTGCGGCGGGTGGCGGTGGCGGGGTGTGTCATCGCGATCCTGATGACGGCGGCGACGATGGTGGTGGGCACCGAGATCAAGGGCGCGCGGCGCTGGATCGCGTTACCCGGCATGAGTTTGCAGCCGAGCGAGTTTCTCAAGCCGTTTTTTGCGGTGACGGCGGCGTGGCTGATTGCGGAGGGGCGGCGGCTCCGGGGGTTTCCGGGGGTGATCCTGACGCTTGGGGTGTTCGGCGTGATCGCGCTGCTGCTGAAGTTGCAGCCGGATTACGGGATGCTGGGCGTGGTGCTGGGGGCGTTGTTTTTCCAGTTGTTCATCTCGGGCCTGCCGCTGGCTGTGGTGGGGCTGTTCGGGGCGCTGATTGTTGCGGGGGGGACGGCGGCGTTTCTGCTGGTGGATCACGTGCATCGCCGGGTGATGGATTTTCTCGATATCACGCGGCCCGGGAACTACCAGGTGAAGCTTGCGCTGGAGGCGTTCGGCAGTGGCGGGCTGTTGGGGCGGGGGCCGGGCGAGGGGCGGGTGAAGGATGTGATCCCCGATGTGCATGCTGATTTCGTGTTTGCCGTGGTGGGGGAGGAGTTCGGCATGCTGGTGTGCATGGCGGTGATTGCGACGTTTGCGTTCATTGTGCTGCGCGGGTTCAAGCGGGTGCGCGAGGAGCAGGATCCGTTCGTGCTGCTGGCCACGGCGGGGCTGGCGGCGGGGTTCGGGTTGCAGGCGCTGGTCAATCTCGCGACGACGGTGCATCTGATGCCGACCAAGGGGATGACGTTGCCGTTTATTTCCTATGGCGGGTCATCGGCGGTGGCGGTGGCGGTGGGGATGGGGATGCTGCTGGCGCTGACGCGGCGGCGGCATCCGGGGGAGACGACGTGACACCGTGCACCATTGTGATCGCGGCCGGCGGCACGGGGGGGCATTTTTTTCCGGCCGAGGCGCTGGCGGCGGTGTTGCGGGCGAGGGGGCATCGGATTGTGCTGATGACGGATGCGCGCTCGGGCGGGTTGGTGTCGCCGGCGTTCGAGGGCTGCGAGCGGTTTGTGCTGGCGGGCGCGGGGATCGCGGGGCGGGGTGCGGCGAAGGCGGCGCAGGCGTTTGCGGCGCTGGCGCGCGGGACGGTGCAGGCGAGCCGGCTGCTGGGGCAGGTCAAGGCGGCGGCGATCGTCGGGTTTGGCGGGTATCCGTCGGTGGCGCCGGTGCTGGCGGCGCGCTTCATGCGGCGGCGGCCGGCGGTGATATTGCATGAGCAGAACGCGGTGATGGGCCGCGCCAACCGGTGGCTGGGGGCGCATGCGGACCTGCTGGCGTTGAGCCATGCCGATACGGCCAAGGTGCCGGCTTGTGTGCCCAGCCAGGTTACCGGCAATCCGGTGCGCCCGCCTGTGATGGCGCTGGCGGGGCAGGGTTATGCGGCGCCGGGCGCGCGGATTGCGCTGCTGGTGCTGGGGGGGTCATTGGGGGCGCGGGTGTTCAGCGATGTGGTGCCGCCGGCGCTTGGGCTGTTGCCGGAGGGGCTGCGGGGGCGGCTCGATGTGGTGCAGCAATGCCGGGTGGAGGATATCGAGCGGGTGCGGGCGGCGTATGCGGCGGGCGGGATTGCGGCCGAGTTGGCGCCGTTTTTTGGCGATGTGGCGCGGCGGTTGGCGGCGGCGCATCTGGTGATATCGCGGGCCGGGGCGTCGTCGGTGGCGGAACTCGCGGTGGCGGGGCGGCCTTCGGTGCTGGTGCCGTTGCCCAGTGCGATCGATGACCATCAAACCGCCAATGCGCGCGCGCTCGCTGATGCAAGCGGGGCGTGGGTGATGGCGCAGGCGGGGCTGACGGCCCAGGTGCTGGCGGAAAAACTGAACCAGGTGCTGGCCGATCCGGCCGGGCTTGCGCAGGCGGCGGCGCGGGCGGCTTCGTGCGGCAGGGCAGACGCGGCGGCGGTGTTGGCTGACGCGGTGGAGCGGCTTGCCGCGGGGAGAGTGTCATGAGAGCGATGCCGTTGACGATCGGCACCATTCATTTCGTCGGGATCGGCGGGATCGGCATGTCTGGGATTGCGGAGGTGCTGCACAATCTCGGCTATGGCGTGCAGGGCAGCGATATCGCGGATAGCGCCAATGTGAAGCGCCTGCGCGAGGCGGGCATCGCGGTGGCGGTGGGGCATGCGCCGGAGAATATCGGCAGCGCGCAGGTGGTGGTGGTTTCCACCGCGGTGAAGGCCGACAATCCCGAGGTGAAGGCGGCGCGGGCGCGGTTTATCCCGGTGGTGCGCCGGGCCGAGATGCTGGCGGAGTTGATGCGGCTGCGCTGGGCGATCGCGGTGGGGGGCACGCATGGCAAGACGACGACGACGAGCCTGATCGCCTGCGTGCTGGAGACGGCGCATCTCGACCCGACCGTGATCAATGGCGGCATCATCAATGCCTATGGCACCAATACCAGGCTCGGTGCGGGCGATTGGATGGTGGTGGAGGCCGATGAGAGCGACGGCTCGTTCCTGCGGCTGCCCGCGACGATTTGCGTGGTGACGAATATGGATCCGGAGCATCTGGACCATTGGGGCACCGGCGAGGCGATGACGCAGGGGTATTACCAGTTCGTGCAGAACATCCCGTTCTATGGGTTTGCGGTGCTGTGCCTGGATCATCCCGCGGTGCAGCAGATGATCCCGCATATGGCGGACCGGCGGGTGATTACCTATGGATTCAGCCCGCAGGCGGATGTGCGGGTGGATCGGATGGTGCCGGACAAGAACGGCACCAGCTTCGAGGTGATCGTGACGGACCGCCAGCGCGGGCGGACGCGGCTGATGCCGGGGTTTCGGCTGCCGATGCTGGGCAGCCACAATGTGCAGAACGCGCTGGCTGCGATCGCCATCGGGCTTGAGATGGATATCGACGAGCAGACGTTGAAGAACGCGCTGCTCGGGTTCAAGGGCGTCAAGCGGCGCTTCACGCGGACCGGCGAGGCCGGCGGGATCACGGTGATCGACGATTACGGGCATCATCCGGTGGAGATCACGGCCGTGTTGCGGGCCGCGCGGCAGACCGGGGCGCGCAATGTGATTGCCGTGGTGCAGCCGCACCGGTTTACCCGGTTGCAGTCGTTGTTCGCGGATTTTTGTGCCTGCATGAACGATGCGGGTACGGTGATTGTCGCCGATGTCTATGCGGCCGGCGAGGCGCCGATCGCGGGGGTGACGAAGGATGCGCTGGTCGAGGGGCTGCGGGCGCGGGGGCATCGCTCGGTGGTGGCGCTGCCGGGGCCTGAGCATTTGGCGGAGATGGTGCATGCGATCGCCCAGCCCGGGGATTATGTGATCTGCCTGGGTGCGGGGACCATCACGGCTTGGGCTGCGGCATTGCCCGGGCAGTTGGCGGCGTTGCAGGAAGGGACGGTGCGACGGTCATGACGACGCGCGACGCCCCGCTTGCGCTGCCTGGCCTCAGGGGACGCCTGCAGCGCGAGGCCGCGCTGGGGCCGTCGACTTGGTTTCGGGTTGGCGGGCCGGCGGAGGCGCTGGTGCGGCCGGCGGATGTCGGGGATTTGCAGGCGTTTCTGCTGGCGTTGCCGCTTGAGGTGCCGGTGGTGACGATCGGGGCGGCGTCGAATTTGATTGTGCGCGATGGCGGGATACCGGGGGTTACGCTGCGGCTGGCGCGGGGGTTCGCGGCGATCGAGGTCGAGGCGGATGGTGTGGTGGCGGGGGCGGCCGCGCTGGATGTGACGGTGGCGGAGCATGCGGCGGCGGCGGGGTTGTCGGGGCTGGAGTTTTTGTCGGGCATTCCGGGGGCGGTGGGCGGTGCGGTGGTGATGAATGCCGGGGCCTATGGGGGAGATGTGGCGGGGGTGTTGGACTGGGCGGAGGTGGTGACGCGATCGGGGGCGCTGGTGCGGCTGGATCAGCCGCTTTTGGCGTTTGGGTATCGGCATTCCACGGTGCCGCCGGGCGCGGTGGTGGTGCGGGCGCGGTTTCGCGCGCAGCGCGGCGATGCGGTGTTGATTGCGGGGCGGATGGCGGAAATCCGGGCGGCGCGGGAGGCGACGCAGCCGGTGCGGGCGCGCACGGGGGGCTCGACGTTCCGCAATCCGTTGGGTCAGAAGGCGTGGGAATTGATCGATGCCGCCGGCTGTCGCGGGCTGGTGCGGGGGGGGGCGATGGTGTCGGACAAGCATTGCAACTTCCTGCTCAACACCGGGGCGGCGACGGCGGCGGATATCGAGGGGCTCGGCGAAGCGGTGCGCGAGCGGGTGCGGGTGATGAGCGGGGTTGATCTGCAGTGGGAAATCCGCCGGATCGGTGTGGCGGCATGAAACGTGTGGCGGTGCTGTATGGCGGGATGTCGGCGGAGCGGGAGGTTTCGCTGTCGAGCGGCGGGCAGGTGATCCTGGCGCTGCGCGCGGCTGGCTATGCGGTGGTGCCGGTGTTGGTGGGGGATAATCTGCGCGCGGTGATCGCGGCGTTGGAACCGCGGCCGGATGCGGTGTTCAACGCGCTGCATGGACGGTTCGGCGAGGATGGGGCGATCCAGGGGGTGCTGGATTGGCTCGGCATTCCCTATACGCATTCGGGGGTGCGGGCTTCGGCGCTGGCGATGGACAAGGCGGCGGCGAAGGCGGTGTTTGTCGCGGCCGGTCTGCCGGTGGCGGCCGGCGGGATGGTGGATATCGCGGCGCTGGAAGCGGGCGACCCGATGGCGTTGCCCTATGTGATCAAGCCGGTGAACGAAGGCTCCTCGGTCGGGGTCGAGATCATGCGCGAGGGCGGCAACCGGCGGGCCGTGGTGGCGGCGGGGTGGCGCTATGGCGGTGCGGCGATGGTGGAGGAGTATATCCCCGGGCGCGAGTTGACGGTCGCGGTGATGGGGGATCGGGCGCTGGCGGTGACGGAGATTGCGTCCAATGCGGCGTTTTACGATTACGAGGCGAAATATGCCGATGGCGGATCGCGCCATGTGATCCCCGCGGCGATCGACGCGGGTGTGTATGCGCGGGCGCTTGAAGTGGCGCTTGCGGCGCATCGGGCGCTGGGGTGCCGGGGGGCGAGCCGGGCGGATTTTCGCTATGACGATACCAAGGGCGAGCCGGGGCGGCTGGTGCTGCTGGAGATCAATACCCAGCCCGGCCTGACGCCGACGTCGCTGCTGCCGGAGCAGGCGGCGCATCACGGGATGTCGTTTCCGCAGTTGTGCGCCTGGATGGTGGAGAACGCGGCATGTCGGATGTGAAGCCACGCCGCCCGCGCGTGCCGCGGGCACCGGGGGCGGCGGCAGCGCCGGTGCCTTCGGCGCGGATGCCGGACCGGCCCGGCCGGGGCAAGTTGATGTGGCGGCAATGGCGGTCCTATTTGCGGCGGGCCGTGGCGGGCGCGGCGTTGGCGGTGGTGCTGATGCTGGGGGCGTTTGCGCTGCATGCGCTGGGGCAGGGCGACAGTATCGCCGGGCGGATCGGCGATGCGACGGGGCAGTTTGGCCTCACGGTCAAGGATGTGCAGTTCATCGGCAATATCAAGACACCCGAGGCGCTTCTGCGCGAGGCGCTCGATGTGAGCCCGGGCGATGCGATTCTGGGGTTTTCGGTGCGCGAGGCGCGGTTGCGGCTGGAGCGGATCACCTGGGTGAAGTCGGCGACGGTCGAGCGGCGGCTGCCCGGCCTGGTGGTGGTGCGGATCGAGGAGCGGGCGCCGTTTGCGGTGTGGCAACTCGATGGCAAGTTCACGCTGGTCGATCGCGGCGGAAATCTGGTGACGGACAGCGAGGTGTCGGCGTTTAGCGGCCAGGTGCCGCTGATCGTCGGGCCCGGTGCGCCGCAGGCGGCGGCGGCGCTGATGGATATGCTGGCGGTGCAGCCCGATCTGATGGCGCGGATGAAGGCCGCGGTGCGGGTGGGCGAGCGGCGCTGGAACCTCAGGATGAGCAATGGCGCCGACATCCTGCTGCCCGAGGGGGCCGAGGCGCAGGCTCTGGCGCGACTCGCGGAGTTGCAGGCATCGTTGCAATTGCTCGACCGGCCGCTCCAGGCGGTTGATCTTCGCCTGCCCGACCGGCTTGTGATCCGCCCCTCCACGCCGCCTGCTGACCGTCCGGCATCAAGGAAACCGACATGAACGAAGTGTCGCGTCTGCGCAATTCCGCCCCGCTGTCGCCGCCGATCGACGATGTGCCGGAACGGCCGCGGCTGCGGGCGCGCTATTCGGGTGCGTTCGGGGTGCTGGATATCGGGACGTCGAAAATCGTGTGCGTGATCGCGCGCATCGAGTCGGACGGCAGCGTGCGGGTGTTGGGCACGGGGTGGCAGAAGGGCCAGGGGGTGCGGGCCGGAGCGATCCTGGATCTCGATACCGCGGAGCGCTCGATCCGCGCGGCGGTCGGGCAGGCCGAGGACGAGGCGGGGGTGCGGCTGCGCGAGGTGATCGTCAACCTCACGGCCGGGCAGCCGGAGAGCCGGCTGATCGACGGGCAGCTCGCGGTGGGGCGGCGGGCGGTGACGGAGGACGACATCAGCCGGGTCTATAACGGGGCGCGGAGCCAGGCGGTGGCGGAGAACCGCAGCCTGATCCATGCGCTGCCGCTGGCGTTCACGGTCGATGGCGACCCCGGGATCGCCGATCCGCGCGGGTTGTTCTGCGATGTGCTGGACACCAGGTTGCATGTGATCGACGCGGTGACGACGTCGCTGCGGACGCTTGATGCGTGTCTGGCGCGGTGTGATCTGATCCTGGGGGATCTGGTCTCGGCGCCGTGGGCGGCGGGGCTGGCGACGCTGGTGCGTGAAGAGCGCGTGCTGGGTACCACGGTTTTGGATATGGGCGGCGGCACGTCGGGGCTGGGTGTGTTTGCCGAGGGGCATCTGCTGCATACCGCGCAGATCCCGGTTGGCGGTGTGCATGTGACGAATGATATCGCGCGGGTGTTGTCGACGCCGCATGCCCATGCCGAGCGGCTGAAGACGCTCTATGGCGCGGCGATGCCGAGCCCGGACGACGAGCGCCAGCTTTTGCCGGTGCCGGCGGTGGGCGAGGAGGAGCACCAGATCAGCAAGGTGCCGCGCAGCATGGTGATCAACATCATCCAGCCGCGCCTGGAGGAGACGTTCCAGATGGTGAAGGACCAGCTCGATGCTTCGGGGCTGGGTGCGGCGGCGTTGCAGCGCGTGGTGCTGACCGGCGGGGCGAGCCAGTTGCCCGGTGTGCGGGAACTGGCAGCGCGGATGTTTGGCGGGAGTGTGCGGATCGGGCGGCCGATGCCGATCCGCGGGATGCCGGATACGGCGTCTGGCCCGGCGTTTGCTACGGCGATCGGATTGATGAATTGGGCGGCCGGCGAGGGCCGGGCGTTCCATGATTTTGACCCGGCCAGCGAGCCATCGCGCGGAATGCTCCGGCGTGTCTGGAGTTTTTTGCGAAATCGTCTCTGACGTCTCTTTTTTTCGTGATTTCTGCCCCTGGGGGGCAGTGCGAATCGGGTTTCATCGTTAGACTATCCACTCCTCGGGGAGCTGAGCCGGCCATGACCCTCAATTTGACTGTGTCCAAAGACTTGCCGATCGATTTCACGCCGAAGATCAGCGTGATCGGGGTGGGTGGTGGCGGCACCAATGCTGTGAACAACATGATTGCCATGGACCTCCAGGGCGTCGACTTCATTGTGGCCAACACCGACGCGCAGTCGCTGGTGAATTCGATGGCAAGCCGGCGTATCCAGCTGGGCCCGCACATCACGCAAGGGCTCGGCGCCGGCGCCAAGCCGGAAGTGGGTCAGGCAGCGGCCGAAGAGGCGGCGGATGAGCTGTATGACGCGCTCGAGGGTGCGCACATGGTGTTCATCACCGCCGGCATGGGCGGCGGCACCGGCACGGGGGCGGCGCCGGTGATCGCGCGGATGGCGCGCGAGCGGGGCATTCTGACGGTCGGCGTGGTCACCAAGCCGTTCGCCTTCGAGGGCAGCCGGCGCGCCAAGGCGGCCGAGCAGGGCATTGCGGAACTGATCCCGCATGTCGACACGCTGATCGTGATCCCCAACCAGAACCTTTTCCGCCTCGCCAATGACCGGACGAGCTGGAAAGATGCGTTCAAGATGGCCGATAATGTCCTGTATATGGGCGTGCGCGGCGTGACCGATCTGATCACTGTGCCGGGCGAGATCAACCTCGATTTTGCCGATATCCGGACCGTCATGCGCGAAATGGGCAAGGCGATGATGGGCACGGGCGAGGCCGACGGGGAGGGCCGCGCGATCCGGGCGGCCGAGGCGGCGATCAACAATCCGCTGCTTGAGAACACGTCGATGGCCGGGGCGTCGGGCTTGCTGATCAACATCACCGGTGGCGATGATCTGACATTGTTCGAGGTTGGCGAGGCGGCGGATCGCATCCGCGAGGAAGTGGACGACGACGCCAACATTATTTTCGGCACCGCGATCGATCATACGCTGGCCGGGCGGATCCGGATTTCGGTGGTTGCCACCGGGATCGATACCGCCGTGCCGCGTGGCGAGCAGAAGCCGCAGTTACAGGTGGTGAATGGCGGAGCCGCTGGCGGCGAGGAGCCGGCCCAGGTGGCACCGTCGGCGCCTTCGGCGACCAATGTTCGCCCGGCGACGGGGCTCAACCAGGCTGGGTTTGCCAATCCGGGTGCGGCACGCACGCCGATGCCGCCGCCGATCCCGTCGGCTGGGTTGCGCGCGGCCTCGCCGCAGAGCGGGCTGCGCCAGCAGGCGGAGCATGCGCCGCCGGCAGCGCAGCTTCGCCAGCACGACTACCAGACGATTTCGGACGATGCGCCTGTCAAGCCGCGGGGTATTCCGCAGCATTTGCAGCAGCCGGTTGGCCCGTCCAAGCCGGCACCGCGGCAGAACGCGCTGTTCAATGCGCCCGCCGAGGCCGCCCCCGTCGCGGCGCCGGTCGCTGCGCCCAAGCGCAGCCTGTTCACGATGGTGACCGGGGCGATCCGGGGTGGGTTGCCGCATGCGGCACCTCAGGCCGCGCCGGTGCAGCCGGCTCAGCCGGTGGCCTATGCTGCCGAACCGCAGGAGAGCATCGCCGAGCAGCCACGCCAGGCGGGCGGGGACGACAAGATCGACATCCCCACATTCCTGCGCCGCCAAACGTCCTGATATCGGCGTTACAGTCCGCAACGACGCACCGCAGCAATTGCAGCATTTTCAAGGCGCTGCTTAGTAATACGCTGTAATAAACATTGACTGGCGCCGGCCCGGAACCCCGAATAGGGTGTTCGGAGGCCGGCGTTGTCATGTCAGGTCTGTGAATTTTGCTCCCACAGGGGCCAGCGACAGGGACGAGCGCCGGAATGGATGGATTGCCGCATATGTTGGATTTGCAAGCCGCGCAGGACCTCAAAGGGTCGGGCCGGGTGCAGCAGACAGTGCGGGCATCGATCGATTGCACCGGGGTTGGGGTGCATTCCGGCCGGCGGGCGCGTCTGACGCTGCATCCGGCTGCTGTTGGCACCGGCATTGTGTTCCGCCGGTCTGACCTGGGGATCGATATCCCGGCGCGGTTCGATCATGTGGTGGATACGCGGTTGTGTACTGTGCTGGGCATGCAGGGGCGGCGGGATGCGGTGGTCGGCACGGTCGAGCATGTGATGGCGGCGCTGTCGGGCATGGGGATCAGCAATTGCGTGGTCGAGATCGATGGGCCTGAGGTGCCGATCCTGGATGGGTCGTCCGCCGGGTTCGTGTTTCTGATCGAGTGCGCCGGGATCGTGGCGCAAGCGGCGCCGGAGCGGGCGATTGCGATTCGCCGGCCGATTCGGGTGAGCCAGGGTGATGCCTTTGTCGAATTCCGGCCCTGCGCCACGCGGCCGTTGCTGAGCATTGCGATGTCGATCGCGTTCAGCGATGCGGCGATCGGCAGCCAGTCGCTGGCGCTGCGCATCACCGGGGAGAGTTTCCGCCGCGATATTGCCTCGGCCCGCACCTTTGGCCGGATTGGCGATGTGGAGGCGTTGCGGGCGGCTGGTCTTGGGCTTGGGGGCAGTCTCGACAACGCCGTGGTGGTGGATGGCGCCGCGGTTTTGAACCCGGGCGGGCTGCGCATGGCCGATGAGTTCGTGCGCCACAAGATGCTTGATGCCATCGGGGATATTGCATTGTCCGGTGCGCCGCTGCTGGGCCGGTTGGTGGCGCATAAGAGCGGCCATGCGCTCAATAATCGCCTGCTGCGCGCGCTGTTTGCCGATGACGCGAACTGGGCCTGGGTGAGTGGCGGGATGCCGGCTGCTGCCGAGTCGGGCCTGGCGCTCAGCGAAGGCAGCGCTGGGCTGCCCTCGCTCGGCAGTTGGCAGGAACGCCGGTTGCCTGTGGCGGCAGCACCGGTCTGACGATCGGCTGTTTCTGGCGCTCTGGCTCATCGACACAGAAAGCACGGCTGGCGGCTTCGCCTTGCGCCGCTGCGTGCTATAAGCGCCTCTCAGAGTTTCCGACGGTGAATGACCCGATGACGATCGACCGCGTTTTGGCTCGCAATTTCGCCACTGCCCTCCTGCTTGCATTTGTGCTGACGGGCTGTTCCACGCTGTCCAAGCTCAATCCGTTCGGCGATGCGCCGGAGGAGGAGGTGTTCGACCCGACGGCGCAGAGTGCCGAGGAGATCTATGGGCATGGGCTCGATCTGATGCAGCGCAACAGCTACCGCGCCGCGACGAAGCAGTTCGAGCTGGTGGACCAGACCTATCCGTATTCGACATGGGCGGTGAATTCCCAGCTCATGCTGGGGTTCATCACCTACAAGCAGAGCCGCTACACCGACGCGATCGGCACGCTCGATCGGTTCATTCAGCTGCATCCCTCGCATCGCGATGTTGCCTATGCGTATTACCTGCGGGCGCTGAGCTTCTATGAGCAGATCGCCGACATCAAGCGCGACCAGCGCGCGACGCAGGATGCGATCGGGGCCCTCACCGATGTGATCAATCGGTTTCCGGACAGTGCGTATGGCCGTGACTCGAAGCTGAAGATCGATTTGGCGCGAGACCATCTGGCGGGCAAGGAGATGGAGATCGGGCGGTTCTATCAGAACCAGAAGCTCTATACGGCGGCGATCACCCGGTTCCAGAAGGTGGTGGACGATTATCAGACCACCAACCATGTCGCGGAGGCGCTGCATCGGCTGACCGAGATTTATCTGGCGCTGGGCATGACGGCGGAGGCCCAGCGGACGGCGGCGGTGCTGGGCTACAATTATCCGGGCAGCCCCTGGTATCAGGACAGCTATGCCAATCTTGCCAAGATCGGTGTGGCGCCGCCGGTGGCGGCGGGTGCGACGAGCGAGCAGCCCGGCATGCTCAAGCGGCTGTGGCAGTCGGTGTTCTGACCTCGGCGCGGATGCGTCCGACCTCGGCGCGCACGCGTCCGACCTCGGCGCGGATGCGTCCGACCTCGGCGCGGATGCGTCTGATTTTGGCTCGTCGGGAGGCGTGCGCGTGCTGACGGCTCTTGCGATTCGCGACGTTGTGCTGATCGAGCGGCTTGATCTGGCGTTTGGCGCCGGGTTGACGGTGCTGACCGGGGAGACCGGGGCGGGCAAGTCGATCCTTCTGGATAGTCTGGGGCTTGCGCTGGGCGGGCGGTCCGAGCAGGGGCTGGTGCGCGCCGGTGCCGAGCAGGCCAGTGTGGCCGCCGCATTCGCGCCGCCGGCGGGACACCCGGCCTATGCGCTGCTTGCCGAGCAGGGGTTGGGAGCGGACGAGGGGATCGTGCTGCGCCGGATCATCGGTCTGGACGGGCGGTCGCGTGCCTTTATCAACGACCAGCCGGTGGGGGCGGCGCTGCTGCGGCGGGTGGGGGGGTTGCTGGTCGAGGTGCAGGGGCAGCATGACCAGATGGGGCTCGCGGATCCGATGACGCATGCCGGGTTGCTCGATGCTTATGGCGTGACGCCGGGCCTGCGGATTGCGGTGGCGACGGATCATGCGGCATGGCGGGAAGCGACGTCGGCGCTGAGCGCGGCGCGCGAGGCGATCGCCAAGGCGATGCGCGAGGAGGAATGGTTGCGCCATGCGGTCGAGGAATTGAGTAACCTTGCTGCCGAACCGGGCGAGGAGGAGCGCCTGGCGGCGGAGCGGCAGCGGTTGCAGCAGGGCGAGAAGCGGGCCGAGGCGATTGCGGCGGCGGTGTCGGAACTGACGCCGCGGGATCGGCGCTCGGGCGGGCCGGCGGCGGCGTTGCGGGCGGCGGGGCGGGCATTGCAGCGGCTGGTGCCGTCCAACGCGCCGGATGCGCTCAATCCGGCGGCCGCGGCGATGGCGGCGCTGGAGCGGGCCGAGGAGGCATTGTCCGAGGCGGAGACGGTGTTGAGCCGGCTGGCCGACGCGGTGGAGGCTGACCCACGGCTGTTGGAAAATGTGGAGGAGCGGCTGTTCGCGCTCCGGGCCGCGGCGCGCAAGCATGGCATCGCAATCGCCGCGTTGCCCGGGTTGCGCGAGACGCTGCGGGGACGGCTTGAGGCGCTGGAGACGGGGACGGCGCGGGTCGAGGAGTTGGAGCATCAGGCGGGCATGGCACGCGAGCGGTTCGCGGCGTCATGCGCGAAACTGTCGGAGGTGCGGCGCAAGGCGGCGGAGCGGCTCGATCGGGCGATTGCGCGCGAATTGCCGCCGCTCAAGCTGGAGCGCGCGCGGTTCACTGCCAGCGTCGCTGCCCTGCCAGACACCGCATGGACCGCGCAAGGGGCTGATGAGGTTCGCTTCCTGATCGCCACCAATCCGGGCCAGACGCCGGGGGCGTTGGCGAAAATTGCCTCGGGCGGCGAGTTGTCGCGGCTGATGCTGGCGTTGAAGGTGGTGCTGGCCGGGGGATCGACGGTGCCGACATTGGTGTTCGACGAGGTGGATAGTGGAATCGGCGGCGCCACGGCGGCGGCGGTGGGGGAGCGGCTGGCGCGGGTGGCCGATGAGGTGCAGGTGCTGCTGGTGACCCATTCGCCGCAGGTGGCGGCGCGGGGCGGGGCGCATTTGCGGGTGGCCAAGCATGTCGCCAAGGGGCGGGCTGAGACGCGGGTGGAGCCACTGCTTGGGGCGGAACGGCAGGAGGAGATTGCGCGCATGTTGGCGGGGGAGACCGTGACCGAAGCCGCGCGGGCGGCGGCGCGCAGTTTGATGGGGGCGCCGTGAGCGAGATCGAGCGGATGAGCGAGGTCAAGGCGCGCACTGAACTGCTTCGCCTCGGGATGGAGCTTGCGCGGCATGACCGGCTGTATCATGCCGAGGATGCGCCCGAGATCACGGATGCCGCGTATGACGCGCTGCGGCGGCGCTACAACGACGTGGCGGCGGCGTTTCCGGGGCTGGTGGGCGCGGATGATCCCGCGGCCAAGGTTGGGGCGGCGCCGGGGGGCGGGTTTGCCAAGATCCGCCATGGCGTGCCGATGCTTTCGCTCGACAATGCGTTCGGGCCGGAGGATTTCACCGAGTTCTGCGCGCGGATCCGCCGGTTTCTCGGGCTCGACGAGGCGGCGCTGGGGTTTGTCGCGGAGCCCAAGATCGACGGGCTGTCGATATCGCTGACCTACGAGCACGGGCGGTTCGTGCAGGGCGCGACGCGGGGCGATGGCACGGAGGGCGAGGATGTCACCGCCAATCTGCGCACACTGAAGGACTTGCCGCTGCGGCTGAAGGGCGAGGCGCCGGCGCGGATCGAAATCCGCGGCGAGGTGTTCATGACCAAGGCGGATTTCCTGGCGATGAATGCGGCGCAGGAGAGTGCGGGGGAGAAGATGTTCGCCAATCCGCGCAATGCGGCGGCGGGCGGCCTGCGCCAGTTGGATGCGCGGATCACCGCGACGCGGCCTTTGTCGCTGTTTGCCTATGCGATGGGCGAGGCGAGTGGACCGGTGGCGGAGACGCATTGGGAGTATTTGGAGCGGTTGCGGGCGTGGGGGTTCACGGTCAATCCGTTGTCGCGGCGGATTGCCGATGCGGCGGCGTTCCAGGCGGAGGTGGGCGCGGCGCGGGCTGGGCTCGCGTATGATATCGATGGGGTGGTCTACAAGCTCGATGATCTCGCGTTGCAGCGCCGGCTCGGGTTTGTCGGGCGGGCGCCGCGCTGGGCGATTGCGTGGAAGTTTCCGGCGGAGCAGGCGACGACGGTGCTGGAGGGGATCGACATCCAGTTGGGCCGCACCGGGGCGCTGACGCCGGTGGCGCGGCTGGTGCCGGTGAATGTCGGCGGCGTGCTGGTGCGCAATGCGACGCTGCATAATGCGGACGAGATCGCGCGCAAGGATATCCGGATCGGCGATACCGTGATCATCCAGCGCGCCGGCGATGTGATCCCGCAGGTGGTGGGGCCGGTGGAAGGCGCGCCGCGCGGGGCGGCGGCCTATGTGTTTCCGGCGGTGTGTCCGGCGTGCGGGTCGGCGGCGGTGCGGGCGCCGGGCGAGGTGGTGATGCGCTGCACCGGGGGGCTCGCGTGTCCGGCGCAGGTGGAGGAGCGGCTGATCCATTTCGTCTCGCGCGGGGCGTTCGATATCGAGGGGCTGGGCGAGAAGACGATCCGCGAGTTTCATGAGGAGGGGCTGATCGGGGGGCCGGCCGATATTTTCAGCCGGTTGCCGCTGCTGGAGGCTGAGATCGCGGTGCGCGAGGGGTGGGGGGCGCTGTCGGCGCGCAACCTGGTGGCGGCGATTGCGCAGCGGCGGGGGATTGGGCTCGCACGGTTCATTTTTGCGCTCGGCATAAGGCGGATCGGCGAGGCCAATGCCAAGCTTCTGGCGCGGCATTACGGCAGCTATGCGAACTGGCGGGCACAGATGGCGGCGGCGGTGGTGATCGGGTCGGAAGCGCGGTCGGACCTGGGGTCGATCCTGGGAATCGGGCCGGCGATTGCCGAGGAATTGGCGGAGTTTTTTGCCGAGCCGCGCAATGTTGCGGCACTCGATGCGCTGGCGGCGGAGTTGACGATCGCGGATGCCGAGGCGCGCGGCGGGGGGGAGTTGACGGGCAAGTCGGTTGTGTTCACCGGCACGCTGGAGACGTTGACGCGGCCCGAGGCGAAGGCGATGGCGGAGAAGATGGGCGCGCGGGTGACGGACAGCGTGTCGAAAAAGACCGATCTGGTGGTGGTGGGCGCCGATGCGGGATCCAAGGCGCGCAAGGCGGTGGAACTCGGCGTGCGGGTTCTCAGCGAGGCGGAGTGGCGTGCGCTGGCAGGTGGAGGAGGGGGGGGGTGAAAATGTTTGTCTTGAAACATGATGCATCATCTACGGGCTGGCATAAGCCTCACAGATGTACCATTGTTGCGTAGAGATTAATGGTAAGCTGATGTCTACTCCAATGCATGACGACAAAGATTCGCACGAGACGCTCCGGGTCCTGGTGATCGAGGATAGCGCGGGTATTGCTGCGACGATCCAGGTGTCGCTTCGGCTGGCCGGCATGGAGGTCGAAATCGCGTCGACCGGCGAGGCGGCGATTGCGCTGCATGACAGTTTAAACCCTGACATCGTGCTGGTGGATCTCGGCCTGCCCGACATGGATGGGCTCGAGTTGGTTGCGCGGTTCGCCAATATCGGTGGCAGCGGCATCATTGTGATCACCGCCAATGGCGAGGAAGCCACCCGCGTGCAGGGGCTGGAGACGGGCGCTGATGATTATGTGGTGAAGCCGCTGGCGATGCGTGAACTGGTGGCTCGTGTGCGTGCGGTGCGCCGCCGGGTGGGGCAGACCGAGCAGGCGCAGGATGCGGCGCCTGTGGCCGAAGGGCTGGTGATTGATCATGCCAGACGCCTGCTGCGCGGCGAGAGCGAGGCGCCGACGTTGCTGACCGAGGCCGAATATCTCGCCCTCGTTCATCTGCTTGAGGCGGCAGGGGCCTCGGTATCGCGCGATGAACTCAGTGTGGTGGCGTTGCGCCGCAACCTGCACAGCGATGACCGCAGCGTGGACCAACTCGTGCTGAAACTGCGCCGCAAGTTGACCGAGCAAGGTGCCTCGCCGCGCTCGATCCTGTCGGTGCGCGGCCAGGGCTACCTGATCGCTGATGCGAGCGTGTTCCAGGCCGCCGAGATCTGAACGCCTGGTGTTGAACGGTGGGCGTTGAACGGTGGGCTCATTATTTGAAGGACGTGTGTCCTATTGATTTGACTCTGTCCCTGCGATGCGCGATGAATGCAAGGAACAAATAGAGAACTTATCCTTCGTGCATCCTCTGCCCTCCTCTCCCCATGACGTGACGCCGGATGCTTCGCTGGAGGCGCTGCGCGCACGGCTCGCTGGCTTGCAGCCGGCAAGGGCGCGGGGCGTGTGGCGGTTCGGGGATGAGCGGGTGGATGGCTGTCTGCCCGGCGGGGGGGTGCCGCGGGGTGTGTTGCATGAAGTCTCGGCTGGGGGAATCGAGGCAGAAAGCGGGGCGGTGGCGGCAGCGTTCCTGGCATGCGTGTTGAGCGGGATGGCACCGGCGGGCGATGTGTTCTGGATTGCGCCGACCGCGGATCTCTATCCGCCCGGGCTGTTGCCTTATGGGTTCGATCCGGGGCGACTGGTCCAGGTGTTGACGCGCAATGACAGCGAGACGCTGGCCGTGCTTGAAGCCGTGCTGCGCAGCGGGGCTGCGGTTGCCGCGGTGGGGGAGGCCGGGCGGCTTGGTCGGGTGGCGGCCCATCGGCTGCATCTTGCCTGCCTGCGCCGTGGCAGCACCGGCTTTGTGCTGCGGCGCTGGCCCCATGGCCGGCAAGGCGACGGCGAGGCGCCAATCGCTGCCGTCACCCGTTGGGACATCGCGGCCGCTCCGAGTGCGGCGGCAGTGTTCGCCGAGGCGGGTCGGGAGCCCGGCCTGGCGCGCTGGCGGGTCAGGCTGACCCATGCGCGGGGCGGTGTTGAAGGCAGTTGGATCATGCAAGCCCCAGGAGGTGCCGATGCGTCGCATTCTTTGCGTGTGGTTGCCGAGTTGGCCCCTGCTGCGGCTGCGCAACCAGTCCGATCCGTCCGATAAGCCACGCGCGACGGTCGAGACGGTGGGCATGGTGCGGCGTCTTGCGGCGGTGTGTCCGCATGCCGCCGCGGCAGGGCTGGCGCCGGATCAGCCGCTCGCGGAGGCCCGGGCGATTTGTCCGGGGCTGGCGGTGATCGATGCCGATCCGGCTGCGGATAGGGCGGCGCTGGAAGGGTTGGCGGGCTGGGCCGAGCGCTATACGCCTCTTGCTGCACCGGATACGCCGGACGGGCTGGTGCTGGATATCACGGGGTGTGAGCATCTCTTTGGCGGTGAGGCGGGGCTGGCAGGGGACTTGGCCAGGCGGCTGGAACGGTTCGCCCTGCCCTATCGCATCGCCATCGCCGGCACGCAGGGCGCCGCCTGGGCGCTGGCGCGATCACCGACCTCGCGCGGTCCAATCACCCGGATCCCGCCGCACGGCGAGGCCGAGGCGCTGTCCGTCCTGCCGGTTGCCCTGCTGCGGCTCGATAGCCGCAGCGTCGCGGGGATGCGCCGATTGGGCTTGCGCAGTATCGGTGAACTGGCCCGCCAGCCGCGCGGCGCGGTGACCGCGCGCTTCGGCGCCCTGCCCACGCGGCGGCTGGATCAGGCGTTCGGGCGCATCGAGGAGCCCGTGACATGGACCCGGCCACCCCAGCCCTGGGAGGCCCGCCTCGCCTTCGTCGAGCCGATCGGCACACCGGATGATCTGGGGCGGGCGCTCGATCACCTGGCGGCCGATCTCTGCTGCCGGCTCGAGGCCGCCGAGCGCGGGGCCACGCAGGTGGAGGCGGTGTTTATCCGGCTCGATGGCATGCGGCCCGCGATCAGTATCGCCACCGCGCTGCCGGGGCGGGACCCCATGCATCTCGCACGGCTGTTGCGGGACAAGGTGCCCAGCGTCGATCCGGGGTTCGGTATTGATGCCGCCGTGTTGATCGCGCACGCCACCGAGCCGTTGCGCGCGCCGCAGTCGAGCCTCGGCGCGATTGCGGCCGAAGCCGCCATGCCGCTCGCTGCCACGCTCGACACGCTCGCCAACCGGCTGGGTGCCGATCACCTCTGGCGGCCGGCACCGTTCGACAGCCATGTCCCGGAACGCGCCAGCATCCGGGCGCCTGCCCTGGCATCCCGACCCGTCATGCCTGCCCCGTCCTGGGAATACGACCCCAGCGCCGAACGCCCGATCCGGCTGTTCCGGCGGCCGGAGCCGATCGAAGCAACCGCGCCGGTGCCGGATGAACCGCCCATCATGTTCCGCTGGCGCGGTGCACTCCACCGTGTCCGCGCCGCCAGCGGCCCGGAACGGATCGCGGCCGAATGGTGGCGCCGCACGCCCGATGAAAGCCAGTCCGAAGTCAACCGGGTGCGAGACTACTACCGCGTGGAAGACAACGCCGGCGCCCGATTCTGGCTGTTCCGCCTGGGCTTGGACGGTACCCCGCGCTGGTTCCTGCACGGGTTGTTCGGATGAAACCGATACCGCGCGGCTGTGGCGACGCCAAACAAAGAGTCAGACTGGGATGCCTTCTGATCGGCGAAGGCATTCCGCGCTAACTCTTTGTTTGATTGCCCGATGATTTTGGCGATTCCGCCAAAAATCATCAGGCTCTAGCTGATCGTGATCTTTGGCCCGGCCGGTTTTGCTGCGACGCCGCCGACTTTTTCCCACAGGCGGGCGGCGATGGCTTTGAAGGCTTGGGCGGGGGCGCTGTCGGGGCTGGCGGCCGTGATGGGGGTACCGGCGTCCGCGTTGGTGCGGATTTCGAGGACGAGGGGGATTTCGCCGAGGAATTCGCTGCCCATGCGGGCGGCTTCGAGTTTGGCGCCGCCGTGGCTGAAGATTTCAGAGCGGTGGTTGCAGTTGGGGCAGCAGTAGAAGCTCATGTTTTCGATGAGGCCGAGCACGGGGACGCGGGTGCGTTCGAACATGCGCACGCCGCGGCGGGCGTCGAGCAGGGCGATGTCCTGGGGGGTTGAGACGATGACGGCGCCGGCAAGGGTGACGCGTTGGGCCATGGTGAGCTGGGCGTCACCGGTGCCGGGGGGCATGTCGACGATCATGATGTCGAGTTCGCCCCATTCGACCTGGCCCATCATTTGTTCGAGGGCGCCCATGACCATGGGGCCGCGCCAGATCATCGGGGTTTCCTCCTCGACGAGGAAGCCGATGGACATGGCTTTGAGGCCCCAGGCGGCCAGCGGCATCATGCGGTCGTTGATGACTTCGGGCTTGCGGGAGAGGCCGAGCATGCGGGGCAGCGAGGGGCCGTAGATGTCGGCGTCGAGCAGGCCAACTTTGAGGCCTTGCTGGGCCAGCGCCACGGCGAGGTTGACGGCGACGGTGGATTTGCCGACGCCGCCTTTGCCCGACGCGACGGCGACGATGGCCTTGACCTGGGGGAGGAGGGCCACGGGGGCCTTGGCCGGGGCGGCGGGCGCGTGGCTGTGGCCATGATCGTGGCTATGGTTGTGGGCGGGCGCCGCCGGTTTGGCGGGGGCGGGCTCGGTTTTGTGGGCGGTCAGCACGGCAGAGACGTTTTTGACGCCGGCTTCGCGGGCGAGGATCTCTTCGACCTGTTTGCGCACGGGCTCCATGGCGGCGGCGTTGGCGCGATCGGTCAGCAGGCTGACGTGAACGAGGCCGCCTTTGAGGAGGACCTCCTCGACGAGGCCTGCGGATACGATGTCCTTGCCGGTGGCCGGATCGGCGATGACCCGGAGGCGATTGCGGAGGTGGTCCTGGGTGGGCTCGCTCATGCGCTTGAAAACCTTTAGCAGCCGGTCAATATGTCGGTGGGCCATTATAGCGATATGGCCCCACTGCGCCGTTATGCCAATGCCGCATTTTGTGGCGCCGCGCGCAAGGCCTTCAGTCTTATCGATCACAGGAGCCTTAAACCCGATGCCTTGGAATACAAATGAACCTGGCGGGCCTGCAGGCGGCTCCGGGAACGGGGCGGGCGGAAACGCCGGCGATGGCAAGCCGAGCGGACCTTGGGGCAATCCTGGTGGGAGTTCGGGCGGGAGTTCGGCCGGGAGTTCGGGCGGCAACCAGGGGGGGCAGCGGCCCGATCCGGGGCGGCCGCAGGGGCCATGGGGCGGTGGCGGGCGTGGACCGGGCGGGCGAGGACCGGGCGGGGGCGGGACGCCGCCTGATCTGGACGATTTATTGGCTCGCGCGCAGGGGTTTGTGCGCGAGGTGCTGCCGCCGGGGTTTGGCGGCGGGCGACCGACGGGGCCGGGCAGCCGGTTTGCGGGCTGGCGGGGCGGTGCGCTGATTGGCGCGGTGCTGGTGGCGGGCTGGCTGGTCAGCGGGTTCTACCGGGTGCAGCCGGACGAGCAAGGCGTGGTGATGCGGTTCGGGGCGTTCGATCGGCTGACGTTGCCGGGGCTGAACTACCGTGTGCCTTGGCCGGTGGAAACGGTGGCGACGCCGGCGGTGACGCGGGTGAACCGCATCGAGGTGGGGTATCGCTCGGCGGGCGAGTTCGGCACCGGGGCGCGCAGCACCGGGCGGGAAGGGCTGCGCGATATCGGGGTCGAGAGCCTGATGCTGACGGGCGATGAGAATATCATCGACATCAATTTTGCGGTTTTCTGGCGGGTGCGCGACGTGGTGCCGTTCCTGTTCAATACGCGCAGCCCCGAATACACGGTGAAATCGGCGGCCGAGAGCGTGACGCGCGAAGTGATCGGACGGACGCCGATCCAGCCGGCGCTGACGGATGCGCGGGCGCGGATCGAGGCGGAGGTGCTGAAGGGTGTTCAGGCGATTCTGGACCAGTATCGCTCGGGCGTGGAGATCACGCAGATCCAGTTGCAGAAGGTCGATCCGCCGAATGCGGTGATCGACAGTTTCCGCGATGTGCAGCGGGCCAACACGGACGCGGACCGGGCGCGCAATGAGGCGGAGAGCTATCGCAACGATATCGTGCCGCGGGCGCGTGGCGATGCGGCGCGGTTGGTGGCGGAAGCCGATGGCGCGCGGCAGACCTCGATGGCGCAGGCCGGCGGCGAGGCGCAGCGGTTTTTGTCGGTGTTGAAGGCCTATGAGGCGGCGAAGGATGTGACGATGCAGCGGCTTTATATTGAGACGATGCAGGATATCCTGTCGCATACGCCCTCGGTGGTGGTGGACAACCAGTTGCAGGGGGTGATGCCGTTCCTGCCGCTGAACGAGATGACGCGGCCGGTGCCGCCGCGGCCGGTTCTGCCGGCGGTGCCGCCGGCCGGACCTGGCGCTGCGAAGGGAGCGACGCCATGAGCCGGGCATTGACGATTATGGTTGCGGCGCTGTTCGTCGTGGTGTTCACGGCGGCGTCGTCGCTGTTTACGGTGCATCAGACCGAGCAGGTGCTGATCACGCAGTTCGGTGAACCGAAGCAGCTGATCACCGAGCCCGGCCTGCATGTGAAGATCCCGTGGGTGCAGACGGTGATCAGTTTCGACCGGCGGTTGCTGGACTATGAGGTGCAGCCCGAGGAGGTGATCCTGGGCGATCAGCGGCGGTTGATCGTGGATAGTTTCACGCGGTTCCGCATCACCGATCCGCTGCGCTACTATCAGGCGGTGGGGCCGACGGAGGAGGGAATCCGGGCGCGGTTGAATTCGGTGGTGTCTTCCTCGCTGCGGCGCGTGCTGGGCAATGAGCAGTTGCTCAATGTGCTGTCTTCCGGCCGCGGGCGGATCATGGGGCTCATTCGGGACCATGTGAACGAGGAGATGAAGGGCTTCGGCATCAATGTCGAGGATGTGCGGATCCGGCGTGCGGATCTGCCGGAGGAGAACACGCAGGCGATCCTGTCGCGCATGCAATCCGAGCGTGAGCGTGTTGCGCGGCAGATGCGCGCCGAGGGTGCCGAGGCGTCGGCGCGGATCCGGGCGGATGCGGAGCGGGACCGGACGGTGCTGCTGGCGGAGGCGCGGGCCAAGGCCGATGCGCTGCGCGGGCAGGGCGAGGCGCAGGCGATTGCGGTCTATGCCGATGCGTTCCAGCGCGATCCGCAGTTTTTTGAGGTGTGGCGGACGTTGCAGGCGTATCGCGAGGCGTTTGCCGCCGGGGGGTCGCGCCTGGTGCTGACGCCGGGGCATGCGTTCTTGCGGTTTCTTAATGAGATGCCCCATCCGGCGGTAAAAGCACCATGATAGTGTCACCCGTATTGGATGCCACTTTTGCAGGGATAATCTGCCCATGAGCCCCCGCCTGATGAGACTTTCCCGCGCCACGCTGGGTGTGACCGCGCTGGCGGTTGGTCTGGCTTTCGCCACCCCGATGTTTGTGCCGCATGCAGAGGCGCGGGGGGCGGGGGAGAGTTTTGCCGATCTCGCAGAGAAGTTGCTGCCTGGGGTGGTGAATATCTCATCGAGCCAGACGGTGAAGACCGAAGGGCGCGGGTTGGAGATGCCGGCGTTTCCGCCGGGTTCGCCGTTCGAGCAGTTCTTCAAGGATTTCATGGAGCGCAACCAGCGCCAGCCCGGCCAGCGGCCGGGCGGCAACCAGCCGCAGCGCAAGGCGCAGAGCCTTGGGTCGGGGTTCATCATCGATCCGTCCGGCATTGTGATCACCAACAACCATGTGATCGACGGGGCCGACGAAATCACCGTCATCCTGCAGGACAATACCAGCCTCAAGGCCAAGCTGATCGGGCGCGACGAGCGGACGGACATCGCGGTGCTGAAGGTCGAGTCCGACAAGCCGCTGCCGTCGGTGTCGTTTGGCAACAGCGACACGTCGCGCGTGGGCGACTGGGTGTTGGCGATCGGCAATCCGTTCGGGCTTGGCGGCTCGGTGACGGCGGGGATTGTTTCGGCGCGTGGGCGGAATATCGACCAGGGGCCGTACGACAATTTCATCCAGACCGATGCGGCGATCAACAAGGGCAATTCGGGCGGGCCGCTGTTCAACATGGACGGCCAGGTGATTGGCATCAACACGGCGATCTATTCGCCGTCGGGCGGGTCGATTGGTATCGGGTTCTCGATTCCGTCGAACATGGCCAAGAACGTGGTGGCGCAGCTGCGCGACTTCGGCAAGGCGCGGCGGGGCTGGCTGGGTGTCCGGATTCAGCAGGTTTCGCCTGATTTGGCGGAAAGCGTTGGGCTCAAGGAGGCGTCTGGCGCGATGGTCGCCGGGGTCAATGACGACGGACCCGCCGACAAGGCCAAGCTGAAGAGCGGGGATATCATCCTCAAGTTCAACGATCAGCCCGTGAAGGAAATGCGCAATCTGCCGCTGATCGTGGCGCAGACCGAAATCGGCAAGGCGGTGCCGATCACCATCTGGCGCGACGGCAAGGAAGTGACGCTCAAGGTCACGGTTGGCGAATTGCCGGATGATGCCAAGCAGGTCGCCTCGGCGCCGGACAAGAAGCAGCCGGGCAAGGCCACCGAACTGACCGGGCTCGGCATCAAACTCGCGGAACTGACGGACGAACTGCGTGGCAAGTTCCAGATCGGCGCGGATCAGAAGGGCGTCGTGATCACCGAAGTGGAAGCCGGCACACCGGCGGCTGAACGCGGGCTGAAAGCCGGCGACGTGATCGTCGAAGTGGCGCAGGAAGAAGTGAAAACCCCGGGCGAGGTGAGCGAGCGGATCGAAAAAGCACGCAAAGCCAACCGCAAATCCGTGCTGATGCTCGTCCAATCCGGCGACTCCCCGCGCTTTATCCCCCTTCCCGTGACACCTGCTGCGGACCGCAAACCGGGGTGATCGGGGTGGGGCGGAAGGAAGGGTAAGGCAGGCCGGGGGGTGATCCCCTGGGCCTCGCCTCTTTTATATGGGAATAGTTTGATGTAACCGAAGGCTATCGCTAGCCTGACGCCCGGGTCGGCGTTGCCGGCCTGTTCTATCCAGCCTGGAAACGGACAGACGATGATTGATCGCAACAGAGACCATCCCGGTCGGGGTGGACGCGCGCGGCCGTCCCAGAAAGGGCGCCAGGTTGATCCGCGGGCGATCGAAGCCGTGCGCGCCCTGCTGGCCGACGCGCCGCTGCGGCGCGATCTGTTGATCGAGTATCTTCATCGCATCCAGGACCGCTGGGGCCAGATCGCCGCGCCGCATCTGGCAGCGCTTGCCGATGTGATGGGGCTGGCCCAGGCGGAGGTCTATGAGGTCGCGACCTTCTACGCGCATTTTGACGTCCGCAAGGAGGGGGATGCGCCGATCCCGGCGCTCACCATCCGCGTCTGCGACAGCCTCTCCTGCGCAATGGCCGGTGCTGCGGCGCTGCGCGAGGCGATCGAGGCCGGCGTGGCGCCGGAGGGGGTGCGCGTGGTGCGCGCGCCCTGCGTGGGCCTGTGCGACCGCGCGCCGGCGGTGGAGGTCGGGCATCACTTCATCGCGCCCGCCACGCTCGAGGCGGTGCTGAAAGCCGTCTCCAACGACGACACGCACGCCCCGATGCCCGCTTATCCCGATTACGACGCCTATGTTGCCGCGGGCGGCTACCGGCTGCTGGCGCGCATCCGCAGCGGCGACATGCCGGTCGAGGCGGTGCTGGCGGGGCTGGAGGATGCCGGGCTGCGCGGCCTGGGCGGGGCGG
>CANFKS010000048.1 GCA_947447625.1 Rhodospirillales bacterium | reverse complement strand
GGGCTTTCCGCCGCCGCCCTCCTCCTCTGGTGGCGCTTCGCCCGCCTCTCAGCCCGCCTCATGCGACGCTGAAACATCCCCCCACACCAACAATGCCGCCGCCAAATCCTCGATCGCCGAACCCACCGACTTGAACAGCGTGATCTCTTGATCGCTCCCCCGCCCCGCCACCTCCCCCCGGCACAGCGAAAACAAATCCCCCACGATCCCCTCGCGCCGCAACACGCCCGACGCCATCGGCTGCGTCAAATCCCCCGCCTCCGCCAGCGCCGCCTCCGTATCGATAAACACCCGCGCGCGCGCCACCGCCCCATCATCCGCCTCCCGCATATCCGGCCGATACCCCCCGATCAAATCGACATGACACCCCGGCCTCAGCCATTCCCCCCGCACCAGCGGCGCCTCCGCCAACGTCGCACACGACACCACATCCGCCCGCCCCACCGCCGCCTCCAAATCCGTCACCGCAATCGCCGCATACCCCTGCGCCCGCAACCGCCCCGCCAAAGCCTCCGCCCCCGCCCCCCGCCGGTTCCACACCTCCACCGTGCGGATCGGCCTGACCGCCGACCACGCCTGCGCCATCATCCCCGCCACATGCCCGCTCCCCACAATCAACAACCGCTCCGCATCCCGCCGCGCCAAATAATCCCCCGCCAACGCCGAAGCCGCCGCCGTCCGCCGCCCCGTGATCTCATTGCCATCGATCAGCGCCAAATGCCGCCCCGTCGCCCCATCGCACAACAAATACGTCGAAAACACCGAATTCAGCCCCAGCGCCCCATTCCCTGGAAACACCGTCACGATCTTGACCCCCATCGCCGCCCCCTCTTGCCACGCCGGCATCAACAAAACCGTCCCCCCCGTCACCGCATGGCGATGCCGCAACGGCACCACCGCCCCCGCCACAAACGCCGCCCGCAACGCCCCCACCAGCCGCGCAAACCCCAGGCTCGCTTGCGCCGTCGCCAAATCCACCATCACCGGCCCATCAACACCCCCATCAACACCCATCATCCAACCCTCGCCCTGATCAACCCGTTCTGCCGCGCTTCCCCGCAAAAGAACAGCCTTCCCTCACGCCTCCCCCCCCGGCAAACTACAAGTCCGAACCAGCCGAGGCCTCCATGAACTTCGAACTCACCGACCAGCAACGCAGCGTCAAAGCCGCCATCGAACGCATCTGCGCCGATTTCGGCGACGACTACTGGCGCGCCCACGACCAGGGCGCCGGCTTCCCCACCGCATTTCACGCAGCCCTCGCCGCCGGCGGCTGGCTCGGCGTCTGCATGCCCGAGGAATACGGCGGCGCCGGCCTCGGCCTCGCCGAAGCCACCATCATGATGCAGGCCATCTCCCAATCCGGCGCCGGCATGTCCGGCGCCTCGGCCGTCCACATCAACATCTTCGGCCTCCAACCCGTCGTCGTCTACGGCACCGACGAACAAAAACGCCGCTTCCTCCCCCCCCTCATCGCCGGGCGCGAAAAAGCCTGCTTCGCCGTCACCGAACCCGACACCGGCCTCGACACCACCCACCTCAAAACCCGCGCCGAAAAACACGGCGACCACTACATCGCCAACGGCCGAAAAGTCTGGATCAGCACCGCCCAGGTCGCCGACCGCATGCTCCTCCTCGCCCGCACCACCCCGATCGAACACGTCAAAAAACGCACAAACGGCCTCAGCCTCTTCTACACCAAACTCGACCGCACCCGCGTCGAAGTCCGCGAAATCGACAAAATGGGCCGCAAAGCCGTCGATTCAAACCAACTCTTCATCGACAACCTCATCATCCCCCAGGAAGACCTCATCGGCGAAGAGGGCAGGGGCTTCGAATACATCCTCCACGGGCTCAACCCCGAACGGGTCCTCATCGCCGCCGAAGCCGTCGGCCTCGGCCTCGTCGCCCTCGAACGCGCCACCCAATACGCCAAAGACCGCGTCGTCTTCGGCCGCCCCATCGGCCAAAACCAGGCCATCCAACACCCGCTCGCCGAAAACTGGATGGAACTCGAAGCCGCCCGCCTCATGACCATGAACGCCGCCTGGCAATACGACCAAGGCCTCAACTGCGGCGCCGCCGCCAACGCCGCCAAATACCTCGCGGGCGAGGCCGGCTTCAAAGCCTGCCAACAAGCCGTCATGACCCATGGCGGCTTCGGCTACGCAAAGGAATACCACGTCGAACGCTACCTCCGCGAAGTCATCCTCCCCCGCATCGCGCCGGTTTCTCCGCAGCTTGTGCTTTGTTACATCGCGGAGAAGGTGCTGGGACTTCCGAAGTCGTATTAAGCAAGCGCTTCTTTTTTTGAAAAAAAAGAAGCAAAAAAACTTTACCCGTTAAGAGTGCACAATGGACAGCTACGACAGCACCGCCGAGACCCTGAAACACATCCATCGCGTCAGGGATCACCTCAACACCATCATCGCGGCCCTCCTCGAACGCGGCCGGGTCCACGACGCCTCCAAATTCTCCGACATCGAAAAACCCATCCTCGACCGCATCTACCCCCGCCTCCGTGGCCTCGCCTACGGCTCCCCTCCCTACATGGACCTCGTCCGCGAAGCCCGCCCCGGCCTCGCCCACCACTATGCCCACAACAGCCACCACCCCGAACACCACGAAAACGGCATCGCCGGCATGGACCTGCTCGACCTCGTCGAAATGCTCTGCGACTGGAAAGCCGCCTCCGAACGCAACCCCACAGACGGCGTCAAAATCGACCACAACGCCCGCATCTACACCATCGCCCCCCAACTCGCCCAAATCCTCGAAAACACCATCGCCCGCTGGCCAACCGAAACGACACCCCCAAAATGACCCAACACATCGTCATCATCGGCGGCGGCGCCGTCGGCTCCTCCACCGCCTATCACCTCGCCGCCAACCCCGCATTCCGCGGCACCATCACCGTCATCGAACGCGACCCCACCTACCGCATCGCCTCCTCCTCCCTCTCCTGCGCCTCCATCCGCCAACAATTCTCCACCCCCGTAAACGTGGCCATGTCGCGCTTCGGCTTCCACTTCCTCGAAAACGCCCACCACCTCCTCGCCGTCAACGCCGAACCCGCCGAAATCGCCCTCAAACGCCAAGGCTACCTCTTCCTCGCCACCGCCCAAAACATCGACACACTGCGCCACGTCCACACCATCCAAAAACAAGCCGGCGCCGATGTCGCCCTCCTCACCCCATCCGAAATCGCCGCCCGCTACCCCTACATCAACACCGATGATCTCGCCGGCGGCTCCCTCGGCCTCTCCTCCGAAGGCTGGTTCGACGGCCCCGGCCTCCTCGCCGCCTTCCGCCGTAAAGCCCGCGCCCTCGGCGTCACCTACCGCGCCGCCGACGCGACCGGCCTCACCACCCACGCCGATAAAATCACCGGCATCACCCTCTCCGACGGCACCACCGTACCGGCCGACCTCGTCGTCAACGCCGCCGGCCCCTGGTCCTGGCGCGTCGCGGCATGGCTCGGCATCGCTCTGCCCATCCGCCCCCGCAAACGCATGGTCTACGTCGTGCGCATCCCCGGCACGCTTGAAAACTGCCCCATGCTGATCGACAGCTCCGGCAACTTCCTCCGCCCGGAAGGCCCCGGCTATATCTGCGGCCGCTCCCCCGGCGAAACCGAGCCCGACCCCGATGAGCCGCCCCTGGAAATGGAGGACGCGATGTTCCATGACCATGTCTGGCCCGAACTCGCCCACCGCATCCCGCAACTCGAAACCCTCAAACTCACCGGCGGCTGGGCCGGCTACTACGAGTTGAACACCTGGGACTACAACGGCTTCGTCGGCCCCCACCCCGCCTGCCCCAACATGATCTTCGCCACCGGCTTCTCCGGCCACGGCATGCAACACAGCCCCGCCACCGGCCGCGCCGTCAGCGAACTCATCACCCACGGCGCCTTCCAAACCCTGGACCTGACCCCCCTGGCCACCACCCGCCTGTCCGAAAACCGCCCCCTGCTCGAACTCGGCATCGTCTGACAAATCCACATTAGAGCCTGATGATTTTTGGTGGAATCACCAAAAATCTGAATCAGGCGATCAAACAAAGCGTTAGAGCGGGATGCCTTCGCAATCAGAAGGCATCCCGCTCTAAATCCGCAAGGTGCAGTGCGCAGCGCTGCACCACCTCACCCTAAAAATCCCCGCCCGCCCCCTTGAAAAAACTAACGCGCACCGTCATTTGATGTGACATGTCCGCCGCCCAACCCGCCCCTGATCTGGCCCCGGCCCTCGCCTCCATCATTCGCGGCGTCCTCGCCCTGATGGCGCGCGCCTTCTGCCGCAACCCCGCCATCGCCCTGCGCATTGCCCCCTTCTACGGCCTCCTCAACCGTGCCGCCCGCCGCTTCGCCGCCCTCATGGCCCGCATCGCCGCCGGCAAGCCCCCTCGCCCCCCCCGCTTGCGCCCCCCCCGCCCGTCCGCCCCCCGCACGACCGAGCCCAAAACCCTCCACCCCCGCCTTCCGGCCCGCAAGGCCTGGCTCCTTCACGCCATGCGTGACCACCCCGAACGCCACAACGCCGCCGCCTTCGGGAGCCACCTCGCCCATCTCCTCGCAGCGCCCGGTGTCCCGGAATTCCTCGCCGCCCACCCGGCCGCGCACCGTATTCTCAACCCGATCCGCCATTTCCTCGGCCTCCCCACCACCCGCAAACCGCGCGCGCCCCGGCCCCCATCCGACCCGTTGCGCGGACCGCGCACACCGCGTGCAACGCGCGGACCGCGCACACCGCGCCCCCCGGAAACCAGCAAGCCGCGCCCCCGCAAATCGCGCTCCCGCTCCTGGTCAGCCATTCTCGCCGACGACCTGGCCCTCCACCCCCGCCCCTCGCTCAAAAAACCCGCCTGACGCCCACCCGCATATTTCCGCCCTAATTGTTCCACATACAAAATTATATGCCCCCCTGGCGCGCAACCGAACCCCCTGGCATTCTTCCACCACCACGACCGGAGGCAAAACCCATGTCTTACAATGTTGGCGATCTCGTCGCCGAATTCCTCTCGGCCATCGGTGTCACCACCGTCTTCGGCATCGTCTCCGTCCACAACATCCCGATGCTTGACGGCATCGGCCGCCGCAACACCATCCGCTTCGTCATGGCCCGCGGCGAAGCCGGCGCCGCCCACATGGCCGACGGCTACGCCCGTACGAACAACAGCCTCGGCGTCGTCTTCAGCAGCACCGGCCCCGGAGCGGCCAACGCCGTCCCCGGCCTCGTCGAAGCCGGCTTCGCCGCCTCCCCGGTCCTGCACATCACCGGCCAAACCGGCACCAAATTCATCGGCCGCGGCATGGGCACCGCCCACGAAGTGCCGGACCAGATCGGCATGCTGAAATCCGTCGGCAAAGCCGCCTACCAGATCCTCAACGCCCCGCAGGCCCTCGGCATCCTCACCCAGGCCGCCATCGCCGCCCTCACGCCCCCGCGCGGCCCCGTCAGCATCGAAATCCCGATAGACGTTCAGCGCACCCCGATCGAGCGCCCCGCCGCCCTCGACAGCCTCGAACTCATCCTCCCCGGCCCTCTTGCCCCCTCCGCTGCCGCGCTCGACGCCCTGGCCGCCCATGTCCGCCAGGCCAAACGCCCCATCCTCTGGCTCGGCGCCGGCGCGAAACAGGCCGCAATCCCCGCCCGTGCCCTCCTCGACATGGGCTTCGGCATGGTCACCAGCTGGGCCGGCCGCGGCACCATCGAGGAAGACCACCCCCGCAACCTCGGCGGCCTCAACGGCAACGGCGTCCCCGCCGTGCAGGAATTCTACGCTACCGCCGACCTCATGCTGGTCTGCGCCTCCCGCCTGCGCGGCCACGAAACCGCCGAATTCAGCGTCAAACTCCCCGCAAACCGCGTCCAGATCGACATCGACCCCACCGCCGAAGGCCGCACCTACCCCTGCACGATGTTCGTCAACGGCGACATCACCCTCGTCCTCGCCGGCCTCGCCGAACGCCTCAAGGGCTGGGCCCCCGAACCCGGCTACCCCGAAGCCTTCGCGGCCATGAAACAAAAAGCCCGCGCCGCCTTCGCCGCCTCCCTCGGCCCCTACGAAACCTTCCCCGCCCAACTCCGCGCCGCCCTGCCGCGCGACACGGTCTGGGCGCGGGACATCACCATCAACCACTCCACCTGGGGCAACCGCCTGTTCGACCTCTTCACCCCGCATGACAGCGTCTACCCGATCGGTGCCGCCATCGGCGCCGGCCTGCCCCTCGGCATCGGCGCCGCCGTTGGAGCGCCGGGCCGGCGCACCGTCATCATGACCGGCGATGGCGGCTTCTTCCTCACCCTCTCCGAACTCTGGACCGCCGTGCAGGACAATGTCGACATCACCATCCTGGTGATGAACGACAACGGCTACGGCGTCATCAAACACATCCAGAACGCCCTCTACGGCGGACGCAACTTCTTTGCCGACCTGATGGGCCCGGATCTCGAAAAACTCGCCGCCCTCGCCGGCATCCCGTTCTGGCGGATCGACCGCGCGGAGGCGTTCGGATCAACCGTCGCCGCGGCATCGAAAGCCAAGGGACCCTCGCTCGTCGAAGTCGATATGACCGCGATCGGCGTGTTTCCGCCTTATGCGCCGTATGACAAGAAAAGAGAGTAAGGCTTCTTTTTTTGAGGAAAAAAGAAGCAAAAAACCTTTTTGGCCGTTACGCGCCGAGGGCGCTGGCGGCGGTCTTGAAGGCGAGGCCGAGATCATCGGCCACCGCCTTGTAGGTCACCACGCCGGCATGGACATTGAGCCCGTTCAACAAATGCTGATCGTCCATCATCGCCTGCCGCCAGCCCTTGTTGGCGAGCGCCATCACAAACGGCAGCGTCGCATTGCCCAGCGCAATCGTCGATGTCCGGGCCACCGCACCCGGCATGTTGGTGACGCAGTAATGCACCACGCCCTCCTCGACATAGGTCGGATTGGAATGGCTCGTCGGCCGGCTCGTCTCCAGACACCCGCCCTGGTCGATCGCGATATCCACCACCACCGAACCTGGCCGCATCTTCCTGACCATCGCACGCGTCACAAGCTTCGGCGCCGCAGCGCCCGGAACCAACACCGCCCCGATCACCAGATCGGCCTCGACCACGGCATGCTCGATCGCCGCCGTCGTCGAATACAGCGTATGGATCTGCGAGCCGAACTGCTGATCCAACTCCTTCAGCCGCGTGATCGAGCGGTCGATCACCGTGACCTGTGCGCCGATGCCGATCGCCATGCGCGCCGCATTGGTGCCGGACACGCCGCCCCCGATCACCACCACCTTGCCGGCGGGAACCCCCGGCACGCCGCCGAGCAGCACCCCGGCGCCGCCCTGCTCCTTCTCCAGGCAATGCGCGCCGACCTGAACCGACATCCGCCCCGCCACTTCGCTCATCGGCGCCAGCAGCGGCAGCGCGCCCCTGGCATCCGTCACCGTCTCATAGGCAATGCAGGTCGCGCCAGACTGCATCAACCCCTCGGTCTGCGCCTTGTCGGCCGCGAGATGGAGATAGGTGAACAACACCTGGCCCGGCCGCAGCGCGGCAATCTCGGAGGCCTGCGGCTCCTTCACCTTGACGATCATGTCGGCGGCGGCAAACACCTCGGCCGCGGTCACAACGATGGTGGCGCCGGCGGCGCGGTAGTCGTCATCGGAAAACCCGATGGAAGCCGCCGCATCCTGCTGCACCGTCACGTCATGGCCGTTCACGGTCAACTCGCGAACCGCGCCCGGGGTCAGCCCCACCCGGTACTCGTGTGTCTTGATTTCCTTGGGGACGCCGACCTTCATCGGGGGAACTCCATTCCATGCAATGCGAAAAAATCCATAGGCGGCCGCGCATTTGTGCGGCGCACCACCCTAGACCGGGGAGCGCTGGCTTGAAACCTCTTGTGCCTCATATCCTTTTGTTTCTTGGCGCGATGCTGTGCGCCGGCCCCGCCTGCGCCGCGGCGCCGTTGCGCACCGATGACGCCAACCCGACCGACGCGCAGAAGTGGGAAGTCGATCTGTTCAGCAGCGGCACCATCGTCCAGGGCGGCGGCAGCGGCGTGCTGCCGGGGCTCGAAGTGGATTACGGGGTGATCGACGGGGTGCAACTCCATCTCAGCCAGCCCCTGGGCTATGCGCGTTCGAGCGGCAAGCGGCTTGGCTTCGGCTCCGGCGATACCGAACTCGGCCTGAAAATCCGTCTGCTCAAGGCCGAGGAGAGCGCGTGGTGGCCCAGCCTGGCCTTCGCGCCGTTGATCGAGGTGCCGACCGGCAATCGCAGTCTCGGGTTGAGCAGCGGGCACGCCCAGGTGTTCCTGCCGCTCTGGCTCAGCAAGGAGTTCGGTGACCTGACGCTCGCCGCCGGCGGCGGGCGCTGGACCAATCCGGGCATCGGCAACAAGGATTGGTGGTATGCCGGCGTGGCCGCGCTCTACCGCCTGACCCCTGATCTCGCGCTGGGTGGCGAGATGTTCCACCAGACCGCCCCCGTGGTGGGCGGCAAGGATGCGCCAGGGTTCAATCTCGGTGCCGTGCTGAAACTGACGGAGACGATGAACCTCACGGCCTCGGCCGGACGCGGCCTGCAGAACGCGTCGCGGACCAACGCATTGTCCTACTACACCGGACTACAGTTCAACTTCTGAGCCGCGCCCCGGGATCCGCCGCGCCACCTGCCCCGTGGGTGTCGCGACACGGTGCGTGTGATCGACCGCGGCGAAACTCATGCGGAAGCTGAGCAGACGCTGGGTCGCTTCGAGCAGCAGGGGGGCATAGGCGGGCTCGGCGGCCACGTTGCGCGTCTCGCCCGGATCGGCCCGCAGGTCGTAGAGCACGGGCGAAAAGCCGGGGAGGTGGACGTATTTCCAGTCTTTCGTGCGCAGCGCCGCCATCGGGCCGGCTTCCGGCGGGGTGCCGGGCGGCAGGGCCGAGGGCTGCGGCCAGCCGCCGCGCAGGTCGTATTCGAAATGGACTTCCTGCCGCCACAGCGAGGGCGTCTCGCCCTTGAGCCAGGGCAGCAGGCTCACGCCGTTGCAGGCGGCAGGGATGTCCTGGCCGAGCCAGTCGAGGATGGTGGGCATCAGATCGACCGATTCGGTGAACGCATCGACCACGCGGCCGCGCGGGCCGCCGGGGGCGCGGATGATGAGGGGCAAATGGTAGCTCTGGTCGAACCAGCCGATTTTGCCGAGCAGGCGATGATCGCCGAGTTGCTCGCCGTGGTCGGAGGTGAAGACGATCAGGGTGTCCTCGTAGAGCCCGGTCGATTTCAGTTCGGCCAGGATACGGCCGATCCAATCGTCGATTTCGGCGATCAGGCCGTAATAGGCGCGGCGGGTGAGGGCGATGCCCGCGTCGGAGATGGCCGCCACAGTGCCGCTGGCGCCTTCGAAATAGGAGGCTTGCTGCTGGCTGGCGAGCCAATGCGCCAGCACCGGATGCTGGGCGGCCTCCTCGGCGGCGCTGGCGGCGCGGAGGGGGGCGGGGATGTCGGCGGTGGGAATCAGATCGTGATAGGGCGCGGGAGCGATGAACGGCGGGTGCGGGCGCAGGAACCCCAGATGCAGCAGCCAGGGCCGCTCGGCGCGGGAGATTTTGACACCGCGCAGGAAGGCCAATCCGTGCTCGCCGGTCCAGGCGGTGTCCGAAGCCTCGGCGCCCACCACGCTGGGGGCGGCGGTCGGGCCGCAGGGGCCGGTGTCGGGATGCCACAGGGCGAACGGGTTGTCGGGCAAAGCCACGCCGCGGCTGGCGACCCAGCCGAAATAGTTGCGCAGATCGACCTCGTCGAAATGGGCGAAGACCTGCCAACCCGCCATGATGTCGCCGATTTCGCTGTAGCGCGGGTCATTCGGATGGGTCTTGACCGGATCGGGGATGGTTGTGGTGTAGCCGATGATCTGCGGGTCCATGCCGATGCGGCGGACTTCGGTGGCAAGGTTGGGGTGGCGGTGATCGAGCGGCACGCCATTGGCGGTCACGCGATGGTTCATGACGTATTGCCCGGTGAGCATCGAGGCGCGCGCGGGGCCGCAGGGTGCGGCCTGGCCCCAATGCGCGGTGAACATCACGCCGTCTCGCGCCAGGGCATCGAGATGGGGCGTGCGCGCGGCGGGGTGGCCGAGGATGCCGAGACTGTCGCCGCGCCATTGGTCGACGCAGATGAAGAGCACGTGTTTGGTCATGGATTTGTCCCGCTGGCATGTCGCCCCTATCCTGTCCCGGAAGCAGCACGGCGGGAAGACGACGCATGAGTCTTGAGTTCACGAAGGCACCCGGGACCCTTCCCGCCGGTCGCCGGATCTATGCCATTGGCGATGTCCATGGCTGCGACAGCCGTCTGGCCGAATTGCATGCGGCGATTGCCGATGACCTGGCCCATCGGCCCTGCGGCGCTCCGCTGCTGCTGCACCTCGGCGACTACGTCGATCGCGGGCCGGACAGCCGTGGCGTGGTGGCGCGGCTTGCTGGCGGCGATCCATTGCCGGGCGTGCCGAGCGTCAATCTGCTCGGCAATCACGAGCAGACCATGATCGACGCACTTTCCGGACTTGGCGCCTCGATGACGGATTGGATGATCCAGGGTGGGCGCGAGGCGCTGCAAAGCTGGGGTGGCGATCCTGATGCGCCGCGGCCCACCTGGCCCGGCCATGTGCCGGACGCCCATATGGGCTTCCTGAAAAACCTTGCTTTGACCCACCGCGAAGGAAGCTATCTTTTCGCCCATGCCGGAATCCGGCCCGGGATCGCCATCGAAGACCAAACGCGCCAGGACCTCATCAGCATCCGCCAAGCCTTCCTCTATTCGGAAGCCGATTTCGGCGTGACGGTGGTTCATGGCCATACGCCCAAGCAGGATCCGGTGATCAAACACAACCGCATCGGCATCGACACCGGTGCCGTCTATGGGGGGCGCCTGACCTGCGCCATCCTGGAGACCGACAGGGTGGCGTTCCTCTTTGCCTAGAGCCTGACGGCGTTTGGCCGAATCGGCAAAAGCCGTCAGGCGCTCAAACAAAGAGTGAGAGCGGGATGAAGTCGCCTACCAGAAGGCATCCAGCTCTAGCGATCCGGCTGGTAGATCGCGGAGTTGGAGGAATGCTCGCGCACTTCGGCGCTGTCGAGCCAGACCCGCCCGCCGGTCTGTTCGCGTGCGAAGGCGGCGACATGGTCGTGCGCCAGGCGGGCAATCGCCTCGCAGCCGACGGCGGCGAGCACGCGCAGGTCGATCAATTGGCGCTCGGCCATATGACGGAACGCGTCGAGATCGGGGTCATCCTGGGCAACCAGAACGGTATGGTCGAACATCTCATGCAACCAGGCCCGCACCGGCTTGAGCCCGCCGAAATCGAGGCACCAATTGTTGGCATCGAGTTCCCTTGTGGCGAAGACGAAGTGGAAGGCCAGCGCATAGCCATGGAGCAGCCGGCAATGCGAGTGGGTGGCGCGCCATTGGCGGAAGCAGCAGGACAGGCCTTCGTTGTGATCGTAGGTTTTGGTCGACCGGTAGAGGCCGCTCATGCCGCGCACCCTGATGCGTGCGGGGCGCGCGGTCCGGGCCGGTTCTGAGACGAAGACGGCGGCGCCATGGGCTGCGGTGCGGTGCGGGTCACTTGCGAGGTCATGGTCGCAGTTGCGGGTCCATACTGAAGTGCCGGCAAGCCGAATGGTGCTGTGTGCATGCTGACCCTCGAAACAACAGCGAGTATGCGTGATTATGCGTGTTGTAAATGATCCAGGCTGCGTTAGGATTGCGCACCAACAAGTCTCAGCACAACAATTCCTCCTTAACACTAAAGGCGACAAATGTCAATAAATGTGACGCGGCGTGGCGTGCTGTCCGCCACGATGGGGGTTTCCTCCGGAGTGGTGATGGCGAGCCTGATGCACACGCGGCCGGCGCGGGCGGCTGATCTGGCAAAGCCGCAGGGCAAGGTGATTTTGACCCTGTCGGGCCTCATCAAAGAGACCAATGGCGAGGGCGTCGCAGAATTCGACATCGCGATGCTTGAGGCGCTGGGCCTGAAATCCTTCACGACGACGACGCCGTGGTATACCGGCGCGGTGACATTCGAGGGCGTGCGCATGGCGGCGCTGCTGGACCGGGTCGGGGCGACAGGGTCCATGCTGACGGCGCGCGCGCTGAATGACTACAGCACCGATATTCCGGTGGAGGATTTCCGCAAATACGAGGTGCTGCTCGCCCTCAAGCGGGACGGTGCGTATATGCCGGTGAAGGACAAGGGGCCGTTGTTCATCGTCTATCCCTATGATTCGGACCCGGAACTCAAGCACCAGCGCTTCTATAGCCGCTCGGCCTGGCAGGTCGCGCGCATGGTTCTGAAGTAAGCGCGATGGCCACAGCCCCTAGCCCCGCGGCATCGGATGTCTGGGCTGGAGGAACCCTGCGCTGGGTGTTGGGGTTTGTGCTGGCGTTTCTGGCCGTTGCGGCGGTGGTCACCTCGTTCCTGATCGTGGAGCGGCAGGCCGCGTTGCAGCGGGTGTCCCGCTATAATCTGACATGGTTGCTGAGCCAGGCGGTGAGTGAAACCCTGCGCTTCGCCGAGGCGATCTCGGCGGCCGCGGTGCCGGGCAGCAAGGTCGATGGCGATGATGTCGACCTGCGGGCCGATGTGCTGGAGAACCGGCTCAACCTCTTGACGGCCGGAGAGGCGGCCGAGTTCATCGCCACCCGACGGGATTTGCAGGACAGTGTCCTCGGCATGCGCGCGATGCTGGCTGCGGCGCGCCCGTTGATTGCGCAACTGCCGCGGCCGGAGGCGGCGATCCGGCTGCGCGGTCTGGTCGAGCCGATGTTGCCCCGCATGGCGGAACTCGCCGCTGCCTCCAATGTGCGCAGCGGAGACATCGTTGCGGCCGACCAGCGCGAACTCAACCTGTTGCATTGGACACTGACCGCACTGCTCTTTGCCATCATGGGCACCGCGGCCTCCCTGGTGTGGGTGGTGATCTGGGTGCGTACCGGGCTGATCCGGGATTTGATGCGCGCCAAGGAGGCGGCCGAGGCGGCGAATGCGGCGAAGTCTCAGTTTTTGGCCAATATGAGCCATGAACTGCGCACGCCGATGAACGGCGTGCTGGGCATGCTCGATGTCGTGGCGCTTGAGACGCTGCCGGCCACCGCGCAGCGCTATATCGATGTCGCCCGCGAGTCCGGCGTGATGCTGCTCGATCTGATCGCGGGCATTCTCGACTTCTCCAAGATCGATGCCGGGCGGCTTGAGCTGGATCGCCAGGCGTTCGGCCTGCGCCGGCTGGTGGAGGATATCGTCGATCTGATGGGCGCACAGTGCCGCATCAAAGGGCTCGACCTCGTGGCCGAGATTGCGCCCGATCTGCCCGGCACCTTGATGGGCGATCCGGTGCGGCTGCGGCAGATTTTGACCAATATCATCGGCAATGCGATCAAGTTCACGCCGTCCGGGCGGATCACCGTGACAGTCGCCGGCGATCCCGGCACGCCCGGGTTGTTCCGCTTCGAAGTGCGCGATACCGGGATCGGGATCCCAGCGGAGAAGCAGGTCCAGATTTTCGAACCCTTTGTGCAGGCAGACCTGTCAAGCACGCGCCGGTTCGGCGGCACGGGGTTGGGTCTGGCGATTGCCCGCCAACTGGTGAATCTGATGGGCGGGGCGATCGGGGTGCGGAGCAGCGCGGGGGCGGGCGCGGTGTTCTGGTTTACGGCGCGGCTCGGCGTCGCGCCGGCCGATCCGGCGGTGAGCGAGGAGGACCGGGCCGCATTGCGCGGGCTGTCCGTGCTTGTCGCGAGCCATGCCCAGGTGGAGCAGCGCGGCATGGTGGAGAGCCTGTCGGGGCTCGGCATCTACTCGATGGCTGCCGAAAGCTGGGATGACGCCATGGGGATGGTGGCGCGCGCCAGTGCGGCGCAGCGCCCGTTTGCCGCGATCATCGCCGACATCACTTTGACGGGGCTTGCGGTGAAGGCGGCGGAGATGGCACCGGCTGGCGGACGCCGGGGCGTCTCCATGCCGCCGCTTGTGCTGGTTGGGGACCGTCAGCATCATTTGGGTATTCCGGTTCATGCCTGGCTCGATACGCCGTTGATGGTCCATCAACTCGTGACGGTGCTGCGCGGTGTCGCGCGCCGTGCGGCGCTGGCGGGGCCAGAAGCTGCGGTTGCCGCGCCGCCGGCGGCGCGGGTGCGGGCTTTGCTGGTGGAGGATAATCAGGTCAACGTGATGGTCGAACTTGCGTTGCTGCGCACGGCCGGATGCGATGTCGATGTGGCAGAAGATGGCGAGGCGGCAATCCGGCAGTGGCACGCGAGCAGCTACGATATCATCCTGATGGACAATCACATGCCCAAGATGGATGGAAGGGAGGCGACGCGGCAGATCCGGGCGCTTGAGGTCGGGCGCGGCCGCCGCACGCCGATTGTTGGGGTTTCGGCCGATGCCCAGGATGTGGGCCGCGCAGCGTGTCTGGCAGCAGGCATGGACGATTATTTGACCAAGCCGGTCGCGATCACCGAAATCAGGGATGCGGTGCGCAAATGGGTGCCGCGGAGCCGGGGGGCTTCGTAGCACGGTTTCGGGGGTCAGTCGGTCCAGGCGAGGATGATGTTGCCGAGGGGGTCGGTGTGGGCGGTGGTGTGGGGTTCGACGATGATGGTGGTGTCGGGTTGTTCGAGGATGGCGGGGCCTTGGATGGTGGAGCCGGCGGGGAGGGCGAGGCGGTCGAAGACGGGGGTGGCGGTCCAGGTGTCGAACCAGACCTGGCGGGGGGGGCGGCGGGCGGCGTCGAGCGTGGTGGCGGGGGAGGGGGCGAGGGCCCGGAGGTCGATTTTGGGGCGTTCGCCGATGATCGTGGTTTTGAGGTTGAGGATGCGCACGGGGACGCCGGGCATGAGGCGGCCATAGGTGCTGGCATAGGTGGTTTCGAAGGCGGCGAGGATGGTTTGCGCGGTCAGCGCGGTATCGGGGAGGGGAACGGAGACGGTGTGGGTTTGGCCGATATAGTTCATGTCCAGCGCGTGTTCGGTGCGCCGCGCAATGAAGGCGACGCCGGCGCGGTCGAGCAGGGGGGAGAGTTCGGTTTCGGCGGCCTGCATGGCGGCATGAAGGGCGGGGCCGTCGAGCGTGGCGAGGGGGCGGTTGAGGGTTTGGACGCGGTCATGGCGCATGTCGGCGATGACGCAGCCGAGCGCGGAGGTGACGCCGGGGTAGCGGGGGATGAGGGCGCGGGCGAGGCCGACTTCGCGGATGAGCGCGGCGGCGTGGAGCGCGCCGCCGCCGCCGAAGGGCATGAGGGAGAAGTGTTTGGGGTCGTGCCCGCGCTCGATGGAGACGAGGCGCAGCGCGCCGGCCATGCGGGCATTGGCGACGCGCAGGATGGCTTCGGCGGCGGCGGTGGCGTCAAGGCCGAGGGGGGTGCCGACGTCGCGCAGGATGGCGGCCTGGGCTGCGGCGACGTCGAGGCTGGCGAGGCTGCCGCCGATGGGGCGGGCGGCGTTGATGCGGCCGAGGACGACGTTGGCGTCGGTGACGGTGGGGCGGGTGCCGCCTTGGGCGTAGCACGCCGGGCCGGGGATGGAGCCGGCGGATTCGGGGCCGATTTGCAGGATGCCGGCTTTGTCGACCCAGGCGATGGAGCCGCCGCCGGCGCCGATGGAGAGGATTTCGATCATCGGGGTGCGGACGACGAGGCCGAAATCGAGGGTGGTTTGCGCGGCCAGGGCGGGAGTGCCGGCGGCGATGAGGGAGACGTCGAAGGAGGTGCCGCCGATGTCGCCGGTGATGACGTCGGGGAAGCCGGCCGAGATGGCGATGTGGGCGGCGGCGATGACGCCGGCGGCGGGGCCGGAGAGGGCGGTGCGGACGGGGAGGCGGGCGGCGGTTTCGACGGACATGACACCGCCGTTGGATTGGACGATGAGGAATTCGCCGGCGAAATGTTCGGCGCGCAGGCGGGTGTCGAGTTTGGCGAGGTAGCCGCCGACGACGGGTTGCAGGACGGCGTTGAGCGCCGCGGTGCTGGTGCGTTCGAATTCGCGGATTTCGGGGAGGATGTCGGAGGAAATCGTGACGTGAGGGTTGGGCCAGACGGCGCAGGCGGCGGCGAGGGCGGCCTGTTCGTTGGCGGGGTTGGCGTAGGAATGGAGGAAGACGATGCAAAGGGCTTCGGCGCCCTGGGCGAGGAGGTGGCGGGCGGCGTGTTGGATTTCGCCGGCGTCGACGGGGTGAAGGATGGTGCCGTCGGGGTTGGTGCGTTCGGTGACTTCGAGGCGGAGGTCGCGGTCGATGGGGGGGATGAACGTGCCGGTGAGGCCCCAGGTCTGGCGGCGGTCGCGGCGGCGCATTTCGAGGACGTCGCGGAAGCCTTTTGTGGTGATGAGGCCGGCGCGGGCGCCTTTGCGTTCGAGGAGGGCGTTGGTGCCGACGGTGGTGCCGTGAACGATGGCGCCGATTGCGGGCAGGGGGGCGAGGGCTGCGATGCCGGCGGCGAACCCGTCGGCTTCGCGGCCGCGGGTGCTGGGGACTTTGCCGACTTTGGCCTGTCCGGTTGCCTCGTCATAGACAAAGAGGTCGGTATAGGTTCCGCCAACGTCAACGCCAACAATAAGCTTGGTCATGAGTATTCGTTCCAGGCAGAGATGAAAGTTTTTTGCTTCTTTTTTTCAAAAAAGAAGCGCTTTCTTTTTTTGAAAAAAAAGAAACAAAAAAACTTTATCCGTTCGAGGTTCACCTGATGTAGCCGAGCTTCGCATCTCGTGCGGTGGCAGCGGGATCGCGGGCGGCGGGGTCTCCCCAGCCGCCGCCACCGGGGCTTTCGAGGCGGATTTTCTGGCCTTCGGCGAGTTTGACGCCAACCACTTTGGAGCCGAGCGCCGGGGTGTGCCAGCCGTCGGTCTGTTGGTAGGTGACGATGTTTTTGGCGCCGGGCTGGCCGCCGAGGACGCCGCGCGGGGCGAAGCGGGCGCGTTCGGCGAAGACGAAGAGTTCGGCTTCGGGGGCGCGGAGTTCGATTTCGTAGATCGCGCCGAGGCCGCCGCGGTGGGTGCCGGGGCCGCCGGAATCGGGGCGCAGGGCCCATTGGGTGAAGCGGATGGGGTAGGCGGCTTCCATGATTTCGACGGGGGGGATGATGGCGGTGGCGATGGGGGGGTTGCCGTGGCTGAGGCCGTCGCCTTCGGGGTTGCCGCCGTGGCCGCCGCCGAAGAAGGAGAACATGACCCAGCGGGTTCCATCCGGGCGCAGGCCTGCGATGGAGAGGGCGTTGATGGTACCGTAGGCGTTGCCGATGGCGTGGCCGGGGCGGATGCGGGCGAAGGCGCAGAACAGGACGTCGATGATGCGCAGGATGGTTTCGGTGTAGCCGCCGGTGGGTTTGGGGCGTTGGGCGTCGAGCAGGGAGGCGGGGGGGAGGATGATGTCGACGGGGTCGAGCACGCCGGAGTTGGCGGCGACGTCGGGGAAGAGGTGTTTGAGGGCGACGTAGACGGAGGCGATGGTGGTGGCGCGGCTGATGTTGACGGGGCCGGCGCAGGCGGGGGCGGAGCCGGTGAAATCGAGCGTCAGGCGGTCCTGCATGACGGTGACGGCGCAGGCGATGCGCAGGGGCGCGTCGGCGCGGCCGTCGTTGTCGAGGAAATCCTCCTCGTGCCAGGTGCCGTCGGGGAGGGCTGCGATTTCGGCGCGCAGCATCGAGGCGGCGCGGGCGGTGAGTTCGGCGAAGGCGGCGGTGACGAGGGGGGCGCTGTAGTCGGACAGCAGGGCAGCGACGCGCGCGGTGCCGAGGTCGAGGGCGGAGAGATGGGCGTTGAGGTCGCCGAAGGCGCTGACGGGGAGGCGGGAGGCCGCCATGATGATGTCGACGATGTCCTGGTTGAGGCGGCCGGCGCTGTAGAGGCGGACGGGGGGGATGAGGACGCCTTCCTGGAAGTATTCGGTGGCGGCGGGATTGTAGTTGCCGGGGACGGCGCCGCCGACGTCATGCCAGTGGCCGACGGAGGCGAGCCAGCAGAACAGGGCGCCGTTGTGGAAGCAGGGCTTGATGAGGCGCAGGTCGGAGAGGTGGGTGCCGCCGAGATAGGGGTCGTTGAAGATGAAGACGTCACCCTCGACGGGGGCGTTGGCGGCGGTGAATTTGTCGATGACGGCTTTGACCCCGAAGGCCATGACGCCGACGAAGATGGGGAGGCCGGATTTGCCTTGGATCAGGGTGGCGCCGGTGGTGGCGTCGTAGAGGCCATGGCAGGCGTCGTGGGCTTCGGCGATGGTGGGGTTGAAGGCGCCGCGGAAGAGGGTGGCGTCCATCTCGTCGGCGATTTGTTCCAGGCGGCCCTTGAGGACGGCCAATGTGACAGGGTCCGGGGTAACGGGATCGATATGCATCAGCCTTCCTCGTAGCGGCGGCCGCGGGCCAGGGTTTCGTCGGTGCCGAGCAGGGCGTTGAGGCCGTTGAAGTCGAACATGCGGTTGCGGAAGGGCTCGGTGGAGCCGTTTGTGTGCAGCGAGGCGAAGTAGTGCTGGGCGGCCCAGGAGAGGGCGCGGACGAGGCCGCCGGGGAAGATGACGATGCGGTAGCCGATGTCGCCGAGTTCGGCGGTGGAGGCGAGCGGGGTTTTGCCGCCTTCGACCATGTTGGCGAGCAGGGGGGCGCGGGGGGCGAAGCGGGCGCAGATGGCATCCATCTGGGCGCGGGATTCGGGGGCTTCGATGAAGAGGATGTCGGCGCCGGCTTCGAGGTAGCGTTCGGCGCGTTCGACGGCGGCGTCGAAGCCTTCGACGGCGATGGCGTCGGTGCGGGCCATGATGAGGGCGCGGTCGCGCGTGTCGACGGCGGCTTTGATTTTGCCGGACATTTCCTGGGCGGAGATCAGGGTTTTGTCCTTGAGGTGACCGCAGCGCTTGGGGAAGGTCTGGTCTTCGAGTTGGATGACCGAGGCGCCGGCGCGTTCGAGGACGCGGGTGGTGCGTTCGACGTTGAGGGCGTTGCCGAAGCCGGTGTCGGCGTCAACGATGACGGGCAGGGCGACGCGTTCGCGGATGCGGGCCATGACGTCGGCGACTTCGGTGAGGGAGACGAGGCCGATATCGGAGCGGCCGAGCAGGGTGTAGGCGATGGAGGCGCCGGAGAGGTAGGCGGCCTCGAAACCGGCCTGTTCGGCGAGGGATGCGGTGAGGGCGTCGTAGATGCCGGGGGCAAGGAGGGGGCGGCTTTCGGACAGCCGGGCACGCATATCGGGCATCTCGCCATTCTCCGCTGATCTGTCATAGGGTTTAGCCATCGTGCTGCGGGATGTGTCAACGCGGCCAATCGGAGGAACGGGCATGGCCGCACGGATCAATCGTCTTGTCGAACTGCTGAGCCAGGATCAGGCGGTCTATTATGACGGGCATCATTGCGGCCATGTGCTGACGCGCGAGCAGGGGATGGCGGATGCTGCGACGTGGGCGGATTACATGAATATCGGCATGGAGCATGGCTGCTTCGATATGTCGGGGCTGGAGGCCTATATGCGGGGGATGGCGGAGGCGGGGGCGACGCGGTCGGGCCATCGGACGCCGGCGGTGGTGGTGGAGGCGCCGGTGAACGGCACGGACGAGGCCAATGTGCGGCATAATGCGTGGCAGTTTCGCCAGATCCTGGGGCGGGGGGTGCATGGGATCATTTTGTGCCAGGCGGAGGATCCGGCGGCGGTGCGGGCGTTTGTCGAGTCGTGCCGGTATCCGCACAACACGATCGGGGTGGATCCGGGGTTGCCGACGCCGTTGGAGCGGATGGGTGGGGCTGTGCGGGGGCGGGCGGGGCCGGGGTTGTTGGGGATTGGGGCGCGGGGGCGGGGGTCGGAGCCGTGTGCGGCGCCGATATGGGGGGTTTCGGAGGCGGCGTATTTCGGGTTGGCCGATCCGTGGCCGCTCAATCCGGCGGGGGAGTTGTTGTTGGGGGTGAAGTTGGAGAGTCCGGAGGGGATTGCCAATTGCGAGGCAATACTGGCGACGCCGGGGCTGGGCTATGCGGAGATCGGGCCGGGGGATTTGAGCCTGTCGTTCGGGTCCGTCGCGGTGTTGAACGATCCGTATCCGCCGCACATGAAGGCGGCCAGGGATCATGTGCTGGCGATGTGCCTTAAGTATGGGCTGGCGTTTCTGGAAGGGTGTTCGCCCGCGAATGTGGCGGGGCGGATCGATGAGGGGGTGCGCGTGGTTGCCGGCAACAACCCCGAGACCGCAAGAGTGGGCCGCGCGCATCAAAACCGGACATTACCGGATTAACGGATAAAAGTTTTTTGCTTCTTTTTTTCAAAAAAGAAGCGCTTGCTTGTCTTCTCAATGGAATATCAAACCCGGACTTCGAAATGAACGACACCGCCCTGCTGCTGTGCGACCTGCAGAACGACTTCATCCACCCCGATGGCGCCTATGGCCGGGCCGGGCTTGGCAATGCCGATATTGCGGCTGTGGTGCCGCGGTTGCGTCCGCTGGTGGATGCGATGCGGGCGAAGGGGGGGTGGGTGGTTTCGACGCATTTCACGTTGGTGCCGGGCAAGGGGGGCGTGCCGTTCATATCGCCGCATTTGCGGGGGGTGCGCCCGTTTCTGACGAAGGGGGATTTCGTGCCGGGGGGGTGGGGCCATGCGATGGTCGATGCGTTGGGGGTGGCGGACATGGCGGTCGAGAAGGTGAATTTCTCGGCGTTTTATATGTCGCGGCTCGAATGGGTGTTGAGCCGGGCGGGGGTGAAGCGGTTGTTGGTGGCGGGGATTGTCACCAATGGCGGGGTGGCGAGCACGGTGCGCGATGCGCATGTGCGGGAGTTCGAGGTGACGGTGCTGGAGGATGGCTGTGCGGCGTTCGATCGGGAGGTGCATGAGACGGCGATTGCGGCGCTGCGGCCGGTGGCGCGGATTGCGACGATTGCGGCGCAGTTGCGCGAGACGGAGGGCTTTACCGCGCGGGGATGAGGTGGCTATGTAACACAATGGTACTGAATAGCGCGGCATGAACGGGGCTGTGGCGGGAATGGTGGCATTCGGTTGCCTGTTCCTGTCCGCGCTGGGCGGGGCTCGGGCGGTGAGCCATGGCGGGTTGATGCTGCTGGCGGAGCCGATTGTGACGGTGATGCGCCGGGCGGTTTGGATCGTCACGATCATGGCCGCGATCATGCTGGCGGCGTTGACGGTGTATCTCAAGATCCAGTTCGATATCGCCAATCGCGATGTGCTGGCGTTTTCGTTCCAGATCGTCGATCTGGACCATACGTTGCGCCGGGTCGGGGCGGCGGGGGAGCCGGCTCGGGCGATGCTGTTTCGCTATGCGGCGCGGACGATGAAGGATGTGTGGCCGCAGACGCAGCCGCGGATGGGGGCGAACGACACCCATGCGAGCGTGTTGTTCACCGGTCTGGAGACTGCGGTGATCGCAATCCGTGTGCCGGAGGGGGAGGCGCGGGAGGCGCAGCAGGCGGCGCGCAGCCAGTTGCGCGATGTGGGTCGGGCGCGGTGGACGCTCGATGAGCGGACGGGGCGGTCGGTGTCGCCGTGGATGGTGAGCATGCTGGTGGTGTGGTTCATGGTGACGTTTGCAACGCTCGGGGTGTCGAGCCAGCGGTCGCGTTTGGCGCTCGGGGTGTTGGGGGTTTGCGCGGGGGTGCTGGGGAGCGCGGTGTTTCTTGCGGTTGAGTATGCAGACCCGTATGAGGGGGTTATCATCGTCTCGAGTGCGCCGATGCGCGATGCGTTGTTTGCCCTCAGCGACTGAGTTTCCCTCACAGCGTTCCTATCAGACCCGAAGCGGAGCAGGTTCATGGCCCTCGATTTCACTGGCCGTCGCGTTATCGTGTGCGGCGGCAGCCGCGGCATTGGCCGTTCGACGGCGCTGGCGTTTGCGGCCGCCGGCGCGGATGTGTCGATTTGTGCGCGCGGGGTGGAGACGCTGGAGGCGACGCGCAAGGAGGTGGCGGGGCATGGTCGTGTCGCGCATGCCGGGGTGTGTGATCTGGCGGATGGGGATGCGATCCGCGCTTACATCGGGGCGGCGGCGGCGGCGCTGGGCGGGGTGGATATCCTGGTCAACAATGCGTCGGGCTTCGGTATGACGGATGACGAGGCGGGCTGGACGGCCGGATTCAAGGTCGACATCATGGCGATCGTGCATGCGACGCAGGCGGCGCTGCCGCATTTGGAGAAGGCCCGCGAGGCGGCGGTGGTGTCGGTGTCGTCGATTTCGGCGTATCGGTCCTCGTTGCGCAGCGCCCCCTATGCCGCGGTGAAGGCGGCGGTGGTGAATTACACGCAGAGCCAGGCGATGGCGTATGCGCCCAAGCATATCCGGGTGAATGCGGTGGCGCCGGGCTCGATCGAATTTCCGGGCGGAACCTGGGAGAAGCGCAAGGAAGAGGGTTCGCCGGTTTATCAGGCGGTGTTGAATGCCAACAAGTTCGGGCGTCTGGGGCTGCCCGAGGAGGTGGCTGACGTGGTGCTGTTCCTGGCCTCGCCGATGGCGCGGTGGGTGACGGGGCAGACGATCACCGTCGATGGCGGCCAGTTGCTCTATAGCTGATGCGGTATTCCGCGCTCTCCTTGGTGCGTCAGGGGCTGGCCGGGCAAACCGGCTGGCCGCAGGCGTGGCGTTCGCCGTCGCCGCGTTCGGTCTATGACGCGGTGATCGTGGGGGGCGGCGGGCATGGGTTGGCGACGGCGTATTACCTGGCGAAGAACCATCCGCGGCGGCGGATCGCGGTGCTGGAGAAGGGGTGGCTGGGCGGCGGCAATACGGGGCGGAATACGACGATCGTCAGGTCGAACTATTTTTTCCCCGAGAGTGCGGCGATTTATGATTTCGCGCTGCGGCTTTACGAGGGGCTGAGCCAGGATCTGGACTACAATATCATGCTGAGCCAGCGCGGCATCCTGATGATGGGGCACAGCGAGCATGATATGGAGCTGATGACGCGCAGCGTGAATGCGATGCTGCTCAATGGCATCGATGTCGAGCTGCTCGATGCCGCGCAGGTGCGCGCCGAGGTGCCGCTGCTCAATTTCGAGCCGGGGGCGCGCTACGAGATCCATGGCGGGTTTACCCAGCGGCGCGGCGGGATTGCGCGCCATGATGCGGTGGCGTGGGGCTATGCCAGGGCGGCGTCGGCGCTGGGGGTGGATATCATCCAGGGCTGCGAGGTGACGGGGTTTGATATCGTGGATGGGCGGGTTGCGGGGGTGCGGACCGGTTTGGGGCGGATTGCGGCGGGCAGTGTGGGGTTGTGTGCGGCGGGGCATTCGGGGGTGTTGGCGGGGATGGCGGGGTTCACGCTGCCGATCCAGTCCTACGCGTTGCAGGCGATGGTGTCCGAGCCGGTGAAGCCGGTGCTGGATACGGTGGTGATGTCGGCGGCGACGGGGATGTATGTCAGCCAGTCCGACAAGGGGGAGCTGGTGTTCGGGGCGGGGCTCGATTTGTATCCCTCGTATGCGCAGCGCGGCAATCTGCCGGTGGAGCGCGATGTGATCGCGGGGATGCTGGAGATGTTTCCGGCGTTTCGGCGCTTGAAGCTGCTGCGGGCGTGGGCGGGGTTGGTCGATGTGTGCTGGGATTATTCGCCGATCATCGGGCCGGCGCCGGTTGGGGGGATGTATCTGAATTGCGGCTGGGGGACCGGGGGGTTCAAGGCGATCCCGGCGGGGGGGTGGATGCTGGCGCATTTGCTGGCGACCGGGCGGCATCATCCGATTTCGGCGCCGTTCGACCTCGGGCGGTTCACGTCGGGGCGGCTGATCGACGAGGCGGCGGGCGCGGGGATTGCGCATTGATGGGGGAGCAATCCGCATGTTGAGACTGCCCTGTCCGTATTGCGGCGAGCGGGATGAGCCGGAGTTTCGTTTTGCCGGAGAGCCGGCGGTGCGGCCGGGTTCGGATGTGGGGGATGCGGTGTGGGCCGCCTATCTTTACATGCGCTCCAACGAGAAGGGGCCGCATCGCGAAGTGTGGTCCCATGCCGGGGGGTGTGGGCAGTTTTTCCTGCTGGAGCGCGATACGGTGAGCCATGCGGTGCTGCGCGCGCTGCGGCCGGGGGAGGCGTCGTGAGGCGGTTGGCGGCGGGCGGGGCGATCGATCGGACGCGGCCGCTGGGGTTCATCTGGGAGGGGCGCAAGCTCAGCGGGTTCGCGGGGGATACGATTGCTTCGGCGCTGCTGGCCAATGGCATCGGGGTGATCGGGCGCAGCTTCAAGTATCACCGGCCGCGCGGCGTTTATGGCGCGTGGACGGAGGAGCCGAACGCGATTGTCGATGTGGCGCTGGGCGCGCGGCACGATCCGAACGCGCGGGCGAGCCTGGTGCCGCTTGAGGCGGGGATGGTGGTCGGCGGGGTCAATGCATGGCCGAATGTGCGGCGCGATGCTTTGGGGCTGATCGACCTGTTCCATCGCTTCATCCCGGCGGGGTTCTACTACAAGACGTTCAAATCGCCGTCTTGGGGGGCGTTCGAGACGCGGATCCGGGCGATGGCGGGGTTGGGCGTCATGCGGCCCGAGCCGGACCGGCTGCTGTACGATACGCGGCATGTCGAGACCGATGTGCTGGTGGTGGGCGGGGGTGCCGCGGGGGTTGCGGCGGCGCGGGCGGCGGCAAGTGCGGGGCTCGGGGTGATGCTGGCCGATGACCGGGCGGCGTGGGGCGGGGTGTTGCAGGCCGAGGGCGGGGTGATCGACGGGATGGAGGCGGCGGCGTGGGCGGCGGCGGCGGTGGGAGAGATGCGCGGCGCCACTTTGCTGGGGCGGACGACGGTGTTTGGCGCCTACGACCATAATGCATTCGGGCTGCTGGAGCAGCGGCGGGATGCGGCGGGGGGATGGGCGGAAGAGCGGGTGTGGCTGGTGCGGGCGCGGCAGGTGGTGCTGGCGGCAGGCGCGATCGAGCGGCCGTTGGTGTTTCCGGGCAATGACCGGCCCGGGATCATGTCGGCGGCGGCGGTGTTGCAGTATGTGCGGCACTACGCGGTGCTGCCGGGGCGCGAGGTGGTGATCGCGACCAACAATGACACTGCCTATGCGACGGCCGCGGCGCTGGTGGCGGCGGGGGCCAGCGTGACGGTGGCGGATGCGCGGCCGGAGGCGCCGGGCCGGGATGGGTTGCGGGTGCGGGCGGGGTGTGTGCCGGTTGGTACGGGGGGGCGGCATGGGGTGAAATGGGTGGACCTGGCGTTGCGCGATGCGTTGTCGAACCGCGAGCGGGTCAGGTGCGATTTGCTGGCGATTTCGGGGGGGTGGTCGCCGTCGGTGCATTTGCACAGCCAGGCCGGCGGAACATTGCGCTGGGACGATGCGGCGGCGGCGTTCCTGCCGGGCGTGGCACGGGAGGGGTGGCATTTGGCGGGGGCGGTGACGGGGCCGGTGGGGCTTGGGGCGGCGTTGGGGCAGGGGCATGCGGCGGGGGTGGCGGCGGCGGCGGCGCTGGGCCGGGTGGTGCATGTGGCGCCGCCGGAGACCCCGGCGCGGGCGGTGGAGGCGCCGATTGGGGCGATGTGGTTCGTCGATGTGGCGGATCGGCGGCAGTGGATCGATTTCCAGAATGACGTGACGCTGGGCGATGTGGCGCTGGCGGCGCGCGAGAATTATGCCTCGGTCGAACATCTCAAGCGCTACACCACGCTGGGGATGGCGAACGATCAGGGGAAGACCAGCAATATCAACGGGATCGCTGCGCTGGCGGCGATGACGGGGCGGGCGATCGGCGAGGTCGGGACGACGACGTTCCGCCCGCCTTATGTGCCGGTGTCGTTGGGCGCATTGGCGGGGATGCGGCATGGGCGGTTGTTCGCGCCGATCCGGGAGGTTCCGGCGGCGGCGGATCATCTGGCCAATGGCGCGGTGATGCGCGAATACGGGGGCTGGCGGCGGCCGGCGGCCTATTTGCGGATCGGTGAAACGGTGGCGGCGGCGATCGCGCGCGAGGCGGCTTCGGTGCGCCAGGGGGTGGGACTGTTCGACGGATCGAGCCTGGGCAAGATCGAGGTGGCGGGGCCGGATGCGGCGGCGTTCCTTAATGTCATGTTCTACAACGAGGTGGCGAACCTCAAGGTGGGGCGGCTGCGCTATTGCCTGATGCTGCGCGAGACCGGGGTGGTGTTCGACGACGGGGTGGTGGCGCGGTTGGCGGCGGAGCGGTATCTGCTGTCGCCGTCGTCGAGCCATACCGAGGGGGTGCTGGCGATGCTGCGTGCGTGGCAGCAGACCGAGTTTCCGGCGATGCGGGTGGTGTTTCATGATGTGACGGCGGCGTGGGCGACGTTTGCGGTGAGCGGGCCGCGGGCGGGGGTGCTGGTGGGGCGGCTGTCGAGCGATATCGATATCGGGGATGGCGCGTTGCCGCATATGGCGGTGGCGGAGGGGGTGATCGAGGGGCTGCCCGGGCGGATTGCGCGGGTGAGTTTCACGGGGGAGCGGGGCTATGAGATTTCGGTGCCGGCGCGGCATGGGGCGGCGATGTGGCGGCATCTGTTGGGGCTGGGGGAGGATGTGACGCTGTATGGCATCGAGGCGCTGTCGGTGCTGCGGGCGGAGAAGGGGTTTATCCTGATCGGGACGGATACGGATGGCATGACGCTGCCGGCCGATCTCGGGATTACGGCACCGCTGCGCAACAAGGCGGTGGATTTCGTGGGCAAGCGATCCTTGCTGACGCCGGATGCGCTCAGGGCGGATCGGCGGCAATTCGTGGGCGTTCTGCCGGAGGATCCGGGGTTTGTGCCGGCAGTGGGGAGCCATGCGATGGTGGATGGGCGCAGCGTGGGGTGGGTGACGACATCATGCCATAGCCCGGCGCTGGGGCGCTCGATCGGGCTTGGGATGATCGAGGGCGGGCGGGGGCGGATCGGCGAGACAATGGAGATTTTCCATTTGGGCAAGACCAGCCGGGCGGTGATCGGCGAGGCGTGCCATTTCGATCGGGCGGGGGAGCGGTTGCATGGCTGAGATGGCGGCGGCCGGGTTGGCGGAGGGGATCGCGGGTGCGGGGGTGCGGGTGACGCCGGTGGAGGCGGGGCGGATATGGCTGGTCTCAGGGGTGGAGATGCCGGCCAATACGGTGGCCGGCGGGCAGTATTGGCTGGCGCCGGGGCGGGTGCTGGTGGTGGGCGGGGCGGTGCCGGAGGGGGCGCTGGTGTCGGAGGTGGGGGATGGGTTTGTGGTGTTGGATATCGGGGGGGCGCGGTGGCGCGAGATCCTGGCCATGGCGGGGACGCTGCCTGCGGGGGCGCTGGAGCCCGGGATGTGCGCGCAGACGCTGTTTGCCGGGGTGCGGATGCTGATTGCCGGGCGGGATGGGGGGATCAGGGTTTTTGTGGAGCGGCCGCTTTCGGCCTGGCTGCTCGACTGGCTCAGGCAGGCCGCAACGTCATTCGTGTGAGGACCTCGATCGCATGAGAACGCATGTCCGGGTGGCGGTTATCGGGGGCGGCGTGGTGGGCTGCTCGGTGTTGTATCATCTGACCAAGCTCGGCTGGTCCGATGTGGTGTTGCTGGAGCGGGGCGCGTTGACGTGCGGCTCGACCTGGCATGCGGCGGGGGGGATGCATACGCTGAACGGCGATCCGAATGTTGCCAAGCTGCAGAAGTACACGATCGAGCTTTATGCCGAGATCGAGCGGATTTCGGGGGTATCCTGCGGCGTGCACATGACCGGGGGGATCATGCTGGCGGGCACGCGGGAGCGCATGGATTGGCTCCGGATGGCGGCGGCGCGGGGGTCGTATCTCGGGATGGATGCGCGCTTGATTTCGGTGGATGAGGCGCACCGGATGTTGCCGCTGATCGACAAGTCGCGGTTTGTCGGCGCGATGTGGGATCCGCTGGAGGGGCATGTCGATCCGTCCGGGGTGACGCATGCCTATGCCAAGGCGGCGACTTTGGGGGGAGCGGAGATTTATCGCCAGACCCGGGTGCTGGAGACGATCCAGCGCGCGGATGGGGCGTGGGATGTGGTGACGGATCGCGGGACGATCATGGCCGAGCATGTGGTCAATGCCGGGGGGCTGTGGGCGCGCGAGGTGGGGCGGATGGTCGGGCTCGAATTGCCGATATTGGCGATGGAGCATCACTATCTCGTCACCGAGGATATCGAGGATCTGCCCGCGAGTTCGCTGCCGGGCGGGGAGTTGCCGCATACGATCGATTTCGAGGGGGAGATCTATCTGCGCCAGGAGGGCAGGGGCGTGTTGCTCGGGACGTATGAGCGTGACGGGGTGGCGTGGTCACCCAAGGCGACGCCGTGGGATTTTGCGGCGGAATTGCTGCCGCCGGACCTGGAGCGGATCGCGGGGAACCTGGAGGTCGGGTTCCGGCATTTTCCGCGGTTGCAGACGGCGGGGATCAAGCGGGTGATCAATGGACCGTTCACGTTTGCGCCGGACGGCAATCCGCTGGTGGGGCCGGTGCGGGGGGTGCGGAACTACTGGGTGGCGTGTGGCGTGATGGCGGGGTTCAGCCAGGGCGGCGGCGTGGGGCTGGCGCTGGCGGGGTGGATGGTGGCGGGGGATCCGGGGTTTGATGTGTGGGCGATGGATGTGGCGCGGTTCGGGGATTGGGCAACGCCGGCGTATACGAACGCGAAGGTGCGGGAGAATTATGGGCGGCGGTTTCGGGTGCGTTTTCCGAACGAGGAATTGCCGGCGGGGCGCCCGCTCAGGACGTCGGCGTTGTATGACCGGATGAAGGATGCGGGGGCGGTGTTCGGGGCGGCATGGGGATTGGAGTATCCGTTGTGGTTCGCCGAGGCGGGGACGGAGGCGGTGGAGCGGGTCAGTTTCGGGCGGACCAATGCGCATGGGCCGGTGGGGGCGGAGTGTCATGCCATTCGCACCGGGGTGGGGCTGATCGAGACGACGGGGTATGCGAAATACCGGTTTTCCGGCGGTGGGGCGGAGGCGTTCCTGTCGCGGATGCTGACGAACCGGATGCCGGAGCCGGGGCGGATCGTGTTGGCGCCGATGTTGAACGAGGCGGGCAAGCTGATCGGGGATTTTACGGTGGCGCGGGTGGATGGGGATGTGTTCGACGTCTTTGGCAGCGGGGGGGCGGAGGCGTATCATTTGCGCTGGTGGGAGGCGCATCGCCCGGCATCGGGGGTGCGGATCGAGAATTTGCGGGAGTCTCGGGCGGGGCTGTCGATTGCGGGGCCGCAGGCGCGGGCGTTGCTGGAGGCGGTGAGCGGGGCGGATTGTTCGACGGCGGCGTTCGGGTTCATGGCGTATCGGGCGATGGAGATCGGGCCGATTCCGGCGATGGTGGGGCGACTGACGTTCACGGGGGATTTGGGCTACGAGATCTGGGTGGGGCCGGATGATCTGGTGGGGTTGTATGAGCGGCTGATGGGGGCCGGGTTTGGGGTGAAGATGGCGGGGGCGCGGGCGATGGACAGTTTGCGGCTGGAGAAGTCGTGGGGGAGTTGGGCGCGGGAGTATCGGCCGCTCTATGGGCCGCATGAGGCGGGGTTGTCGCGGTTTGTAAGCATGAAGAAGGGGGATTTTGTCGGGCGCGAGGCGGCGTTGCGGGAGCGGGACGGGGGGGCGAAGCGGGCGTTGGTGATGCTGGTGGTGGAGGATCATGGGGTGGATGTGGCGGGGGATGAGCCGGTTCGGCTGGAGGGGCGTTCGGTGGGGTGGGTGACGTCGGGTGGGTATGCGCATTGGGTCGGGAAGTCGGTGGCGATGGCCTATGTGGAGCGCGGGTTGGCGGTTGGGGGGGCTGCCTTCGAGGTGGAGATTCTGGGTCGGATGTGTCGTGCGGTTGTTGCGCCGGAGCCGTTGTTCGATCCCTCCGGCATCCGCATGCGAAGCTGAACGGCCAAAAGTTTTTTGCTTCTTTTTTCAAAAAAGAAGCGCTTCCCTTCTTGTTCGAGGATATTTCCGTGATGAGCACTCTCCCGCTGGCCCGCTTCAAAGTTCTCGATCTGACCCGTGTGCGCGCCGGCCCGACCTGTGTGCGGCAGTTGGCGGATTGGGGGGCGGATGTGATCAAGATCGAGTCCCCGGACGGGGATGCGGGCTTGGGTGGGGCGCGGCATGGGCCGGATTTCCAGAATTTGCATCGCAACAAGCGCAGTCTGACGCTTGATCTGAAGTCGGCCGACGGGATTGCGATCATGCGGGGGCTGGTGGAGGGTGCGGATGTGGTGGTGGAGAATTACCGGCCGGATGTGAAGTTCCGGTTGGGGATCGATTACGAGAGCCTGGCGAAGATCAACAAGCGGATTGTGTATGCGTCGATTTCGGGGTTTGGGCAGGATGGGCCGTATGTGACGCGGCCGGGGTTCGATCAGATCGCGCAGGGGATGGGCGGGTTGATGTCGATCACCGGGGAGCCCGGGCAGGGGCCGATGCGGGTGGGGATTCCGGTTGCGGATTTGACGGCCGGGTTGTTTGCGGCGCAGGGGATATTGATTGCGCTGCTGGAGCGGGAGGTTTCGGGCGAGGGGCAGTGGGTGCAGTCCTCGTTGCTGGCGGCGCAGATTTCGATGCTGGATTTCCAGGCGGCGCGGTGGACGATCGGGCGGGAGGTGCCGGGGCAGGCGGGGAATGATCATCCGACGTCGATCCCGACGGGAGTGTTTGCGACGGCGGATGGGCATATCAACATCGCGGCGGCGGGGAACGAGATCTATCGGCGGCTGTGCGTGGCGCTGGGGCGGCCGGAATTGGCGGATGACGCGGCGTTCAATACCGACAAGAAGCGCTCGGCCAATCGCAAGGCACTGAATGCGGCGATCGCGGCGGTGACGGTGGGCAGGACATCGGCGGAATGGATCGAATTGCTGAACAAGGCGGGCGTGCCGGGCGGGCCGATCTATACGATGGACCAGGTGTTCGCGGATCCGCAGGTGCAGCATCTCGGCATCACGCGCAAAGTGGCACATCCGGCGCTTGGGGATGTCGAGGTGATCGGGCAGCCGATTGCGTTGAGCCGCTCGAAATGGGAGGTGCGCACGCCGACGCCGGAGGCGGGGGAGCATACGGATTCGATTTTGGCGGGGCTGGGGTATGATGCTGCCGCGATTGCGGGGTTGCGGGCGCGCAAGGTGGTGTGAGGGCGCGGGCGTGGCGCTTGCGGTTTGGTCAAGCGGCGCCATGTCTGACCGATGTGCGATTTTTCCGACAGGCCTGCGCCGAGATCCTGCTTCACGCATCCTCCCGCCAGGCGAGGGGGCGGGTGATGGGCGAGGCGATGGCGGTGGTCGTGGGTGCCGGTGGCGGCATCGGTGCGGCTTTGTGTGCAGAGATCGCGGTGGCGACCGGGATTGATCGGGTGATCGGGTTTGGCCGGGGCGATCTGGATTTGTGCGACGAGGACAGTATCGCGCGTGCGGTTGCGGGGTTGCCTGCGGGGGCGCTGCGGTTGGTGATCAATGCCGCCGGGCTGTTGCATGATGGCGGGCAGCGGCCGGAGAAGAGTTTGCGGGATCTCGATGCGGGGCGGCTTGCGCGGGGATTCGCGGTCAATGCGATCGGGCCGGCGCTGCTGATGAAGCATGTGCTGCCGATTTTGCCGCGCAAGGGGCGGGCGGTGTTCGCCTGCTTGTCCGCCCGCGTCGGCAGTATCGGGGATAATCGGCTGGGTGGTTGGTATGGGTATCGGGCGTCGAAGGCGGCGTTGAACCAATTTGTGCGGACGGCGGCGATCGAGTTGGCGCGCACGCATCCGGAGGCGGTTTGTGTGGCGCTGCATCCGGGCACGGTGGCGACGCGGCTGTCGGCGCCGTTTGTGCGCCAGGGGCAGGCGCTGTTGTCGCCGCAGGAGGCGGCGCGGCATCTGCTCGGGGTGTTGAACGGGTTGCAGGCCGCGGATAGCGGCAATTTCTTTGACTGGCGCGGTGCGCCGGTGCCGTGGTGATCGATGGGGAAAATGCGCCGGAAGGCTGACCTTCCGACCAAGGACTGCCTTGGCTGTGGGCGCCCGTTCGCATGGCGGCGCAAATGGCTGAAGGACTGGGAGGCGGTGAAGTTCTGTTCGGATCGCTGCCGCGGGGCGGGGCGCCGTGTGGCGGCTGTTCCTGACGTCGATCGCGGCGCTGAAGTCCCGGAGCGGGGTGCCTTCTGAGAGGTGAATTCATCCAATTTTAGAGTAGCACCGGGACCATCGAGAGCACGAGCAGGATCGCCATGGCGATATTGAAGGCGTGGATGTGCCGGGGGGAGCGCAGGAAACGGCTGGCCTGTTCGCCGAGGACGGCCCAGACGAGACTGCAGGGGGCGCCGACGAGGCCGAAGATGGCGGCCATTTCGATGAACTGGGGGAGCATGGGCTCGCCAGGCGTGCTCCAGGCGGTGATCATGCCGAAGGCGAGCATCCAGGCCTTGGGGTTGACCCATTGGAACAGGGCTGCGGCCAGGAAGGACATTGGCGGGCGGGGCGGACCTTCGCCGGGGGCGGGGGAGGTGGCGATCTGCCAGGCGATCCAGCCGATCCAGGCCGCGCCGATCCAGCGCATCGCGGCCTGGGCGGCGGGGAAGGCGGTGAGCGGGACGGCGAGACCGGTGCCGACCAGCAGGATCATGACCGCGAAGCCGAAGGCGATGCCGATGATGTGCGGCAGGGTGGCGCGCACACCGTTGCGCGCGGCGCCGGCGGCGACCAGCAGGACGTTGGGGCCGGGGGTGACGGAGCCGGCGATGGCGAAGAGGGTAAAGGCGGCGTACGGGATTGTCATCGTTATAGGTCAGCAGTTGTGACCCATAATGGCAAATAATATTCCCGCACGCCTGATGCGCTATTTCCGGTTGCGGGTGACGAGGCGGCCGGCGCGGTTTTCGGTGGCGCCGGTAGCGGCAACATAGGCGGATTGGCCGTTGATCC
>CANFKS010000047.1 GCA_947447625.1 Rhodospirillales bacterium | reverse complement strand
TGTCGAGCGCGACATGGGTGGTCACATGGCTCACCCGCATCGCGCCATGGGCCAGCAGCATCACCGAGGATTTGGTGCCGGTCAGGGCCGCCAGCATGTCGGTATGCCCGGCAAAATGATGCCCGGCCAGATTGAGCGCCTCCTTGTTGAGCGGCGCCGTCACGATCGCATCGATCCGCCCGGCCTGCGCCATACGCACCGCACGCTCCACGGCAAGATAGGCAAACCGCCCGCCCTCTGCACTCATCTGGCCCGTCGTGATGGCTTCGCGCTCCGCGCCCGCGGCCAGAATGGCGAGCGGCGGCAGCGTTGCGCTCCCGTCGGACCGCGGCATCGGCACCGCCCCCAGCATGGCCTCGGCCGCCCCGAGCGCCGTGGCATGGCCGATCACGAGCAGGCGCAGCGCGCCGGCCGCAATGCGCGGCGCAAGACGGGCAGCCGCCTTGACGATGATTTCGGCGCCGATGCCGGCGGGGTCGCCCATGGTGATGGCAAGATGCGGCACGTGCGCGGTCATGGCAGGGTCCCCCGGATGAAAGGCGAGTTTACGCTGCGAACAGCCGCGCAAGGAAGTCCGGCCGGCCGAAGCCGCCTGATTTGGAAACCACGGTGACACCATCCCACGCACCGCCCTCGAGACTCGACACCGGCACGCCCGGCATCACTTCGCCGAGCACGGTGAGGTGGCTGGCCCGCAGCGCATCGCACAGCCGGCGCAGCGTCTCGCCCCCGGTGACCACAAGCGTGCCCGGGGCGGGCAGCGCGAAGGCCAGCGCGATGAACGTATCCCCGATCAGCCCGGCCGCGACATCGCGCGGCGTATTGTCCGGCACATGAGCGCGCAGCACCGCGTCGCGCCCGGCCAGACTCCGGCCGATGGCACGCGCGCCATCGGGGCCGAGCAGGGTGGCGGTGGCGGGAGCGGCAGCGAACTGCGCGGCAGTGGCGGGATGGTCCGAGCCCAGCAGCGCCAGCATCGGGCCCGGCAGCGCCGGGCATGGCGGCGCACCAGGCCCGGCAAGGGCAGCAGCAAGCCCCCCGCTGCCACACCACAGGACCGGGCCGGGCAAGCCCCTCCCGGCCGCAACGACGCGGTCGAGATCCCCTTCATCAACCGCATCCCACAGGCTGACCCCAGGCGAAGGCGGATCGCCCGGTCGGCACAGGCTGAGCGGAATCCCCAGGCGGGCGAAGTCGAGCCCCAGGTCGATGCCGACGTCCCGGCCATGGGCATAATGCCGCCCCCCGCTGGTGATGCGGCCATGATAGGGAAAAGCCGGGGCGATCACGGCATGGGCAAAGCCGCCGGCGCGCAGACAGGCGGCGATTTCGGCAGCGACATGCCCACGCAGCATCGAGTCGAGCTTCTTGAAGGCAAGATCGGCATCGCGCAGATAAGGCGCCCAGCGCAGCATGCCGGGCGCGGGATCGGCGGCTTCGCGGGTTTCGCTGTCATAGGCGGCGGCCCGCGCCGCGCTCGGCCGCCGCCAGGACACTTCGATGGGGCCAAAGCGCGGCACAAAGCGGGCGGCGCTGTCGAGCGCGCCGGTGAGGTCATCCGCGAGGAGGCGGAATGCGCTCACCGGACGCGATGCAGCAGCGCTTCGCCGGCCCCGAGGCGGCGGCAATTCTCGGCCGCGGTCGCAAAGCTGCGATCGAAGGTGCCCTGGGTTACCCATGCGACATGGGGGGCGACAACGACGTTGTCGCACATGAACAGCGGGTCGTCCGCGTCAGGCGGTTCGACCGCAAACACATCGAGCCCGGCCCCGCCGATATGCCCGCTGGCAAGAGCGGCGGTCAGCGCGCTCTGATCCACAAGGCCACCGCGGGCAGTGTTCACCAGAACGGCGCCGGGCTTCATCCGCGCGAGCGTATCGGCGCAGATCACGCCCTCGGTCTCGGGCGTCAGCGGGATATGCAGGGACAGGATGTCGGAGCGGCGGATCAAATCGTCGAAATCGACATACTCCGCCCGCGCATCCGCCCGCGGCGTGCGGCTGTGATAGATCACGCGGCAGCCCATCGCCTGCAGGATCGGCGTCAGATGCCGGGGGATGGCGCCATAGCCGAGCAGGCCGACGGTCTTGCCGCCGAGTTCCTCCAGATGATCCTGCACGCCAGGGGTGGGATGAAAAACTCCCTGCCGCAGGCCCGCGTCGAATTGCGGCAGGCGGCGCAGCGTCGCGAGCATCAGCATGAGCGCCATTTCGGCCACCGCCGGCGCGTTCGAGCCGGGCAGGTTGCACACCGCGATGCCGCGCGCAGCGGCAGCGTCGAGGTCGATGGTGTTGACGCCGATGCCGATCTTCTGGATCAGGCGCAGCTTCGGCGCCGCGGCGATCACCGAAGCGGTGCACGGCTTGAGCGCGTGCCACAGCACCTCCGCATCCCGCAGCGCGGCCCACAGCGCGCTGTCGTCATGCTCCGGACAGATCGTGATATCGAGGCCCGGAAATGTGCCCAGGCGGGCAGCCAGACCAGGCCCGGCGTCGTAGTGCAGGACGACCTTCACGATTTCGAGCGCCCGAAGCAGGTGGCCCCGGCGAAGCGGGCGCGATGGCCCATGGCTTCCTCGATGCGAATGGCCTCGTTCCATTTGGCCATCCGCTCGGAGCGCGCAAAACTGCCGACCTTAAGCTGGCCGACGCCCCAGCCGATCGCGAGATGCACGATGGTGACATCCTCGGTCTCGCCGGAGCGGGCTGAGACGATGCCGGCGTAGCCGCACGCCTTGGCGGCCGTCCAGGCCTCCAGCGTCTCGGTCATGGTGCCGCGCTGGTTGGGCTTGATCAGCACGGTATTGGCCGCCCCGTGGGACGCGGCAGCACGGATGCGGGCCGCTTCGGTGACCAGGAAATCGTCGCCCACGACCTGGATGCGATGCCCCACGGCGGCGGTGAAGGCCGCGAACCCGGCCGCATCGTCCTCGGCGAGCGGGTCCTCGATGGAAACGATGGGGTAGCGGCCGATCCAGCCGGTCAGCATGTCGATCATGCCCGCGCTGTCGAGCCTTTTGCCTTCGAGACCCAGCGTATAGACACCGTTCCTGCCGAACTCCGAGGCCGCGATGTCGAGCGCGATCGCAACCTGCTCGCCCGGCCGGAAGCCAGCGCGCTCGATGGCGCGGACCAGCATTTCCAGCGCCTGCTCATTGGTGCTGAACGCCGGCCACCAGCCGCCTTCGTCGGCCACGCCGTGCAGCGTGCCGGCCTCCTTCATCAGTTCCCCGGCGGCACGATAGACCTCGGCCGTCCAGTCCAGCGCCTGGGCAAAACTCTCCGCGGCCGGACAGACGATCAGGAAGTCCTGAATATCGACACGCCGCCCGGCATGGGCGCCGCCGCCGAAAATCTGGATCTGCGGCAGCGGCAGCAGATCGGCCTCCTCGCCGCCGAGATGGCGGTAGAGCGGCTTGCCGGCGGCGGCGGCGGCGGCATGGGCGGTGGCCATCGAGACGGCAAGGATGGCATTCGCGCCCAGGCGGGATTTGTTGGGCGTGCCGTCAAGCTTGATCATGGCGCGATCGACCGCTTCCTGGTCGGCGCCATCCATGCCGACGACAACATCGCCAATCGCCTCATTGACGTGCTCGACGGCGCGGGTGACGTCATAGCCGCCGAAGGCTGGTCCGCCATCGCGCAGGTCGAGCGCCTCGCCCGAGCCCGTCGAAGCGCCGGCGGGGGCGATGGCGCGGCCCACGCCGCCGCCTTCGAGGATGACTTCGGCTTCCACAGTCGGGCGGCCGCGGCTGTCCCAGACGCGACGGCCCTGGACATAGACGATCTCGGTTTCGTTCATCGGGGCAGGTCCTCTCTCCAGGCTTCGGCGATGGCGGACAGCCGTTCAACCGGCGCCGCCAACAGATCGCGCGCCACACGACGAACAACGCCGCGCTGCACATCGGTGGTGATGTATTCGGCTGGCGACTTGCCGTCGACCCGCGCCAGAAGCAACCCCGGCAGCAACCGGGCGGCCCTTGCCTCGGTTGCATCGGGCGGCTCCCACGTGATGCCGGCCCGATAGGCGGACACCATGGCAGCGAAGCAGGCAAGGAATCCCGCAGTCGCGGCCGGGGTCCAGAGGCATTTCAGGAGAAGATGGTTGAGGCAAAAGGCCAGGTCGAACGCCGGATCCCCCCACCAGGCACATTCGGCATCCAGGAAAACCGGGCCGTCGGGGCCGACAAGGATGTTCTTGGGGCTGATATCGCCATGCACCAGCGCGCATTTGTTGGCCTGGGTGGCGGCGATCAGCGCGCGCAGGGCATCGGCACGGTCGGGATGGGCGGCAGCGGTGGCTGCGAGGTAGGGTTCGAGGCGGATATCATAGAAAATAGCATCGGTCGGGAAATCGGCCGCCACGGCGGGATCGGCAGCGGTGCGCGCATGGATCCGGGCCAGGCCCCCCGCGACCGAGGCAGCAAACCCCGCATTCGCCTCCCCGTCGCGCAGCGCGGTTTTCCAAAGGCGGTAACGCTCGGGCGGGAGATACTGCATGGCCAGCGCCCCGCTGGCATCGTCCTGGCCGAGCAGGTCGGGCACACAGCCCGGCACCGCCGCAGCAGCGCGGCGCATCCAGCGGGCCTCGTAGAGATTGCGGCTGACGGGCGCCTGCCAATCCGCCGCCACACGGAGTTTGGCGAGCGCGCGTTTGACCACGATCGGGCCCGTTTGCAGGTCGATGCGCCAAATATCGGACGAAACCCCGCCGGTCAGCGCCTCGCCGGTCAGCGCCTCGCCCGGGATATCGCCCCGGGCAAGGCCCATGCGGGCAAGGCCTTCGACGATGGCGGCGGGGGGCTGCATGGTCAGGCGCGCGCGACGGCGAATTCGCGGTCGAGCGAGGCGCGGAGATGGCCGCTGTCGGTGTTGATGCAGAGGCAGCGGAAGCCGCGTTCAAGGGCGGCCTTGGCCTGGGCGCCATCGCCGGCAAGCCAGCCGAACGGTTTGCCGGCAGCCTTCGCGGCGGCGAGCAACTGGGCTTCGGCGGCGGCGTAGCGGGGGTCGCTGATCTGCCCGGTGAAGCCAAGGGCATCGGTCAGATCGAAATGCCCGACCCAGCCGAGATCGATGCCGGGAACGTCCAGAATCTCTCGGGCATTGGCCAGCCCTGCTGCCGTTTCAATAAGCGGGATCGTGAGGATCGCATCGTTGGCGGCCTCGATGGCCGGCAACAAAGGGCCGCCCTGGTAATCATCATGCGCCATACCGAAGGCCAGACCGCGTGTGCCAAGCGGGCGATAGCGGCAATACGACACGAGTTCGCGGGCCTGGTCCGCCGTCTCCAGCATCGGCACCATGATGCCCAGGGCGCCGGCGTCGAGCACGGGAGAGATCAAATGCCGGGCGAGGCCGGGAACCCGGACAAAAGGCGCGAGGCCGGCGCCACGGGCGTGGGCGATGGCGGATTTGAGCGTGTCCATGCCGGCGCCGGAATGCTCGGTGTCAAGAATAACGAATTCGGCACCGCCGGCTTTGAGAATGCGGGCGAGGCCGGGCGTGAAGAATTCGAAGGCCATCACGCCAAGCGCGGTTTCGCCGGCAAGGAGTTTGGTGCGAACGGGATTGCTGATCATCGGGGGTGTCCCTGCGGCGAGGCTGAAAGCGGGTGAAGGGTTCAGGAAGGCAAGCACTTCTTTTTTGAAAAAAAGAAGCAAAAAACTTCTACCCGACAAGCGTTTTCGGGCGGAGAGAGGCGACGCCAAACGGATAAAGTTTTTTGCGGAGCTTTTTTCCAAAAAAGCGACCGCTTGCTGCCTTCAGAGATCAAACCGCCCCCGAATAAGCCGCGCGCAGGCCTCCGCCGAGGCTGCGCCGGTATCGACCGTAAAATCATAGTCCCGCCCGGCATGAACCCGCGGAAACTGCCAGCGCGCCAGCCCGATCAGCCGGTCGCCACGCGCGGCTTCGCGGGCTTCGAGGATGTCGAGCGGACAGAGAATGCCGATGCGGTGAACACTGTGATGGGCGAGGAGTGTGTCGTATTCGCGCCATTCCTCGCCGGTGTTGACGTCGTCGACGATGAGGTTGTTGCCCGCATCGGCAAGGGCCGCGACGGAGCGGCGCATGCCGTGCATGGCGCGCTTGCCGGCGGGGCCGCTGGAGATCACGACTTCGGGATGGCCATCGCGCTGAATGGTCTCGAAGGTAAACCCGCCGGGGCAGGGATCGGGCAGCATGTCGAGGAAGGCATCCATCTGGACGTGCAGAAAGACCTCCCGCGTCATCGCCTGGAGGGCTTTTGTCAGCGTGGTCTTGCCGGCGCTGCCGACGCCGTTGAGCAGCAGGATCGTCAATAAATCAGCCCGGGCGCAGTGTCGGCATCGAGCGGCCAGACCGGGCGGTTGATTTTGGTGTAGGGGATTTTGCGGTAATCGCGCGGGATCGGGCCATCGGCATCGATGTAGATCACTTTTTTGGCGATCGGCCCGAAGGCGGCCATGAAATGGTTGGTGGATTTGACGACGAGCATTTTGCGCTCGGTCGGCTCGATGCCGACGTTGCGGAACAGTTCGAGGCCGAGCGCCTGGGTGCGGTTGGTGATGAGGACGATTTCGATGCCGCCGATCTTGATGGCGGCGCAGTCGCCAAGCGGGGACTGGGTGGGGCCGAAGGATTGGTGGCAGTCCCGCGCGAGGCCGGTGACGGTGACGACGGCATCGACCGGGGCGCCCGAGGCAGGGCCGATCTTGCCGCCGAAGCGCAGCGGGAAGGAGGCGCCGATGCCCGCATCGAAGCACAGGCGAACGGCGATAGGGTCCCAGATCGGGCCGAGTGCGGCATCCTGGGCGTCGCGGGCGATGAGTTCGCGCAGGATCGTGGTGTTGTCCGACGGCGCGCCGCCGCCGGCATTGTCGGCCGGATCGGCCATCACGACAGGGGACATATTCGCCTCGATGCCCGCGCCGACGCCGGCGGGAACATCGAGATAGTCAGGCGCCGTGCGGCCGCGCATGGCGACGAATTCTTCGCCGATTGCTGTGGCCAGGCGGTCGGCCTGGGCTTTGTCGTTGTTGGTGACGACGAGAATACGCCCGGTGAGTTCGGCCACATCGGCGTAGGGGAAGCAATGACCGATCGAGATCGAGAGGATCCCGTCCTTGCCCTCCATCGCCATCATGCGATCAACAAAGGCGCGCATCAGGGGCAGCGTGGTCGGATAGGAGCCGATCTGGCAGCAATCGTACATCGACATCACCGGCTTGATCTGGCCGCGGATGGTGGCCAGCACATGGGTGAGCAACTCCTCCGCGCGGTCGACGACATCGGTGTGGGGGAATTCCTTGTAGAGAATGATGATGTCGCTGTGGCTGACGCGCTTGAGGGTGAGGTGGCAGTGCGGGTCGAGTTCCATGCCGATCACGCAATCCGGCCCGACGATGGCGCGCACCCGTGCTGCGATGTCGCCTTCGACGTCGTCATAGCCGTGGGCGACCATGGCGCCGTGCAGGCCGAGGAGCACGCCGTCGAGCGGCAAGGCAGCCGTGAGTTGACCCAGGATTTCATCGCGCATGAATTCGTAGTCGGCGCGGTTGGTGGTGCCGGCCGGGGAGGCCGCGAAGCAGGACCCCTCGATCAGCGTGAACCCCTCCCCGGCGGCGCGGCGGCGGGCGACGAAGAGGGGCGCGGTGCACATCAGGGGCGTGTCGGTCGGATGCTCGCCCGGCCGCAGGAAGACGCCCTCCTTGTAAGCGTCGAGCGAGGTCGGCAGCGGCGAGAACGTGTTGGTTTCGGTGGCCAGGGTGCAGGCGAAAATGCGCATGGGGGGACCTCAGAAGAAGGTGCGGATGGCGGAGATGACGGTGTAGGCGTCATCGACGATGTAAAGATGCGGCCACTTGTCGAAGGTCAGACAGGGGTGGCTGACGCCGAAGGAGACCAGATCGCCAACGCCGAGCGGGGAGTCCGGCGGCACCGTCATATGGGTGTGCTGGTCGTTCATCCCGGTGCAGACATGGCCTTGGGGAACCGGCTGCGGCGCCGCCATACCGGTGCGGAACCAGGTCTCGGGCAGCGGCATCGTGTCGGACTGGGTATCCCGCGCGCCCATCGTGAGCAGCACCTTGCCGGGCTCGGGGCGTGACTGGACCTGGGCCCAGACCTCGATCGCCGAGCGCAGGCCGCCGCCCTGGGCGGCATCGGGGGTGCGCTCCACGATGTCGGCAAAGGAGCGCCGATAGCGCGCCGAGTCATGGCTCAGGTAGCAGCCGCTGCGGATCAGCACCATGACGGGGCGATGGAGCCCGGCATGGGCGAACCGGGCCAGCACCATGTCATAGAACGCCGAGCCGCCGGCCGTGAGGATGACATCGCCGGGGGCGAAAAGGTCTTCGGTTTCGCAGCGCTGCGCGAGCGTGACGAGCAGATCGAGAAAGCTGCGGACCTGGGCCTCCACCTCGGCGCGGGTGCCGCCAAACAGCCCCTCGAAGCCCTCAACGCCACGCAAGGCGAGAAACGGACTGGCCGCCTTGACGGCGCGGGCGATGGCAAGGCCGGTTTCGATATCGCGCACCCCGGTGCGCCCGCCGGGGCTGCCGCCTTCGAGAAACACCTGCAGCGGCCGCCCGATATTGGCCACGCGGGCGGCCTCGGCCAGGGCAGCCACGCCTTCGAGGGAATCCACCAGGCAATAGAAGTCAAAGCCCGGATCGCGCTGCAATTCGCCCAGCACCCAGTCGATGGCGCCGCGGCTGATGAGTTGGTTGGCAAGCACGATCCGGCTCACCCCGAAATCGCGCGCGACCTGGATCTGCTGCGGGGTCGCCAGCGTGATGGCCCAGGCGCCGTCGTCGAGTTGGCGCTGGAAAAGCTGGGGGGCCATCGTGGTTTTGCCGTGCGGCGCGATCACGGCGCGGGAGCGGGCCAGGAAATCGCGCATCCAGGCGCTGTTATGGGTCAGCACGCTGTCCTTCAGCACGGCGACCGGGAAATTCATCTCCTCGCGCAGGATGTTCCAGCCCTTGGCGGCGATGGTGTCGAGGCGGAACGGGGCGGTGCCGCCGGGGATGCCTTTCTGGCGGTGATCGAGGAGCGAGGCGTGGATGGCGTCGAGGTTCATGGAAGGCTCCTTCAGGCGCGCAGGGCAGCGATGGCGCGGCCGATCGCCTCGCCCTGCGCGTCGGTGATGGCCATGGGGTTGAACAGCAGGATGCCATCGTCCTGGCGCGACAGGCCACAGGCGATGGACGGGCTGTACGCGAGCAAACGGGCCGCCATCGCGGGCGCGGCGGGGCCGACCTGCCAGGCCAGGATGGGGATGGTGGTCTCATCGATCGCAAGGTCAGCGCCCCCGGCAGCCGCGAGGATGCGCTCGAGCCGGCCGCGCAGACGGGCGAGGCGGGCGGCCGGGTCGTCGGCAACGAAGCGATTGAGCGCGGTGATCAGCCCCGCGATCTCCTCCTTGCCGACTTTGCAGGAGCGGCCGATGCCGTGATGCGGCAGGCCGCGCAGTTGCGACAGGGCCGCGAATTCGCGCGGCGGCGCCCAGGCGGCGGTGTCGACATCCATGTCGAGCATCTGCAGCAGGGCGGAGGCAACGAGATCGGCACGACCGGCCAGGATGCCGGAGGATTGCGGGCCGCCGAGCGCCTTGCCGCCACTGAAGCAGACGAGATCAGCGCCTTCGTCGAGATAGGCGCGCAGGTTGCTCGCCGGCGGCAATTGGGCGGCGGCATCGACCAGCACGGGCAGGCCGTGGCGGCGGGCGATGGCGGCGATGTCGCGCAGCGCCGGTTTGGACTGGGACTGCGCGAGATAATAGATGCCGGCCGTGTCGGGGCCGATCGCATCCTCGATCTCCCATGCCCCGGCGTCGCGGATGCCCGGTCCGGAGTAGCGGTCCGGGATGCCGATTTCCACGAGGCGGGCGCCGGCCACCACCATGGCGCGATCGTACATGTTGCGCTGGCTGCGCACGACGATGAAATCGCGCCGCCCATCCGCCACCTCGGGCAGCCGGTTCATGCGCCCGGGATCGAGCCCGGCAAGACAGGCAGCCGTGCCGAGCAGAACGGCGGCGGACGCGCCCGAGGTGACGATACCGGCCTCGGCGCCGGTCGCGGCGCGGATGGCGCGGCAGGCGGCGGCCTGCATGTCGAGCATATCCACGCAGCCCAGCGACGCCTGGCGCATGGCTTCGGCGACATCGGGATGCATCAGCCCACCGGACAGGCGGGTGACGGTGCCGGCGGCGTTGATGCGGGTGGGGACGCCGAGGGTTTCGTAGATCATGCCGCCTTCCTTCCTCAGCTCCTAGAGCGGGATGCCTTCGAAATAGGCGAAGGCAGCCCGCTCTAAGGCCTTGTTTGATCGCCTGATTCAGGATTTTTGGTGATTCCACCAAAAATCATCAGGCTCTAGAGCGGGATGCCTTCTGATAGGCGAAGGCATCCCGCTCTAACTCTTTGTTTGATCGCCTGATTCAGATTTTTGGTGATTCCACCAAAAATCATCAGGCTCTAGGGCCGGATTGGCGGCAGGATGGCCGGGGGCGGCCGCTTAGGCAAGCCGCCCGGCTTGGAGCCTGATGCGTTTTGGCGGAACCGCCACAGCAGGTCAGCCGACGCCGAGCAGTTCGACGTCGAACACCAGGGTCGCATTCGGCGGGATCACACCGCCGGCGCCATGTTCGCCATAGCCCAGTTCGGACGGGATGATCAGCGTGCGGCTGCCGCCGATTTTCATGCCGGCAACGCCCTGGTCCCAGCCGGCGATCACGCGCCCGGCGCCGAGGGGGAAGCCGAACGGGGTGCCGCGGTCGCGCGAACTGTCGAATTTGCGGCCCTTGTTGTCGGGCGCAGCGGCATCGAACAGCCAGCCCGTGTAGTGCACGGACACCGGCGTGCCAGCGACGGCTTCGGCGCCGTCGCCGATCTTGTGGTCGATCATGGTGAGGTCGGTCATCGGAAAATCCTTGATGGGAGTCAGAGGTGTTTGAAGTCTTCGGTCGCCTGGATCAAGGCCCTCAGGGTGCCCGGTTCCATGCCGCCATGCCCGGCGTCGGGAATGATGTGGAACCCCGCTTCGGGCCAGGCCCGGTGCAGCGCCCAGGCCGACGTCGGCGGACAGACCAGATCGTAGCGGCCCTGGATGATCACGCCGGGAATGGGGCGGACGCGATGGATATTTTCCAGCAGCCAGTTTTCGGTCGGGAAAAAACTGTTGTGCTTGAAATAGTGACACTCGATCCGCGCCAGCGGCAGGGCCCGCTCGGGCTGGGTCGCGTCCTCGATGGATGGCGCCTGCGGGAACAGGAACGAGACCGCACCTTCCCATTTGCTCCAGGCCGCCGCGGCGCGCAGACGGATTTGCGCATCATCGCCGGTCAATTGCCGGTGGTAGGCGCCAACCATGTCGCCGCGTTCGGCGGGTGGGATGGGGGCGAGATACTCCTCCCAGGCATCGGGGAACAGCGCGCTCGCGCCCTGCTGATACAGCCAATGAACCTCACTCGGGCGGGCCAGGAAGATGCCGCGCAGGATCAGGCCGCGCACGCGCTCGGGGTGCGCGATGGCATAGGCGAGGCCGAGCGTGCTGCCCCAGGACCCGCCGAAGACGATCCAGGTCTGGATGCCGAGGGTTTCGCGGATCGTCTCCATGTCCGCCACCAGATCCCACGTCGTGTTCTCGCCCAAATCCGCGAACGGCACGCTGCGCCCGGCGCCGCGCTGGTCGAACAGCACGATCCGGTAATGCGCGGGGTCGAACAGCCGGCGCTGGCGCGGCGAGGTGCCGCCGCCGGGGCCGCCATGGACAAACACGACCGGCACCCCGGCCGGATTGCCGCTCTCCTCGACGTAGAGCATGTGCCGGTTCGAGACCGGCAGCATCTGCGTGCGAAACGGCTCGATCTCGCGGAAGAGCAGCGCGTCCGTCACAGCGTGAGGCCGCCATCGACGACGAGGGTCTGCCCGGTCACCATGCTGGCGCCGAAGCCGAGGAACACGATGGCCTCGGCGAGATCCTCCGGCGTGGCGCGGCGCTTGAGCACCGCCTTGTCGATGGAGGATTGCCGCGCGGCATCGCCCCATTGGATCTGCCACGAACTATCGACCGCGCCGGGCGCAATCGCATTGACCCGGACTTCGGGGCCGAGCCCGCGGGCCAGGTTTTTCGTGATGTTGACCACCCCCGCCTTGGAGGCACCATAGGCGAGCGAGGAGCCCGCATTGTGCACCCCGGCGATGGAGGCCACCGAGACGATGGCGCCATGGCACTGCGTCAGCATCGGCGCGGCCGCCTTGGACAGGCGGAACAGGCCGACCAGATTGGTTTGCAGGATGGTGTCCCACAACTCATCGGTGATCAGATCGAGCCGATGGGGCGGGACCACTTCGGTCACGCCCGGGGTGCCGGCGTTGTTGACGAGCAGATCGAGCCGGCCCAGGCGGCGGATGGCGTCCTCGATCATGCGCGGGCCGCCAACGGGATCACTGACCGAGCCCGGCGCCTCGATCACGCTGTGGCCTTCCTGGCGCAAATTGGCGACGGCCTCGGGGCCGCGGGCATCACCGTCGAGGAAGTTGATCGCAACCGCGCAGCCGTTGCGCGCCAGCATGGTGGCGGTGGCGAGGCCGATGCCCGAGGCGGCACCGGTGATGATGGCGGCCTTGCCGGTCAGGTCGTAGCGCACCTTGTTGGCCGCGGTCAGATTGGTCATGTCGCACTCCATGCGCAGGGTTGATCGCACATCGGCCCGGCACAGACCGGCGGGATCGGCCGCGTCTGTGCCTCAGCCGGATGAGCCCGTTGGATCGCCTGATGATCTTTGGCGATTCCGCCAAAGATCATCAGGCTTTAGAACAATCCGCCGCCATCCGTCAGCACGGCGAGGTGATGGTCGGTCGAGCCGAACATCTGCTCGATCATCGTCATGCGCTTGAAGTAGTGGCCGACCTTGTATTCCATCGTCATCGCGATGCCGCCATGCAACTGCACCGCCTCCTCGCCGATATGCTTGCCGGACTTGCCGATCTGCACCTTGGCGGCCGAGAGCGCCTGGCGGCGTTCGGCGGCATTGTCGGAGGCGGCCATCATGGTGGCATACATCGCCATCGACTTGGCCTGTTCGAGCGAGACGAACATATCGACCGCGCGATGCTGCAGCACCTGGAACTCGCCGATGGCGCGGCCGAACTGCTTGCGCTGCTTCATGTAGTCGGTCGTCACCGCCAGCATTTCGCCCATGCCGCCCACCGCCTCGGCGCAAAGCGCGGCGATGGCTTCGTCCACCACGCGCTCGATCACGCCAAGCGCATCGTCGGGGTCCCCGAGCGGCACGCCGCGCGCATTGGCGAAGGCGATCTCGGCGGCGCGCAGGCCGTCCTGGGTCGGGTAGCCCTTGCGGGACACGCCGGGATCGTTCGCCTCGACCAGGAACAGGCCGATGCCGCCGGCATCGCGCTGGGCGCCGCCGGTGCGCGCGGTGACGAGCAGTTTGCCGGCGCAGTCGCCGTGCAGGACGACGCCCTTTTCCCCGTTGATGAGGTAGCCCGAGCCGTCCTTGCGGGCGGTCACGGCAACGTCGTTGAGGGTCCAGCGCGAATGCCGCTCGATATGGGCGAAGGCGAGCTTGAGGTCGCCCGCGATGATCTGGGGGATCAGCTCGCTTTGCTGTTCCGCGCTGCCGGCATGGCGGAGCAGCCCGCCGCCCAGCACCACGGTCGCCAGATAAGGCTCCAGCACGAGGCCGCGGCCAAAGGCTTCCATCACCTGGCCGGTCTCGATCATGCCGCCGCCGAAGCCGCCGAGGTCCTCGGAGAAGGGCAGGCCGAGCAGGCCGAGTTCGGCATATTGCGCCCACATCTCGGCCGACCAGCCGTTGGGCTCCTTGATGAAGTGCTTGCGGCTTTCGAAGGCGTAGCGGTCGGCGATGAGGCGATCGACGCTGTCCTTGAGGAGGCGTTGGTCTTCACTGAAATCGAAATCCATGGTCTTCAATCCTATCGAACGGAGCATGATCGACCCGCGTGGCATCGCACGCAGGCGTGGATCAGGCGATCAAACAAAGAGCCGGATCGCGACCGGCACGGCGAACCGTGCGGATCGCGCGCTAGAAACCGAGGATTGCCTTGGCGACGATGTTGCGCTGGATCTCGTTTGAGCCGCCGTAGATCGAAATCTTGCGCCAGTTGAAATAGGTCGGCCCGGTGCCGGCGGCATAGTCGGGACCATAGCCGATCTCGTTGCGCCCATCGCCCTCGTCGGAGGCCGCGAACGGCATCACGTAGGGGCCGACGAGTTCCATCATCAGCTCCGTCGTGGTCTGCTGGATCGTCGAGCCCTTGAGCTTGAGGATGGACGAGGCGGGATTGGGCTTGTTCTTGGCGTGGTTCTTTTCATCGGCGACGATGCGCAGCTGGGTCATTTCCAGCGCCTTCAGCTCAACCTCGCAGGCCGCCAGCTTTTCGCGGAACTTGCGGTCGTTGATCAGCGCCGAACCGCCGGAGAATTCGAGGCTGGCGAGTTCGCGGATCCGCTTGAGACGGGCCTTGGAGGTGCCGACACGGGCGATGCCGGTGCGCTCGTTGCCAAGCAGGAACTTGGCGCAGTCCCAGCCCTTGTGCAGTTCGCCCACCAGATTTTCGGCCGGCACGACGACGTTGTCGAAGAAGATCTCGTTGACCTCGTGCCCGCCATCGATGGTCTGGATCGGGCGGCGGGTGATGCCGGGGGTGTTCATGTCGGCGAGGATGAAGGAAATGCCTTCCTGCTTCTTGGCGGTCGGGTCGGTCCGGCAGAGCACGAAGATCCAGTCGGCGTGCTGGGCGAGCGTGGTCCAGGTTTTTTGCCCGTTGATCACCCAGGTGTCGCCGACGCGCTCGGCCTTGGTGCGCAGGCTGGCGAGATCGGAGCCGGCGCCGGGCTCGGAGAAGCCCTGGCACCACCACACATCAAGATTGGCGGCGGCCGGGAGATAGCGCTTTTTTTGCGCATCGGTGCCGAACTGGGCGATGACGGGGCCGACCATCGAGGTGTTGAAGGCAAGCGGCGAGGGCACGCCGTTCAACTGCATTTCGTCCTGGTAGATATAGATCTGCACCGAGGTCCAGTCCTTGCCGCCCCATTCGACCGGCCAGTTCGGCACGGCCAGGCCATTGGCGTTGAGGATACGCTGGGCGGTGATGATCTCCTCTTTCGTGAGATGCTGGCCCTCAAGCACTTTGGTGCGGATGGACTGCGGAATCGCAGTCGTGAAGAAGGTGCGCAGGTCCTGGCGGAAGGCCACTTCCTCTGGCGTGAAGCTCAAATCCATGTCGGTCTCCTCATGGGTGTTTGTTCGCAAAATAGTATGGCCGGTGGGAAGTGCAATCGCCGGCTGCGCCGGAGCAGGCTGATCAGGGAGCAGGCTGATCATGACAGGGGCCATGGGTTGCCGCGTTGCTTGCCTGAAAATCGCCGGTCTCGTCTGGATTGTCCATCGCGGCGTGGCGTGTGAGGGTTTGATGGTGGCGCCTTGCGGGCGCGGCGCATAACCTGCGGCCAATTGCGGAGGGACTCATGGCACGGACAATGCTCGACAAGATCTGGGAGCGGCACAGCATCCTGGTCCGCCCGGATGGCGCGACGCTGCTGCATGTCGGGCGGCATCTGGTCCATGATGGATCGCGGGCCGGCTTCCGCGCCCTGGCCGAGCGCGGCATGCGAGTGCGCCATCCCGGCCGCACTTTCGGCACGCCGGACCATTATGTCTCGACGCGCGGGCACACGCTGGCGGCGATCCCCGAGCCCAACCGGCGCGAGATGGTGAGCGCGCTGGCCGAGAACGCGGCGACCCAGGGGTTCACGCTGTTCGGCCTCGGCGATGTCCGCCAGGGGATCGTTCATGTCATCGGTCCCGAGCAGGGCATCACCCTGCCGGGCCTGCTGATGGTCTGCGGCGACAGCCATACCGCGACGCATGGCGCGGTGGGCGCTCTCGCCTTCGGCATCGGCGCCTCGGAAGTCTCGCACGTGCTGGCGACACAGACCCTGTGGCAGAGCCGCAAGCCGCGCGCGATGCGGGTGACGGTGGAGGGTATGCTCGGCTTCGGGGTGACGCCGAAGGACGTGATCCTGGCCATCATCGCGCGGATCGGCGCGGGCGGCGGCAGCGGGCATGTCATCGAATATGCCGGGGCGGTGTTTCGCGCCATGTCGGTCGAAGGGCGGATGACGGTGTGCAATATGTCGATCGAGGCCGGCGCGCGGGCCGGCATGGTGGCGCCGGACGAGGCGATTTTTGCCTACCTCAAGGGCCGTCCCTTCGCGCCGAAGGGGGCTGCATGGGACCAGGCGGTCGCGTCATGGCGGGATCTGGCGAGCGATCCGGGCGCCGTGTTCGACCGCGAAATCACCCTCGATGGCGCCGCTATCGCGCCGATGGCGACCTGGGGGACGAGCCCGGAGGATGCGGCCCCCATCACCGGCAGCATCCCCTCCCCTGCCCTCGCCCCCGATGCCGACCGGCGCGAGGCGATGGAGCGGGCGCTTGCGTATATGGGGCTGGAGGCCGGCATGGCGATGCAGGACGTGCCGATCGAGCGGGTGTTCATCGGCTCGTGCACCAACAGCCGCATCGAGGACCTGCGCGCCGCCGCCGCCGTCGCGCAGGGGCGGCGGGTGGTGATCCCGGCGATGGTGGTGCCGGGATCGGGGCTGGTGAAGCAGCAGGCCGAGGCGGAGGGGCTGGATGCGGTGTTTCGCGCCGCCGGGTTCGAGTGGCGCGAGCCGGGTTGCTCGATGTGCGTCGGCATGAACGGCGATCTGGTGGCGCCGGGCGAGCGCTGCGCGTCGACCTCCAACCGCAATTTCGTCGGCCGCCAGGGCCGTGGCGCGCGGACCCATCTGGTCAGTCCGGCGATGGCGGTGGCCGCCGCGGTGACGGGGCGGTTGACGGATGTGCGAACCATGATGGGAGGCGTGTGATGCGCAAATTCGAAACCGTCGAGGCGGTGGCGGCAGCGATGGATATGGCGAATGTCGATACCGACCAAATCATCCCGGCGCGGTTTCTGTGGCGGGCGCGGGCGGAAGGCTATGGCGCATTGCTGTTCAACGACATCCGCAGCGAGGCTGACGGATCGGCCAAGCCGGACTTCGTGCTGAACCTGCCCGCCAGTGCGGGGGCGGGGGTGCTGGTGGCGGATCGCAATTTCGGCTGCGGCTCGTCGCGCGAGCATGCGGTTTGGGCGCTGTCGGATGCGGGGTTCCGGGTGGTGATCGCGCCGAGTTTCGGGGATATTTTTTTCAATAACAGTTTCAAGAACGGGTTGCTGCCGATCGTGCTGCCGGAGGCGCGCTGCGCCGAGATCCGGGCGGCGCTGGCACGCAATCCGGGGGCGAAGCTGGTGGTGGACCTGGAGGCGCAGGAGGTGCGCGGCCCACTCGGGATCAATGACGGGTTCCGTATCGACAGCTTCGAGATCGACCCGTTCCGCAAGGAATTGCTGCTCGCGGGGATGGACGACATCGCGTTCACCCTGAGCCAGCAGGGGGCGATCGACGCGTTCGAGGGGCGCTATGCGGCGGAGATGCCGTGGCTGTGAGGGCGTGCGGCCGCTGAATCCTGCGGGATCGGCCGTCTGTTTTTCCGAATTCGCAACAAAAAAGGCGCATGAAATCCGGCGCGCGCCACGGGCGAAAAAAACCAGCGGGCGGTGCGGTTGAGGCGGTTGGCCACGCGGACGCGGCGATGTTGTTAAAATAGACATGTTAGTCTTTTTTATTAACTTTCCAGCGCGCGTCAAGCCTCGAATGCAAGCCTCTTGCACGAGAGCGGCTTCCGCGCCATGCAGGAAAGACAACGCAACAACGGAACGTCCTGCCATGTCGCTGCCCCCGATCCTCCAAAATCTGCGCATTCCGGTGATCGGGTCGCCGTTGTTCATCATCTCCAACCCCGATCTGGTGATCGCGCAGTGCAAGGCCGGCATCGTGGGTGCGTTTCCGGCGCTCAATGCGCGGCCGGCGGAGATGCTGGAGGAGTGGCTGAAGCGCATCACCGGCGAACTCGCCGAACACGACGCCAAGCACCCCGAGCGCCAGGCGGCGCCGTTTGCGGTGAACCAGATTGCGCACCGCAGCAATACGCGGCTCGAACACGATGTCGAGATGTGCGTCAAATACAAGGTGCCGGTCGTGATCACCTCGCTCGGCGCGCGGCCCGATGTGAACCAGGCGATCCATTCCTATGGCGGCGTGGTGCTGCACGACATCATCAACAACACCTTCGCGCGCAAGGCGATCGAGAAGGGCGCGGATGGACTGATCGCGGTGGCGGCCGGGGCGGGCGGGCATGCCGGCTCGCTCTCGCCGTTTGCGCTGGTGCAGGAAATCCGGGAATGGTTCGATGGGCCGATCGCGCTGTCCGGCGCGATCGCCAATGGCAACGCCGTGCTGGCGGCGCAGGCCTGCGGGGCCGATCTCGCCTATATCGGCTCGGCCTTCATCGCGACCGAGGAAGCCAATGCGGCGGAAGGCTACAAGCAGATGATCGTCGAGAGCGGCGCCGATGACATCATCTACACCAACCTCATCACCGGCGTGCTCGGCAATTATCTCAAGCCCACGCTGGAGCGCGCCGGGCTCGATACCCAGAACCTGCCGACGGCCGACAAATCCTCGATGAATTTCGGCGCCGGGGCGACCAAGGCGTGGAAGGACATCTGGGGGTCGGGCCAGGGTATCGGCGCGGTGAAGGCCGTGGTGCCGGCGGGCGCGTTGGTGGATCGTCTGGCGCGCGAATATGCCGCGGCGCGGGCGCGGGTGCTGGCCGTCTGAACACGGCACCAGAGCGAGGTGCCTTCTGATCGGCGAGGGCATCCCGCTCTGGCTGTTTGTTTGATCGTCTGATGGTTTTTCGCGATTCCGCCAAAAACCATCAGACGCTATGGATCGAAAACGGGCCGTGACCGTCGCCGGTCACGGCCCGTTTTTATGATGTTGCGGCGCGAACGGCGGCGGGCTCGTTATTTCCGGCGGGACTGCCGAGCGGCGTAGCGGGCATCGCGCGCTGCTTTTTGCTCGGCCGCGAGGGCCTGGGCGCGGGCCTTGCTGTCGGCATCGGCCGCGAGGCGGCGGGCGGCCATTTCGGCCTCCTCGCGCTGGCGGGCGACGTCCTCGGCGGCGCGCTGGGCGGCCAGTTCGGCCGCTTCCTTCGCGAGCCGCGCGGCCTCGGCCTCACGGGCGAGCCGGCGCTCTTCGATCCGGGCCTTGCGGGCCTCGGCGATCGCGACCAGTTCGGCGCGTTTGGCCAGCACGGCGGGATCGTCCGGGGCGGGACGAGCCTTGAACTTTTCGATCTGCGCCTTGCGAGCGGCCGCCTGCGTGCTCAGGCGGTCGTTGAAATTATCATGTTTGAACGAACTCATGGCCGCCCTCTATCAAATCGGCGCGCCGATGGATAGTCATTCAGGCGTGACGGATAGGCACGGCAGGGTGGCAGGAATTGCGTCCAAGCAGCGGGTCGGGGTGGAGGGGGCAGCGCGGGGGCGGGATGGATTGCGCCGTGCGGTGGCAGCCTCGCTGCTGCTCCATGCTGTGGCGGCGGCGGCGCTGCTCGACGGCACAGGGCGGTTCGTGCCTCCATTGCCGCTGGCTGCTGACCTCGAGGTGATGATGGTGAGCGCGGCTGTGGAGTCTCCGGCGCCCCCCGAGTCCCGGCCGGCGCAGCGGTTCGAAGCGACCGCCGGGACGGCGATGCATGAGGTCGCGGTGGCCGAATCTGTGGCCGTGCGGGGTACCCAGCCTCGAGGCACCGAGCCTGGAGGCACCGAGCCTGGGGCTGTCTTGGCCGATAGCGGCGTGGCGGTGGTCAGGCGACCCGTGCCGCCGGCAGCGACGGATCGTCTTGCGCTACCGGCCGCTGCGCTCGCTGCGCGGCAGCCGGTAGCGTCCGGGGCGGGGCGTGCGCCGCGGTCCGACGCATCCCCTGCCTTGTCTTTGCCGGGCGACGCCGGCGCCCCGAGGCCGCCCGACGGTGCAGCGCCCAGGCCTGCGGCGGCTGCGTGGCGTGGCGCCGTGCTGGCCTGGGTTGAGGCGCACAAGACCTATCCGCGTGATGCGCAACGCCGCGGTGTCGAGGGGGTTGTCATGGTGCGGGTGACGGCCGAGCCCGATGGGCGGGTGATTGCGGTCCTGATCGAGGAGAGTGCGGGGTCGGCGTTGCTGGACGATGCGGTGCGCCGGTTGTTTGAAGGGGCGCGCCTGCCGCCTTATGAGGCCGATGGGGCAGAGACGTCGCGCATGCTTGGCCTGCGGGTTGGTTTCGCGCTGCGGGACGCGCCCTGAAACCTGATGAGGTTCGGCGGACTCGGTCTAAAAGCTGAATCAGGCGATCAGACAAAGAGCCGGAGCAGGGTGCCTTCGCCTGTCCGAAAGTATCCTGCTCTCAGGCTGCGGCGGGCGTGCTGGCCACTGGCCGCAGGGGCTGGCATGGTGGCGGAAGACGCCGAGGATGGATGATCGGCGCGACATCTTATCTGTATGGGAACCGGACGATGATCCACGAACTCCGCCAGTACACGCTCAAACCCGGCAAGCTCGCCGAGTATCTTGAATACGCAAGGACCATCGGCCGCCCGGCACGGGGCAACGATTACGGCGTCAATCACGGCTACTGGACGCCGGAATTCGGCGGGCTCAACCAGGTGTGGCACATCTGGAGCTATGCGAGCCTCGACGAGCGCGCCCGGCTGCGCGGGGCCTTGGGGCAGAACAAGGCCTGGACCGAGGAGTATATCCCGCGGATCCGTCCGCTTTTGGAGCGGCAGGACATTCGCTTCATGCATCCGATGAAGGACATCACGCCGCCGGTCGCGGAGGGCGGGGTCTACGAGATGCGGATCTACCGCACCAATGTGGGCGATGCCCGCCCTTATGCCGAGGCGTATCTCGGTATCATGCCGGTGCGCGAGAAATATTCGCGCAATGTCGGGCTCTGGATCGGCGAAAGCCCGCAGCCCAACGAGGTGATCCATATGTGGAACTATGCGACCCCGGATGCGCGCGCCAAGGCGCGAGGCGCGCTGTTCCAGGACCAGGAATGGCTCGATTACCTGAAGCGCCAGGCCGGCAAAGTGGTGGAAATGCAATCGACGCTGCTGATTCCGACCGCCTATTCCTCGATGAAGTAGCCCGACCGAGGGGAGGGCGCGACGCGGCGGGGCGAAGAGCATGCGGCTGATTGTCATTCTGTTGCTGCTCGCCTGGCCCGCGCGGGCGGAAACGGTCGATCTGCAGCTCGTGCTCGCGGTCGATGCCTCGGGCAGCGTGTCGGCCGAACGCTTTGCGTTGCAGAAACAGGGCTATGCGGCCGCCTTCCGGGATCCCCGGCTGCTGCGGGCGATCATTGGCGGAGCGCACCAGCGGATCGCGGTGGCGATGGTGCAATGGACCGGGCCGCGGCTGCAGGTGCTGGTGGTGGATTGGCATGAGGTGCGCGATGCGGGCTCGGCTGCGGCGCTGGCGGCGAAGATCGAGGCGGCGCCGCGCCGATTGTTCGGCGGCGGCACGTCGATCAGCGGCGTGATCGATTATGCGCTCGGGCTGTTTGAGCGCGGCGGGCAAGCGGGGGCGCGGCGGGTGATCGACATTTCCGGGGATGGCGCCAACACCAGCGGGCGCCCGGTGGGGATTGCGCGCGATGACGCGGTTGCGGCCGGGGTGACGATCAATGGGCTGCCAATTCTGGCCGTTGAGCCGGATCTGGACGCGCATTACCGCGATGCGGTGATCGGCGGACCCGGGGCATTCATGATCGCGATCGACCGCTATGATCAGTTTGCGCCGGCGATCCTGCGCAAGCTGGTGAGCGAAATCGCCGGAACCGGGCTGGCTCGGCATGTGGGGGCGCCGGAACGGCAGCGGGGCCGTTCTTTTTTTGCATGGCAGCCGTCCGTTGGTGAGTCAACCGAGTCGGCGCGTTGACACTCGAAAGCCCCTGGCTATAGTGCGCCCCCTCGGCGGTGCCCCTGCGGTTCCGCCGCCTTACGTTTTGTAGGCTCTTCCGCAGGATCGTGGAAGGCCATTTAGGAGTGAAGCGGCGTGGCGCGTATTGCCGGCGTGAACATCCCGACCAACAAGCGGGTGAAGATCAGCCTTCGCTATATTTATGGCATTGGCCCTGCGAAGGCGCAGGACATTTGCACGAAGCTCAGCATCCCGGAGGATCGCCGGGTGAACCAGCTTTCCGATGAGGAAGTGCTGCGTATTCGTGAGATGATAGACCGTGACTACCGCGTCGAGGGCGACCTGCGGCGTGAAGTTGCGATGAACATCAAGCGATTGATGGATCTGGGCTGCTATCGCGGCCTGCGTCATCGTCGCGGATTGCCGGTTCGCGGCCAGCGCACCCACACGAATGCCCGTACCCGCAAGGGCAAGGCCGTGGCGATCGCCGGCAAGAAGAAGGTGACGAAGTAATCCTTCGGGGTTGCTTGCGTCTTTGACACTCTGTCCCCGCCGGATCTGGCGGGGACGATTTGATGGACAGGACCGAAATTCATGGCGAAGCCTGCCGCCGCTACGCGCACCCGCAAAAAGGAGCGCAAGAATATTACGTCCGGCGTCGCTCACGTGGCCGCGACGTTCAACAACACGATGGTGACCATCACCGACGCGCAGGGCAATACGATTGCCTGGTCGTCGGCTGGCATGCAGGGCTTTAAGGGTTCGCGCAAATCGACCCCTTATGCCGCGCAGGTCGCCGCCGAAGACGCCGGCAAGAAGGCCCGCGAACACGGCATGGAGACGCTTGAGATCGAGGTTTCGGGCCCCGGTTCAGGCCGCGAGAGCGCGCTGCGTGCGCTTCAGGCCGTCGGTTTCTCGATCACGGCGATCCGTGACATGACGCCGGTGCCGCATAACGGGTGCCGGCCGCGCAAGCGGCGGCGGGTGTGATCCCATGAGACTTTCCGCAGTGATGCAGAAGAATTGGCAGTCGCTCATCAAGCCGGAAAATCTTGGTGTCGACCCTGGTTCTGACCCTGCGCGGGTCGCGACAGTGATTGCGGAGCCGCTTGAGCGCGGCTTTGGCATGACGCTGGGCAATGCGATCCGTCGCGTGCTGCTGTCGTCCCTTCAGGGCGCGGCCGTTACGGCGGTGCAGATCGATGGCGTGCTGCATGAGTTCAGCTCGGTTCCTGGCGTCCGCGAGGACGTCACCGACATCGTGCTCAACATCAAGCAGTTGGCGCTGCGGATGCACGGCGATGGCCCCAAGCGCATGATGCTGACGGCAACTGGCCCCGGCGAAGTGCGCGCCGGGCAGATCCAGACCGGGCATGACATCGATGTCATGAACCCTGATCTCGTGATCTGCACGCTCGATGACGGCGTGAAGCTCGGCATGGAATTCACCGTGAATTCCGGCAAGGGCTATGTCCCAGCGGCGATGAACCGCCCCGAGGATGCGCCGATCGGGCTCATTCCGGTCGATGCGATCTACTCGCCTGTGCGTCGCGTGTCATACAAGGTGGAGCCGACCCGCGTGGGTCAGGTCACCGATTATGACAAGCTGCTGCTGACGGTGGAGACCAACGGCACGGTGTCGCCGGAGGATTCGGTGGCGCTTGCCGCGCGTATCCTGCAGGACCAGCTCCAGCTGTTCATCAACTTCGATGAGCCGCAGCAGTTGCGCACCGAAGAGCCGCAGGACGATCTGCCGTTCAACCGCAATCTGCTGCGCAAGGTCGACGAACTCGAATTGTCGGTCCGCTCGGCGAATTGCCTGAAGAACGACAACATCGTCTACATCGGCGACCTCGTTCAGAAGAGCGAGCAGGAAATGCTTCGTACGCCGAACTTCGGCCGTAAGTCGCTGAATGAAATCAAGGAAGTTTTGTCCTCGATGGGCTTGGTGCTGGGCATGACCGTTTCGGGCTGGCCGCCTGAAAATGTCGAAGACCTCGCCAAGCGTCTCGAAGAGCCGTTCTGAGTAGCCGGGAGAAAGTAAGATGCGTCACGGGGTAGCTGGCCGGAAGCTCGGCGTTACAGACACACATCGCTTTGCGATGTTCCGCAACCTTGCTCATGCGCTGATCAAGCATGAGCAGATCACAACCACGCTGCCTAAGGCGAAGGAGCTTCGGCCGGTTGCCGAAAAGCTCATCACCCTTGGCAAGCGCGGCGGATTGCACGCACGCCGCCAGGCCTACGCGCAGCTTCGCGACAACGTGATCGTCAGCAAGCTCTTCAGCGTGATTGCCGAGCGCTACAAGGATCGCCAGGGTGGATATACGCGCGTCCTGCGGGCCGGCATTCGCTACGGCGATGCGGCCGACATGGCGGTGATTGAATTGGTGGACCGCGACCCGTCCGCCAAGGGCCTCGACAGCGGCCCGAAGCAGGAAGTGATGGCCGAGGACAGCGAGAGCGAGTGATCGCTCCACGCGTTTCAGCCTGGATGAACTGAACATGGACCGGTCCTTGGACCGGTCCTATGTTTTTGTGTCATGGCCAAGTTCCCGCCACCGCGCGTGCCCTCCCCTTCCCTTCTGCATGCGGACGCACCGCGGCCGCTGGCCGAGCGGTTGCGGCCGGCTGCGCTCGGTGAGGTTGTGGGGCAGGATCATTTGGTGGGACCGCAAGGAACCCTGACGCGCATGCTCGAGCGCGGCTCGCTCGCGTCGCTTATTTTGTGGGGACCGCCCGGTGTCGGCAAAACCACGATCGCGCGCCTGCTCGCGGATCGTGCGGGCCTGGAGTTCATGCAACTCTCCGCAGTGTTCTCCGGCGTGGCGGACCTCAAACTGGCATTCGAAACCGCCCGCGCCCGCCGCCAGGATGGCCGCGGCACGATGTTGTTTGTCGATGAAATCCATCGCTTCAACCGGGCGCAGCAGGATGGTTTCCTGCCCGTCGTCGAGGATGGCACCATCACGCTGGTGGGCGCGACCACGGAAAACCCGTCCTTCGCGCTCAACGGGGCGATGCTGTCCCGCTGTCAGGTGCTGGTACTCCGCAGGCTCGATGACGCGGCCTTGGACCTGCTGTTGAGCCGCGCGGAAGCGATGACCGGCCGCCCCCTGCCGCTTGACGCCGAGGCCCGCGCGGCGCTGCGCGCGATGGCCGACGGCGATGGGCGCTACGTGTTGAACATGGTCGAGCAACTCACTGCCCTGCCGGCGGATACCCCGGCGATGGATGGTGCCGCCCTGTCCGAACTGCTTGCCCGGCGCGCGGCGCTTTACGACAAGGACAGGGAGGAACATTACAACCTGATCTCCGCCCTGCATAAATCGATGCGCGGCTCGGATGTCGATGGGGCTCTCTACTGGCTCGCGCGCATGCTCGCCGGCGGCGAGGACCCCCGCTTCATCGCGCGCCGTGTCGTGCGCTTCGCCAGCGAGGATGTCGGCCTCGCCGATCCGCAGGCGCTGCCCCAGGCACTCGCGGCGTGGGAGACCTATGAACGCCTCGGCAGCCCCGAAGGCGAACTCGCCATTGCCCAGGCGGTGGTCTATCTTGCGACAGCCCCGAAATCCAATGCGCTGTATGTCGCACTGGGCGAGGCCAGTCGCGCCGCACGGAAAACCGGCAGTCTCGCGCCGCCGCTCCATATCCTGAATGCGCCGACCAAGCTTATGAAGGACCTCGGCTACGGTTCGGGCTACGCCTACGACCATGAGGCCGAAGATGGTTTCTCCGGCCAGAATTATTTTCCCGACGGCATGGACCGTGCCCAGTTCTATCGGCCACGCGAGCGAGGTTTCGAGCGCGAGGTGGTGAAGCGACTGGCATATTGGGCCAAGCTGCGGGCGGAGCGGAATACATGAGCGTTGTCACATCGCAGGTCACCACCCGCGTCGTCCTGGAGGATGAGGCGGAAATCCGGCTCGATCGCTGGTTCCGCCGCCACTTCCCCGGCGTGACGCAAGGGGCGCTGCAAAAGCTCTGCCGCACCGGCCAGATACGGGTCGATGGCAAGCGCGCGGAACCCGCGACCCGGCTGATGCCGGGCGAAACCCTGCGCATTCCCCCCCTGAACCTTGCTGTCGCCGCCCCGGTCAAAGCGACGCCGGTGATCGATGAGCGGAGCCGCAAGGAAGCGGAGCGCATGGTGATCTATCGGGACGATCACGTGATGGTGATCGACAAGCCGCCCGGCCTGCCGACCCAGGGGGGGCCCGGCATCGTCAAGCATCTCGACGGCATGCTCGATGCCTTGCGCTTCGGCTCGGCGCATCGCCCTCGCCTGGTGCACCGGCTGGACAAGGACACGTCGGGCCTGCTGCTGCTGGCGCGCACGCCGGGGGTGGCGGCAAAGCTTGCGGCGGCGTTCCGCACCCGGGTGGTGCACAAGACCTATTGGGCGATTGTGGTCGGACGCCCGATCCCGCCGCATGGGCGGATGGAACTCGATTTGGTGCGGGTCGAAGGGTTCCGCGGCGAGCGTGTTGCCGTCGCGGGGGTCTATGACACCGACATCGCCCACGCGATCACCGATTACCGCACGCTGGATCATGCCAGCAAAAAACTCTCCTGGCTCGAACTGACGCCGCTCACCGGACGGACCCATCAGCTGCGCGTGAGTTGCGCCTCGATCGGCTCGCCGATCCTGGGCGACACGCCGTATGGCCAGGAGATCGAGGGCCGCAATACCGCGCTGGTCGACGGGTTCGCCGAGCAGTTGCACCTCCATGCCCGCCGCCTCGTGCTGCCGCATCCCGATGGCGGCAAGCTCACGCTCGAAGCGCGGCTGCCGCCGCATATGGCCGCGACGTTCAAGGACCTCGGCTTCGACGTTCCGGCCATTGTCACGGCAAGCCGGGGATGACGCCCCGGCGCGGCCCCTGAGCGGACGCGATGGGGCTGGCAGGGGGGGATTGGCGCGCTAGGGCGCCGTGCGTGCCGGTTGGGCCGTCCCTGGTTTCGCCATTCCTTCGAGGTGTGCCATAGAGCGGCGATGAAGCGGTTCTGGGACAATGCGGCACCTGCCCCCGAAGACATGGGCTGGGGCGTGAAGCTTGATGGACGTGCCGTGCGCGTGCCGTCCGGCAGTGCGTTGATTGTGCCCTCGCGTGCCTTGGCGGCGGCGATTGCGGCCGAGTGGCAGGCGGCTGGCGGCGAAAAGGGCGGCGAGATGAGCTATGCCGATGTGCCGTTGACGCGGCTGGCCGGCACCGCGCAGGAGCGCATCGCGCCCGACCCGGAACCTGTGATCCTCGAAATCGCGCGCTACGGCGAAACCGATCTGCTGTGCTATCGGGCCGAACTGCCCGAGGCGCTGGCCGAGCGGCAGGCGCGGCTGTGGCAGCCTTGGTTGGATTGGGCCGAGCGGCGCTTTGGCGCCCGGCTCGCTGTCACGACCGGCATCGTTCATGTCCGCCAGGCGCCATCGGCGCTGGCCGCGCTGGCGGGTGCCGTGGCAGTTTTTGGCCCGCCGCAATTGGCCGCGCTGGGCGTCGCGGTGCCGGCGCTTGGCAGTCTGGTGTTGGGGCTGGCATTGGCCGACGGCGCAATCGATGCGCATGCGGCCAGCACGGCAGCGATGCTCGATGAATTGTTTCAGGAGGAAATCTGGGGCCCCGATAGCGCGGCGCAGGCGCGGCGCGAGAACGTGCGGACCGATATCCATCACGCCGCGGCTCTCATGGCGCTGGCGATTCAGCCATGAAATCCCTCCATTTGCTGATTTCCGGACGGGTCCAGCGCGTGTGGTACCGGGATTGGATGGTCAGCGAGGCGCGCGCACGCGCCATCGACGGCTGGGTCCGCAATACGGCGGATGGGTGTGTTGAGGCCCTGGTGTCGGGTGAAGCGGCGTGCGTGGACCGCCTGGTCGAGGCTTGCCGTGGCGGGCCGGAGCGGGCTTGCGTCAGCGGGATCGCGATCAGCCCCGCGGCGGCGCCGGACCAACCGGGCTTCGACCGTATTGCAGACGCCTGACGTGTTGCAGGACGCCGCCACCGCTGTCATCGCCTTCATCCAGGATCATGCGGCCTATGCCGTGCCGATCGCGTTTATATTGGGGTTCCTCAAGGCGCTGGCTTTTGTGACGATGGTGGTGCCGGGCATCACGATCATGATTGCGATGGGGACGTTGATCGGCGTGAGCGGGATCGAATTCTGGCCGGTCTGGATGGCGGTCAGCCTGGGATCGGGGCTGGGCGATTGGGTTTCGTATTCGATCGGCTTTCGCTTGAAGGACCGGGTTCGGACCATTTGGCCGCTGAGCCGCCATCCCGAACTGCTGCCGCGCGGCGAACGGTTTTTCCGCCGGTTTGGCGCGATGAGCGTCGTGATGTGCCGCTTCTTCAGTCCGCTGCGCGCGACGATTCCGTTGTTGTGCGGGATATTCGAGATGCCGCCTCTGGTTTTCCAGGTCGCCAATTGGCTGTCGGCGTTTCTTTGGGCGTGGCTTCTGCTCGCCCCTGCGTCGTTATTTGGTGGCACATTCCGTTAGAGCAGTATGCCTTTTGGCAGGTGGATTAATTCCGATCTAACTCTCTGATTTGGCGAGCGATTGACGCCGCCGGTGATTCCACCTCCGGCGATCGCGCTGGGTGGGTTGACGAAGGGCCTGCGCGCCGGCGAGGCTTGGTTTCGGGTCGCTGGGTCTTGTCGACTCGCGCCAACACGGGAGGACTGGATGACCCAAGATCGCCTGACCATTGGCACGCGGCGCTACTCGTCATGGTCGCTGAGAGGCTGGCTTGCGGTGCGCCTCGCGCGGTTGCAGGTCGAGGAGATCGTCATTCCGCTGGCCGGAGGCACCACGCCCGCGGTTCAGGCCGCCTCGCCCGGCGGGACCGTCCCTTTTCTCGAACATGCCGGCAACCAGGTTTGGGACAGCCTGGCGATCGCCGAATACTGTGCCGAGCAAGCGCCCGGCCTGTGGCCCGACAGCCCTGCCGCGCGCGCCCATGCGCGGGTCATATCCGCGGAAATGCATGCGGGGTTTCGGGATCTGCGCAGCGCGATGCCGATGAGCCTGTTCCGCGCCGGCGCGGCCGGGACCTGCAATGCGCCAGCCGTCGCTGACAACATAGCCCGGATCGAGGCGATCTGGGCCGAGACCCGGGCCCGCTTCGGAGCCACGGGGCCGTATTTGTTCGGCGCGTCCTTCACCCTGGCTGACGCCATGTATGCCCCCGTGGTTGCGCGGTTGCTGACCTATGAACCGCCCTTGTCCGCGGAATCAGCAGCCTATTGCCGCGCGGTGCGGCGCCATGCGCTGGTTGCGGCCTGGTATGACGCGGCGGCCGAGGAGCCGCGGGAGTGGTGGATCGAAAAATACGAAACTGCGCCGGAACCGGTCTGATCGGTCCTGCATGAACCGGGCGCACGCACTCGATCATGCCGCCATCGCGGTGGGTGATCTCGCTGCCGCCTCCGCGCAATGGCAGGGTCTTGGTTTCGCGCTCACGCCAGTGGCCATCCACACCGATGGCGCCGGCGTTCCGACCGGGACGGGCAATCGGTGCGCCATGCTCGGGCAGGGTTATATCGAGTTGATCTCTGTGGTCGATCCGGCGCGGCCGAGCCGCACCTTGGCGGGCTTTATCGCCCGCTACGAGGGCGCCCATATCCTCAGCCTCACGGTCAATGACACGCACCAAGCCCAGATCAGGCTCGCAAAAGCCGGCATCGAGGCGCCGCTCGCGGCCACCTCGCGCCAGACTGACGCGGGGGAGGCGCGCTTCGAACGCGTGCCGATCGTCAGTGGCGTTCCCCGTCTGCAACTGATCCATCACCTCACGCCCGAGTTGGTCTGGCGGGCGGAAGACCTGGAGCATCCCAATCGTGCTGCTGTCCTTGAAGAGGTTTTGATCAGCGCGCAGGACCCAGCCGAAATGGGGGCATTGCTCTGCCGCGTGGCGGGCCGTCCGCTGCGACCCGACCCGGCCGGGGGCTATGTGATTTCGTTGCCGCAGGGCAGCATCCGCATTTTATCGAGCGATGCGATGGCGCGTCTTTTGCCCGATATGCCAAGCCTCCCGCTGCCCTGCATCGCTGGCGTGGTGGTGCGCACGTCGGACGCCAACAGGGCCGTGACGGCGCACAACATCGGCCGGCCCGTCGATGGTGGACGGCTCGCTTTTGCAAGCGGGACCGCTGTTTTGTTCAGGCCCGGGGGCGGTTGATTTCTTCGGGAAAGGCTGCGACGCCGCGCGCGCACAACCACCGCGACACAAGGGGCGAAGACGTCAGCACACACAGCGGGACCGCGGCCAGCAACCCACCCGCGAATGGCAGCGCCACCAGGGCAAACCAGGGGTTCGCGATCAGCAGCGCGCCGAAACTTGCCACGCCGAGTGCGGTGTGCGGCCAATAGAGCCGCAACGCCTCGGCCCATGCCACGCCACGGTCGCGGCGGGCCTGCGGCAGCCAGCCGGGTTTCGCACCAAGCGCCAAACGCAGGAGCGCCTGCGTTTTGCTGACGTAAGAGACGGCATCCAGCAGCAGGGTGAAGACGATCTCGACCGCGGCACCCGCAGCGAAGCGTCGCGCGCCGCCATAGGCCTGACGCCGCGTTGGAAACAGCATCGTCTCGAGGTAGCCCAGCAGTTTTGGCGCATATAAGGCGAGCGGCCACAGCACTGCCAGCAGCATGGTGGCCTCCCCGATGCCCGCTTCCGGCTGGGCCACGGCCAGCACGACGGCCATCACATAGATCGCCACATAAAGCGGGGCGCCGGCGAACATCAGCATCGCCTGCAGCAATTGCCACCGGCCCATCGCCGTAAACCCCGGCGCCATCAGCAAATGCCGATATTGCATATTTCCCGCGAGCCACCGCCCGTCGCGGTGCAGGAATTCAGGCATTGCGGGGGGATTGGCCTCGTACGATCCGGCGTCCTCGGCCCACACTACCACGCCCCATCCCGCCGCGCTGAGCCGCGCCGCCTCCACCTGATCATGCGACAGGATCACGCTGCCATCCGCCAACGGCGCCAGCCGGCAGTGCTCGCGGAAAGGCGCCGCCCGGAATATCGCATTATGCCCCCAATAGGGCCCTGCCCGCCCCTGCCACAGCGCTTGCCCGATCGACCACACGCGCATGCCGGCGCGCATCCCAAACTGGAACAGGCGCGGAAACGCAGCCCGCGCGGGCTGCCCGGTCGTGAGATGCTGAACCAGACCCAGAGTTGGATCGACCTGCATGATCCGCACCAGCCGGCGAACCGCGTCAGCCGACATCGCGCTATCCGCATCCAGCATCAGCACCAGATCGAAGCCGGCAGCATGATGATCAAGAAAATCCATCACATTGCCAGCTTTGTAGCCGGTGTTGTCAGGTCTGCGCCGATACATCAGGGGGCATGCGGCGCGCGCCACGGCGCCCATCTCTGCTGCCGCCAAAGCGGGGTCCTGGGTGTCAGACAGAATCCAGCCCACGAAATGTTCGGGATCATCGAGCCCGGCGAGCAAGCGCACCAAAGGGGGCAGCACGGCCGCCATGTCCTCGTTGCGCACCGCCACCGCCACGGCCGTGCGCAACCGGATCTGACTTGTCTCGATATCTCCGCGCACCGGCAGCATGGCCCGCGCTGCGCGTCGTGCCGTGATCAGCACCAGAAAACCAGGCACGGCATTGCCGATACAGACACCGAGCCAAAATCCGACCGGCAAAAACGCCAGCAGGATCAAGGCCTTCAACGCCGTCCAGCCGCCCGCTCCCAACGCTTGCGCGAGCAGCCCGGTCAGCCCGACGCTCGTGCCGAGCAGGAGAACGAGGAACGGCACCCGCGCCGGCATCGCGGCCCTACCAGCGCGACCGCAGCTGCCCCTCGGGCGGGAACCGCGCGCGCCAATGCCGCGCGATATCGGCCCGGGTGGCGACCCACACGCCCTCGTGCTGCGCGACATGATCGAGAAAGCGCTCAAGCCCTGCCGTGCGGCCAGGTCGCCCGGCGATCCGGCCATGCAGCCCGAGGCTCATCATCCGCGGCCGCCCCTCCATCCCATCGCGGTACAGAACGTCGAACGTATCACGCAGATAGGTGAAAAACTGATCCCCGTCGCCAAAGCCCATCGGCGTGGCAAACCGCATGTCGTTCGCTTCCAGAGTATAAGGCACGAACAACTCGGGCTTGCCCGCCACATCCGCCCAGAACGGCAATTCATCGGCATAGTTGTCAGCGAAGTAGAGCATCCCGCCGATCGCGCTGAGCAGCCGGTAGGTTGTCGCGCTCGACCGGTTGTACCACCCCACCGCCGGCGCTCCGCATAAACGCTCATGCAATGCCAGAGTGTGCAGGATCTCCGCCCGTTCGCCTTCAGGATCGGCGGGGGGTTCAATATTCCAGCGCAATCCATGCGAGGCGATCTCCCATCCAGCCTCCCGCATGGCCGCGACAGCGTCGGGATTGCGCCCCATCGCCATCGCTACGCCAAAACACGTGACCGGCAAGCCGCGCCCCGCCAATACCCGCCAAAGCCGCCAGAACCCGACCCGGCTGCCAAATTCCCATAAGCTATCCGCCGTCAGATTGCGCTCACCCAACCGCGGCGTCGTGATGTGTTCGGTCAGGAACGCGACGGAAGCAGGATCGCCATGCAGGACATTGCTTTCGCCGCCCTCCTCGTAGTTGACGACGATATTGAGGGCGATCCGAGCGCCCCCAGGCCAGCCCGGATCCGGCGGATTGCGGCCGTAGCCGACCATGTCACGGGGATAATCGCTGCCGGCGGGATCATAGGGGTTCGATGCAAAGGTCATCCCTTACTTCACCACAAATCCACCGGTGCTGACCAGCACGCGTCACCCCAGAACCCTACACCGTCGTCAACGAGATCGCTCCCCCTGCAAATTACTCCCAGGGGACTCACACTTCAGAATCGTGCGATGAGGCTGGAGAGATAGGCTTCATCCCAACCGGCCCGCTTGAATTTACCCCGCAGGAAACCCT
>CANFKS010000046.1 GCA_947447625.1 Rhodospirillales bacterium | reverse complement strand
TTGGGGGTCATGATGGCGACGGCGTCGAGGTTGGCGTGGGCGAGCATGGCGGGGACATCGGCATAGCCGGTGAAGCCGAGGTCGGCGGCGGCGGCGCGGGTTTTGGCGGGGTCGGAGGAGAGGACGCCGGCTGCAATCTCGAAATGCCGGTCGAGCAGGGCGGCGGCGCGGTGGATGGGGCCGATGAAGCTGCCGGGCCCGCCGCCGATGACGCCGAGGCGAAGGGGGCGGCCGAGGGCTTTCAGGGGGTTGGTCATGAAAAGGCTCCTGAACGGGGAAGAGGGGGGCGGGGCGTGAGGGATGAGCCGGGGCGGGTCCCCTGCCCTGCCGCATCGGCGGGTGGGGCCTGTGATGGCTGGCTGGCGGTCATGGGTGTCGCATTGGCCTTGCGGGCGGGTGGGGCGGAGGGTGATCGCCTGGGAGGGCGTCAGTGATAGTCGATCCGGGGATCGATATAGGCGTAGAGCACGTCCACCAGGAGGTTGATGGTGATGTAGATCGCCAGGATGAACAGGATGCAGCCCTGGATCAGCGGATAGTCCCGCACCCCGATCGCCTGGATCAGCAGGCGGCCGAGGCCGGGATAGGTGAAGACCGCCTCGGTGATCACGGTGCCGCCGATGAAATTGGCGAGCGAGAGGCCGACGATGGTGACGAAGGGGAGCATGGCATTGCGCATGACATGCCGGCCGATCACATCGCGCTCGCGCAGCCCCTTGGAGCGGGCAGTGCGGACGTAGTCCGCGTGGAGTTCGCCGAGCAGGGCGGCACGCAGGAAGCGGCTGAAGATGCCGGAGATATAGAGGCCGAGGGTGAGTGCCGGGAGCGCCAGATTGGTCAAGGCGGGGATGGGGTCGCTGATCAGCGGGAAATAGGCGGAGGCCGAGGGCAGCCAGTGCAGATGGACCGCAAAGAGCAGGATCAGCAGGATGCCGAGCCAGAATGTCGGGACACCCAGCGCCAGGGCGCTCCAGCCGCTGAGGGCGCGGTCGAGGAGGGAATTGGGTTTCAGGGCGCTCGCCACCGCCACGGGAATGCCGACGAGCAGGCCGACCAGCGTGGCGGCCAGGCCGAGTTGCAGGGTGGCGGGGATGCGCGTGGCGATGAGGTCCAGAACGGGTTCACGGCTCTGGATGGAGTGGCCGAGATCGCCGTGGAGGGCTGCCAGCAGCCAGCGCCAGTACTGCACAAGGATCGGCTGGTCGAGCCCGAGGCGGATGGTGATGGCGGCGATCTGCTCCGGGGTGGCGTTTTCGCCCACCAGCGCGCCGATCGGGCTGCCGGGCACCGCGTAGATCATCGCCCAGATGCCGAGCGAGGCCAGCAGCAGCACCGGGATGAACTGGGCGAGACGGCGCAGGATGTAGGCGATCATGGCCCGTCCTCCGCGGATTGGCGATCCTCGATGAGGCGGGAAAGCGTGCGGCCCAGCGTGTCGAGGGAGAGAATGGTCAGCGTCAGCACGATGCCGGGCAGCACGGCGTAATAGGGCGCCTCGTAGAGGAAGCCCTTGCCGGTGCGCAGCATGTCGCCCCAGCTTGGCGTGGGCGGCGGGATGCCGACGCCGAGGAAGGAGAGCGCCGCCTCGAGCAGAATCGCCACCGCCGACAGGATCACGACCTGCACCAGGATCGGGCTCCATGCATTGGGCAGCACGGTGGTGAACATGGTGTAGGTGGACGAGCCGCCGAGCGCCTCGACGGCGGTGACGAAATCGCGCTGGCGGAGGGAGAGTACCTGGGCGCGGGTGATGCGGGCGAAGCTCGGGATGCCGGTGATGCCGACGGCGAGCAGGGACGCGAACTGGCTGCGGCCGAGCACGGCGATGAGGGCCATGGCGAACAGAATGCCGGGCAGCGCAAGCAGCACATCGACCAGGCGCATCAGCACCGCATCGCGCCAGCCGCCGAAGAACCCGGCGACGAGGCCGATGGGGACGCCGATCAGACCGGCGATGATGACCGCGCCGAGCGCGGTGATCAGAGAAGTGCGGGCACCGTAGATTGCCCGCGTCATCAGGTCTCGCCCGAGTTCGTCCGTGCCGAACCAATGCGCGGCCGAGGGCGGGTCGAGCGTGTTGGCGAGGTCCTGCGCCAGGGGATCGCTGGGCAGGATGAGATGCGCAAAAATGGCGGCGGCGGCGAGGAGCACGATATAGGCGATGCCGAGCAGGGCGCCGCGATGGGCGAGGAGGCGGCGCAACATCGGGTTCATGGCGCGGCCTCCATCGGATGGTGGCAGGCCACAAGGCTCGGGAGCGTCGCATGCGCAGCGAAGGCGGGGACATCAGTCGCGCAGAGCGGGCTGGCGCGGAAGCAGCGCGGATGAAAGGCGCATCCCGATGGGGGGCGCGCGGGGCTTGGGATGTCGCCTTCCAGGATGATCCGCCGCCCGCCGCCGCGCGCGGCGGGATCGGGCAGCGGAACCGCGGAGAGCAGGGAGCGCGTGTAGGGATGCAGCGGCCGCGCGTAGAGCGTTGCCTTGTCGCTCTCCTCGACGATGCGGCCGAGATACATCACCGCCACGCGGTCCGCGATATGGTGCACCACGGCCAGGTCATGCGCGATGAAGATGTAGGCCAGGCCGAGTTCGCGCTGCAGATCCTTCAGGAGATTGACGATTTGCGCCTGGATCGAGACATCCAGGGCAGCGACGGGTTCATCGAGGATCAAGAGCTTGGGTTGCAGCGCCAGCGCGCGCGCGATGCCGATGCGCTGGCGCTGGCCGCCCGAGAATTCGCGGGGGAAGCGGCTCATCGTCGCGCGCGGCAGGCCCACCCGATCGAACAGACCGGCGACATAGGCATCCCCCCCCATTTCCGCATGCAGGCCGTGGATGCGCAGCGGTTCGGCGACGATCTCCCCGGCGGTGCGGATCGGGTTGAGCGACGAATAGGGGTCCTGGAAGACATATTGCATATCCCGCCGCAGCCGGCGCATGGCCCCGCGGGGGAGGCCGCCGATCTCTTGCCCTGCGAAGCGGATGCTGCCGGAGGTCGGGCGGATCAGGCCCATGATGGCCCGCCCGGTGGTGGTCTTGCCGCAGCCGCTTTCGCCGACCAGGCCGAGCGTCTCGCCGGGCCAAACGCTGAGGCTGACGCCGGACACTGCGCGCACCGTGCCGCTTTGGCGGCGCAGCAGGCCGGTGCGGATGGGGAATTCGACCCGCAAATCCGCGACTTCCAGCAGGGGCGAGCCGGTCTGGGCCTCGGGTTTTTTGGATGGCGCCGGCCGCGGCAGCGTGGCGAGCGCCTCGCCGGGGAAATGGCAGGCGACGCCATCGTGCTCCGGGGGGTCGCTCGCGCAGATGTCGCGGGCCTGGCCGAGCGGGCAGCGCGGGCGGAAACTGCATCCGCCCGCCAGCCGCCCCAGATGCGGCGGCTGGCCGGGGATGGTGGACAGACGCGCCTCATCGGCATCGATCCGCGGCAGGCTGCGCAGCAGGGCGGCGGTATAGGGGTGGCGGGGGGCGCGGAAAATCTCCGCAACCGGCCCGGTCTCGACGATCCGCCCGGCATACATCACCGCCACCCGGTCTGCGACTTCGGCGATCACGCCGAGATCATGGGTGATCAGGATCACCGCCGCCTTGGTCTCGCGCTGCCGCCGCGCCAGCACCGCCAGCACCTGCGCCTGCACCGTGACATCGAGCGCCGTGGTCGGTTCGTCCGCGATGATCAGGCGGGGATGGCCGGCCATTGCCATGGCAATCACCGCACGCTGGCGCATGCCGCCGGAGAATTGGTGGGGGAATTGGGAAATCCGCGCGGCGGGGTCCGGCACATCGACCTCGCGCAGCAGCGCCGCAGCCCGGGCCGGCGCCCGTTCGGGCCGCAGCGTGCCGTGCGCGATCTGGCCCTCGGTGATTTGGCGGCCCACCGGAAAGACCGGGTTCAAGGTGGTCGCCGGATCCTGGAACACCATGCCGACATCGCGCCCGCGCATCAGGCGCAAGGTTTCGGCATCCGCCGCAATCACGTCGATGCCGGCCAGGCTGATCTGGCCGCGCACGCGCGCGTTCGGCCCGAGCAAGCCGGTCAGCGCGAGCGAGGTGACGCTTTTGCCCGAACCGGATTCACCGACAATGCCCAGCACCTCGCCGGCTGCGACGTCAAACGAGATCCCGCGCACCGCCGTTAAAGGGCGGCCCGCGCCCACGAAGGTGACTTCGAGGCCGCGGACCGAGACGACTGGCACCGCCATCGATGGCTGCTTAGCCGGAGAACCCGATGGTCCGCGCGACCAGCATGTTGTCGATCTCCGGTGTGAAGCCGGCGATCTTTTTGTTCGCCACGATCAGTCCGAGGTCGAACGTGTTGGTCGGGATGGCGAAGGAGGCTTCGATCATGGCCTTGTTGAGCGCGGCATAGGCCGCCTTCACACCATCGCCGGCGCCGAACGTGGTGTTGACCTGTTCGATCGCCGCCACGTAGCCGGGATGGGGGTGCGGGTCACCGAGCACGGGGTTTTTGACGGTGCGGTAGATCGAGTTGGTGGCGACGCGGGTGGGGAATTTCTGCACGTTGCCGACGCCGCCGAACATGGCGTCGAACTTGCCTTGCAGCATCGCATCGACGAATTCGCCACCTTGGCGCAGTTCGAGGTCGATCTTGATGCCGACCTTGGCGAGGGTGCTTTGCACGATCTGGCTGATCGCCACCCCATCCTCGTCGCCGGCGTTGACCAGAAGTTTCCAGCCGTTCATCTCGGCTTCGGAGAGGCCGGACTCCTTGAGCAGCGCGCGCCCTTTGTCGAGGTCGAACGCGTAGGCGGTGTCATAGGAGGTGTCGGCCGCGGGGCTGGAGGGCGCCCAGGGCAGCGCAGTGACCACGCCGAGCCCGGCGTAGCCCACGCGCAGGATGGCGCGGCGGTCCATCAGATGGTTGAAGGCCTGGCGGAACTTGGCGTTTTTGAACGGGCCGCGGGTGGAGTTGATGCGCAGGACCTGCACCAGCGGGCCGGGGCCCTGGATGAGGGTGTAGCCGGCATCGCGCAGGCGCACCGCGGCGCGGCCGCCGCCGCCGTAGATCACGTCAACCGCGCCTGATTCGAGGGCGGCATTGGCGGCGTTGTTGTCGGAGAAGATGGTGAAGACAACTTCGCTGACCACCGGTTCGCCGCGGCGCCAGTATTTCGGGTTGGCGACCAAGCGGATGCGCTGGCCGAGCACGCGTTCGGCCACCGTGAAGGCGCCGGTGCCGGCGGCCTTGGTCTCCACCGTGTCGATCCCTGCGGGGTCGATCACCGAGACGAATTGCAGCAGGTCCGTGATCTGGCGGTCCGGCACGGGGCTGTTGAACGCGATCACCACGGTTTTGGCATCAGGGGTGGACCAGCCCTTCACCACGGACATGGTGGCGAAGACGTTCTTGCCCTTCTGCGGGTCGGCGCCCTTTTTGAGCGTGGCGTCGACCGCGGCCGAGGTGAAAGGTGCGCCGCTGTGGAAGGTGACACCGTCGCGCAGGGTTACGGTGACGGATTTGTTGTCGGGCGCGATGGTCCAGGCGGTTGCGAGGCTCGGGATCGCCTGGCCCGCGGCGGTGTATTCGATCAGGCTGTCATAGAGGTTTTTGATGAGGGGGAAGTTCAGCGTGGTGAATTGCTGCGGGTCGTAGTTCTGCATATCCGCCAGCAAGGCGACGCGCAGGGTGCCGCCCTTGAGGTCGGCCGCGCGGGCCTGAAACGGCACCGATGCCAGCGCCAATGCGCCCGCGATCCCGCCGCGCCGTGTGAGTTCGATCAACATGATGACGTGCCTCCCCCTTTTATTCGTTCAATGGTGGGACACTGGAACGCGATCAGGGCGCTGTCAATTTTTGCGGCTGTGACTTTTCCCGGCTGGCGCTGCGCGGTTTTCAGCCTCGCCAGGTTGCGGGCTGTTCGATCGGGAACATCGGCCGGGGCACGCGCTGCCACGGCAGGCCCACCACGTCGGACTGGCCGGGGCCGGTGGTATCGACACGGATCACCTGCGCGGCGATGGATTTGAAGAACTGGAAGTTGGAGGCCGTCTTCAGCACCGCCATCTTGTAGTCGGCCGGCTCCACGCCGAACCAGCGATAGACATCCGGCACATTGCCGGCCGAGCCGCTCTGCTCGGAGATCATCATCGTCACCGGCCCGGTGTCGAAAATCACCGTGGTGCCCTGGTCGAACTCCGGCTGCTGGAACACGGCCACCTTGACCCTGCCCGGGGCGATTTTGCGCACCCGGCCGGTGACCATGATGGGTGTGAAGAAGATCGGGCACGCGGTGCCGCCGATCGGCACCGTCACCTCGGCGCCCTCGCCGGCGGCGACCAGCAGGGCCACCGTCTTGGCGGAAATCAGCGGGATGAGGGCCCGGCTCCTGATGCCCAGCCGCAGGATAGCTTCCAGGATGAGGTTGCTGTCGCCGGCGGTGCCGCCGAAGACGGTGTCTCCGGTGTCGGAGAGCACGATCAGCCCCGTCGCGGCGCGATCGGCCATCAGCACCGCCTCGTCGATGGCGACGGCCTCCTTGCGCATGAAATCCTGCCGCATGGACCACGCCAAATCGGCAGAGTCGTCGGCGAGGCGCTCGGCCAGCGCCTGGTCGTTATCCGTCACCACCACCGTCGCCCAGCCGCCCTCATCGACGTCGAGCCAGGGTTGCATCGGGCAGGGGGCGATGTGCAGCACGGCTGGGTCCGCCGCCTCGGCGGCACGGGCATGGTCGAACCAGATTTTCATCGGGCCGGCTGCGGTGAGAAATTGCTCCTGATGCGTTATGATGCGCAGCTTGCGCCAGGCCATGGTGGGATGCGTGCCATCGCGCAGAATGCGGACCAGCATCTCGCCGGCGAGCCGCCCTGTGTCATAGACGTCATGCGGTTGGGTGCGGTGGCCGAGAATGGCGGTGCTCAGCGTCACCATCTGGCGGGTCACGTTGGCGTGGTGGTCAAGCGAGACGACGATGGGGATATCGGGCCCCAGCACGGCGCGGCAGATCGCGAGTTGCGCACCCTCGACGTCATCCACCCCTTCGGCCGAGCAGGCGCCATGGATGTGCAGCGCCAGGGCGTCGATCTTGTTTGCGTTGCGCAGGCCGGTGCCGATGCGCTCCTCAAAGAACAATCGGGCCTCCGTGCTGATGCGCCCGCCGGCCATCGCCCAGGCCGAGATGATCGGCACCCACTCCACCGCCATGCCGGCATCCGCCACGGCATCGCAACAGCCGCCGACCTGGCCCGCGCCCTTCATGCGCTCCAGGATCTCGGGCCCTTGATAGATGCCGAACGCGGCGAAATGCGCCAGGGTGGTCAACTCCGGATTGAAGTCGTTGGTTTCCTGGCCGATGTGAATGATCGCGATGCGCTTCATGCCGCAGTCCTCCGCGTTCGGCGCGGTATTGGCCGCGCCATTCGAGCGGGATGCCGTCTGACAGGCGAAGCCATCCCGCTCTAACTCTTTGTTTACCAACCTGATTCAGATTTTTGGTGATTCCACCGAAAACCATCAGGCTCTAGCGCCAGCGCTACCACCGGGGGCACGGCGGGGCAAGCGGCGCGCTGCGTGCCCCGCCGTGCCCCCCGGTGCCCGCGCTGGTTAGGACAGGCGCAGGGCGGTATTGCGCAGGGTGGCGAGCGTTTCGGCGACGTCTTCGGCCGTCCAGGCCAGGGTTGCCTCACCGACCACCAATTCCAGGAAACTCTGCCGCGCCAGCCCGGTGGCGCGGAAGGCGTTGGCGAGCCAAATGCCGCTGTCCTGGGCGATTTTGGTCGCGGCTGCCTCGAGTTGCGCCGGCGCGACGTCGAACAGGACGCGAAATGAGTTGCCATGGGGGTGTTCGGGGAAGAGGGCGAGGCCGGGCCGGCCGGTGAGGGCGGCGGCGATGGCGCAGGCATGGGCGTAATACTCGGGCATGCGGGGGAGATGGCGGTGCAGCCCGTCGAGCGCGGTGATGACGTAGGGGAAGATGGTGGGCATGTCGCCGCCGAGGCGGGTGCGCCAAGGTTTGGCGGCGGCGACGAAGTCTGCGGAGCCCGCCAGCACGCAGCCGCCCATGCCGCCGAGGCCTTTGTAGAAGGAGACGTAGACGCTGTCCGCGAGGGCTGAGATCTCGGCGAGGCTCTTGTTGTACCAGGGGGCGCTCTCCCAGATCCGCGCGCCGTCGATATGAAAGGGCACGCGGCGGCTGCGGGCCCAGGCGGAGATGGCGGCGAGGTCGTCCCATGCTGTGCCGATGAAGCCGGCCTGGCGGATGGGCAGTTCGACGGTCACGGCGCCGAGGGGCTCGGCGAGAGCGGTGAGGTCGGCCGCGGTGAAGGGCGCGTGCTCGACGCCGACGCGGCGCGAAATGAGGCCGCAGAGCCGGTCGAGCGGGTCTTTTTCGTCACGCGCGATGTGGCTGAGGGGATGCAGCGCGATGACGCGGCGGTTGCTGGCCTCGGCATGGACGAGCAGGGCGGCAAGTTGCGCGGATACGCCCTTGTGGAAGAACAACGCCGCGGGCTTGCCGAGCAGTGCGGCGCTTTCGGCCTCCAGGCGCTGCATGGCGGGGCCGGCGTTGTAGATGTCAATCTCGTCGTCGAGATGCGCGGAGGCGAGCATGCGCTCGGTCCAGCCGCGCTGGTCGACACGGCCGTGCCCGCCGAGGAAGCGCCGGCACCCCCGACGCAGCGCAAGGTCTGGGAAAGCATTGGTCATGGGCGGGGTGTCCTTGCAGTGGGTTCGCGGGGATGCCGCGCGCCGTGCGGGTTCAATCGCCGGCCGTGTCGCGGCGGATGGCGGTGGCCGCAACCGGGCCGCACGTTCGGCGAAACTCTAGATGTGTTCGCCGGTTCGGCCAAGCCGCCGGTCGTCTGCGCGTCGTCGTTGCGGTTCATCGTCAGGCCTGCTGGATCAGGGGCAGACCTATCGCGTATCGCGATGCTCAGATTTCAGGCGCTGGAGCGGCATGTTTTCGGCGATTCCGTCAAAAACCGGCACGCTCTGACGCGACAGATTTTCAAGCCCCGCTTGCCTTCGCGCCGGTTTGCGTTATCTCGGAGGCATCGATGGCAACCTCAGGGGAACACGGGTGACAGCCCTGATCGAAATTGATGGATTGACCAAGCGTTTCGGCGCTTTCACCGCCGTGGACAGCGTGTCGTTCACGGTGGCGCGCGGCGAGGTTTTGGGGTTTCTGGGGCCGAACGGCGCCGGCAAGTCCACCACGATGCGGATGCTGGCAGGGTTCATGACACCGAGTGCAGGCACGGCGCGGATCTGCGGGCATGATGTGCAGCGCGAGTCCTTGGCGGCGCGTCGGTGTCTGGGGTTCTTGCCGGAGGGGGCACCGACCTATCCGGACATGACGGTGGAAGGGTTCTTGCGGTTCGTGGCTTCGGTGCGCGGCTATCGCGGCGGCGAGGCTGCGGATCGGGTGGCCCATGCGATCGGGTTGACGACGCTGGGGGGCGTGCGGTTGCAGCCGGTGGAGACGTTGTCCAAGGGGTTCAAGCGGCGGGTGGGCTTGGCGCAGTCGATGCTGCATGATCCGCCGGTGCTGGTGTTGGATGAGCCGACGGATGGGTTGGACCCCAACCAGAAGCATGAGGTGCGCCGCCTGATCGAGCGGATGGCGCCGGAGAAGGCGATCCTGATTTCGACCCATATCCTGGAGGAGGTCGACGCGGTGTGTTCGCGCGCCATCATCGTCTCGCGCGGGCGGATCGTGGCTGACGGGACGCCAGCGGAGTTGCAAAAGATGAACCCGTCGGGGCGGTTGGACGATGTCTTCCGCGACCTGACCGCGGCGCGGACGGAGGCGGCCTGAGCAATGCGCAATGTATGGATCGTGGCGAACCGCGAGTTGGCGTCCTATTTCGCGACGCCGGTTGCGGTGGTTTTCATCGTGATTTTCCTGGCGTTGCAGGGGGCATTGACGTTCAATCTCGGCAATTTCTTCGACCGCAACCAAGCCGATATGGGGCCGTTCTTCAATTTTCTGCCCTGGGTGTTTTTGCTGTTGATCCCGGCTTTGACGATGCGACTATGGGCCGAGGAGCGCCGGCTGGGGACGATCGAACTGCTGCTGACGCTGCCGATCACGCAGGGGCAGGCGGTGGTTGGCAAGTTCCTGGCGGCATGGGCGTTTTGCGCGATCGCGCTGGCGTTGACGTTTCCGTTTGTGGTCACGGTGAACTATCTGGGGCGGCCGGACAACGGCGTGATTGCAACCGGCTATGCGGGCGGGCTGCTGGTCGCGGGGGCGTTTTTGTCGATCGGCTCGGCGTTGTCGGCGGCCACCAAAAACCAGGTGATCGCCTTCGTGCTGGGGGTGGCGGTGTGTTTCGTCTTTGCGGTCGCGTCCTATCCGCTGGTGACCGATTTCCTGGCGAAATCCTCGCCCGCGCTGGCGGAGATCGTGCGGCGGCTGTCGGTTGCCGAGCGGTTCCAGGGTTTCACGCGCGGCGTCGTGTCGCTGCGGGACTTGATTTATTTCGCCTCCTTCATCGGGTTCTGGTTGTTCCTGAACACGGTGATCGTCGAACACCGCAAGGCGGACTGACCCATGCGCCGGATTTCCTCATCGCTGATCGGCGTGCTCGCCGTGCTGGCTATTCTGGTTGGCATCAATGTGCTGGCCGAAACACGGCTCGGGCGGGTGCAACTCGATCTGACCCAGCAGAAACTCTACACGCTCAATGACGGGACGCGAAAAATCCTGGGCGGACTGAAGGATCCGGTCACGCTGAGACTGTATTATTCGCGATCGCTGGGCGGGCGGATCCCGATGTATGGAGCTTATTCCGACCGTGTGCGCGAGATGCTGCGCGAATATGCCTCGGTGGCGGCAGGCAAGATCAAGCTGGAGTTTTTCGATCCCGAGCCGTTCTCCGATATCGAAGACCGGGCGCTGGCCTATGGCATGCAGGGCGTGCCGCTCGATCAGGGCGCCGAGCAGGTCTATTTCGGACTGGCGGCGTCGAACCTGCTCGACGACGAACGGACGATCCCGTTCTTCCAGCCGGAGCGGGAGCGGTTCCTGGAGTTCGACCTCACCAAACTGGTCTATGAGTTGTCGAACCCCAAGCGGCCGGTGATCGGGGTGTTGTCGACATTGCCGCTCGATGGCGATCCGCGGATGATGATGATGATGCGGCAGAACCCGGGGGCCGGGGCGCCCTGGGTGTCGATGTTGCAGTTGCGGCAGAGTTTCACCGTCAAGAACGTGCAGCCCGATGTCCAGGCGATCGACCCCGAGATCCAGGTTCTGCTGGTGGCGCATGCGCAGAAACTGCCTGAGACCGCGCTTTATGCGATCGACCAATTCGTGATGCGCGGCGGGCGGCTGATGGCGATGGTGGATCCGCATAGCGAGGGGCAGGCCTCGGCGCCCAATCCCACCGGCCAGCCGGTGACGGAGACTTCGTCGGATCTGAAGATCCTGTTCGATGCCTGGGGCGTCGATTACGACGAAAAGGCGCTGGTGGGCGACATCAGCGGCGCCTGGCGGGTGCGCGCCAATGCGACGGACCGGGTGCAGGCGGTGGACTACGTCGCGTGGTTCAATATCCGCGACGGGATCAATCACGAGGACCCGGCGACGGCTGATTTGTCGCAGGTGACGGTGGCTTCCGCAGGATATCTGCGCAAGAAAGCCGGCGCCGACATCGCATTCACCCCGCTGCTGACGGCGAGCCCCAAGGCCGGGAATCTGGCACTCGATCAGGTGAAGACATTCCCCGATCCAGGCAAAATACTCGGCAGCTTCAAAGCCGAGGGGGGACCCTATGTGATCGCCGCACGGGTGCGCGGGATATTGAAATCGGCCTTTGCCGGGCCGCCCGCGAGCGCGAACCGCCCGGCGAACTTCCCCGCCCATATCGCCCTCACCGCGTCGCCCGCCAATCTCGTGCTGGCCGCCGACAGCGATATCCTGGCCGACCGGTTCTGGGTGCGGCTGCAGGATTTCTTCGGCCAGCAGGAAGCAACCCCCTTCAGCGACAACGGGCCGTTCGTCGCCAACCTGATCGGCACGCTCGCCGGCGGCGACGCGCTGATCGGGCTACGCAGCCGCGGATCGGCTCTGCGGCCGTTCGACCTGATCGACGGCATGCAGCGCGATGCCGAGGCGCGCTATCGCAAAACCGAGCGGGACTTGCAGGCCCACCTGGACGAGACGCAGAAGAAACTGACCAGCTTGCGCACCGGGCGCGGCGAGCAGGGCGCCAATGCGGTGATCAGCGAACAGCAGCGGGCGGCGATCGACGATCTGCGCAAGGATGTCACAGCGACGCGGGTGAAATTGCGCAACGTGCAGCTTGAACTGCGACGCGACATCATCGGGCTCGAATCGCGGCTGCGGCTGCTCAATATCGCGGCCGTGCCGCTGGTGTTGACGGCGCTGGCGATCGGGCTTGGCATCGCGCGGCGGCGGCGGCAGGCGGTCGCGCGGGGGTGACGGCAGGAGGAAGCAAGGGCTTCTTTTTTGAAAAAAAGAAGCAAAAAACTTTTGTTCGATTGGGATCGAGACCATGCAGCAGCGTAGTTCATTGATATTGGCCGCAGTTGCGGTGATTGCTGTGGGGGGCGCTTGGCAGTTTGGGGGCGGGTTGTCTCAGGCTCCGACAGCCGAGGCGATGGCGGGGGGGCTCGTGTTTCCGGGCCTTGCGAGCAAGCTTGGCCAGGTCGCGCGGATCGAGATCCAAGGCAAGGCCGCGCTGCTCGCCATCGTCCAGGCCGGGGGGAAATGGGGGCTTGCGGATCGCGGCGGGTTCCCCGTCCAGCAGGACAAGCTGCGGGAGCTGCTGACCGGGTTGACCGAGCTGCGGCTGACCGAGGCGCGCACGTCCGAGCCCGCCAATTATGGCCGGCTCGGAGTCGAGGACCCCTCCCCCGTCGGCACATCGAACCTCCTGCGGCTGCTCGATGGCGCGGGCAAGCCGATCGTGACGTTGATCGTGGGGCATCGCCGGGTGCGGACACAGGGCAATGTGCCAGAGACGATTTTCATCCGCCGGCCGGGCGAAGCGCAATCCTGGATGGCCGAGGGCCGCTTGCCCGTGGATTCGGACCCGCAATTGTGGTTCGAGCGCGACATCGCCAATATCGCGGGCGCCAAGATCGCCTCGGCCACGGTGGAGCGCGGCGATGTCGTGCTCGGCTTCGCGCGCAATGGCGAGAAGTTCGAACTGACCGCCCCGGCCGAGCATCCCAAAACCGATGACTACCGGGTCGAGGAAGTCGCGCGCGCCCTGGAGAGCCTGACATTGACCGATGTCCGCCCGGCAACGGAACAGCCCGGCGTCGCGATCGGCACGGTGCGCCATACGCTGGGCGACAGCACCGTCATCACCACCAAGGTGTTCCGCGCGGACACGGAAATCTGGATCCAGATCGCGGCCATGGGCAATACGGACACGGCGAAAGACCTCCAGGCACGCACCGCCGGCTGGGCCTACCAGGTCGGCGCGTGGAAAGAGAAATCCTTCACCCCCACGCTCGATGACCTCAAAGCCGCCGAGCCGGAAAAGCCGGAAGCGGGCCAGCCCGAGCCGGCGCCGAGCAGCGAGTGAGCCGCGAATATCCCGACCGCCCCTTCGTCGGCATCGGAATCGTGGTGCTCAAGCCCGGCCATGTGCTGCTGGTCCGGCGCGGCAAGGCGCCCAATATCGGCAGTTGGACCCTGCCCGGCGGCGCGCAGGATATCGGTGAAACCGCGCAGGACGCGGCGCGGCGCGAATTGATGGAGGAAACCGGTGTGACGGTGGGCCCGTTGCAACTGGCAGCCAATGTCGATGTGATCACCCGCGATCCAGACGGGCGGGTGCGCTACCACTACACCATCCTCGATTTCGCCGGGCGCTGGGAGGCTGGCGAGCCGCGGGGGGACAGCGATGCGGCTGAGGCGGTCTGGGTGCGGTTCGAGGACATGGCAGGCTACGCCCTGTGGTCGGAGGCGTATCGGGTGATCGACATCGCGCGACGGCTGGTTGATTTGTAGATGACCAAGCTGCTGCTTGTGCTCATCGCGCTGCTCGGATTGGCAGCCTATGTGCTGCCCGGGCGGCTTGAGGTCACGCCATCGCCATGCCCGGCGCTCGATGCCCGGGCCGCGCGCCTGCTCGGGATGTCGAAGATACCGCAAGGGGCGCGGCCGGCCGATCTCGGCAAGATCATCGGCGAGGTGGTGCAGCGCAATGTGCCGTTCCTGCCGCCCGAGATTGCCTGCGCGGCGGCCTATTGGCTGAGCGTCTATCAGCCGGACCTGAACCGTCTCGCCTCGGGGCTCGCCGCGCCACGGGGGTGAGCGCCGAAGACCCGCGAAGCCGGGGACGGCGGCGCGACGGAACAAGACGCCAATGCAGATCCATCATCCATTGACGCATCCCGCTCTAAACCGCAGCGCTGGGCAGCGGCGCGCGCCCGCGGACGAGGTCCGCCCCCTTCTCCCCGATCATCATCGTCGCGGCATTCAGGTTCGCCGAGAGCATCATCGGCATGATCGATGCGTCGATCACCCGCAGACCCTGGATACCATGGACCCGCAACTGGTCATCCACCACAGCCTGGGGATTGGTTGCAGGCGCCATTTTGCAGGTCCCCATGGGGTGGAACGTCGTGGTGCCCCGCTGTTTCGCCACAGCCAGGAGTTCATCATCGGTCTGCACATGCGGGCCCGGCACATCCTCGCGCGCATAATAGGGCTTCAACGGCTCGGACGAGAGGAGCTTCCGCGCCAGCTTCATCGCCGCGACGAGAACCCGGCGGTCATGCTCTGCGGTGAGATAATTGGGCTGGATCATTGGCTGCTCGAACGGATTGCCGGAGCGGATGCGCACATATCCGGTGCTTTCCGGCCGCTGCTGCCAGGCCGCCACCGTCATGCCGGGTTCGCGTTCGAGCTCCCCCTGCACGCCGTCATTGTAGCTCGCCGGCGTGAACGTCATCTGGATGTCCGAGCTCTCCGCGCTCTCGCCGGAATGCCAGAAGCAGTAAACCAGCGTCGGGTTCAGCGACAATATGCCCTTGCGCGTCGTCATCCACTTCAGAACCTCCCAGGCAAGCCGGGGGCCGCGGGTGCTTTCGTTGATGGTCGCGATGTTTTGCACCCGGGCGACCAGCCGCGGCGCATAGTGATCCCTCAGGTTTTCGCCCACGCCGGGCAAGGCATGGCGCACCTCGATGCCGTGGGATTGCAGCAAATCCGCTGGGCCGATGCCGGAGAGTTGCAACAATTGCGGGGAATTATACGTCCCGCCGGAGAGAATCACTTCACGGGACGCACGCACTTCCTTGTCGACGCCGTTGCGTCCGCCATGCCGGTAGCGGATGCCGACCGCTCTCTTGCCGTCGAGGATGATGCTCGCGGCATGCGCCTGGGTGATGACGCGCAGGTTCGCCCGCTTCATGGCAGGGCGCAGATAGGCCCCCGCCGTGCTTTCGCGCCGGCCGTTGAAGGTGGTGCGCTGAACATAGGACACCCCCTCCTGCCGCGCGCCGTTGTAGTCGGGGTTGCGCGGAATGCCGTTCTGCACGCAGCCTTCGATGAAGGCATCGCACAGCGGATGACGCCATTCGAGATCGGTGACGCGGACCTGGCCTTCGCGTCCGCGATAGGTATCGTCCCCCGGCCCGATCCGCCGTTCCGTCCGCTGGAAGTAGGGCAGGACATCGGCATATCCCCAGCCGCTGTTGCCGAATTGCGCCCAGGTGTCGAAATCGAGCGGTTGGCCGCGATTATAGACATGGCCATTGATCGAGCTCGACCCGCCGAGCGTCTTGCCGCGGGGGGCATAGATGCGCCGCCCACCGGTCCAGGCGCCGGCCTCCATCTCGTATTTCCAGTTCACGCGCGCGTCATAGAACGTCTTCATGAAGCCGGCGGGGATGTGAATGAACGGGTTCCAGTCATAGCCGCCCGCTTCCAGCACCGCGACCGTGACGTTCGGATCCTCGCTCAATCGGCTGGCCACGATACTCCCGGCCGAGCCGGCACCGACGATAACGTAGTCAAAGGTTTCCAAGCCCGCCTCCTCCATGCGCACACCAGACCAAGGCGCCACAAAACCAGCCCAGCATCGAGTCGGCCGCGACAGGCCCAAGGTAGTTCGCCAGGCGCTGCGATGCCAGCACGGGCGCCGGCGGACCATACCGGTCCATCGCCACGATACGCCGGATCAAACCGACCGCCATGCCCCTCAACATGCTGACGGCGCCGATCGGCCGCATCCCGCGCACGATTCCAGCCTTCCGCCCGCTTCGTGCTAGACCGGCTCGCATGGAAACCAAGCCCCCGATCCCGCTCGCCGTCCTCGTCGGCATCCAGACCCCGGATGTCTCCGATATCGCCCACGCCGCCAGCCTCGAAGAACTGGGGCGCCTGGTCAAAACGCTGGGCTATGAAGTCACCGGCTCCGTCTCGCAGAAGCGCGAAGGCACCGGCGCCGGCCTCCTTCTCGGCAGCGGCAAACTCGCCGAACTCGCCGCTCTCACCGGCGGCACCGGCGTCGTCGGCTCCATGGCCCCGGCCCCCAAGCACAAGGCCCGCGCGCGCTTCGAGGGGGCCGCGGACATCGTCGATCCCGTCAAGCCCGACCCCGAGGAGGGACGCCGCGCCCAATTCGTCATCGTCGATCACGAACTCTCCCCCAGCCAGATCCGCAACCTCGAACACGCCACCGGCGCCCAGGTGCTGGACCGCACCGGCGTGATCGTCGAAATCTTCCACCGCCACGCCAACACCCGCGAAGCCCGCCTCCAGGTCGAGATGGCGCGGCTCAAATACGTCGCCCCCCGCCTGCGCGAATCAACCAGCGGCGGCGGCCGCCAGCAAGGTCCGGGCGCCGGCGAAACCGCCCTCGCCCTCGATCGCCGCAAAATCCGCGACCGGATTTCCGAGCTGAAAGACCAGCTCGAAGCCGTCCAGCGCGACAGCGACCAGCGCCGCACCGCCCGCCGCGACCAGCTCCGCGTCGCCCTGGTCGGCTACACCAACGCCGGCAAATCCTCCCTGATGCGCGCCCTCACCGGCAGCCAGGTCCTGGTCGAGGACAAGCTGTTCGCAACCCTCGACACCACCGTGCGCATCCTCCAGCCCGAGACCCGCCCCCGCATCCTGGTCTCCGACACGGTGGGCTTCATCAAGCAACTCCCGCACGACCTGGTCGCCTCCTTCCGCTCCACCCTCGCCGAAGCCCTCGAAGCCTCGCTGCTGCTCTACGTCGTCGATGCGTCGGACCCGACCTACGAGGCCCAACTCGAAGTCAGCCGCAGCGTCCTGCGCGAAATCGGCGCCGATGCGGTGCCCTCCCGCCTGGTGCTGAACAAGATGGACCGCCTCGACGCGCCCGGCCGCGCCGCCCTGCTCGAAAAACACCCCGACGCCATCCTGCTCTCCGCCCATATCCCGGCCGACGTCGCAGCCTTGCGCGAAACCATGATCGGCTTTTTCGAGGCGATGATGGTCGAAGGCGAACTGGTCGTCCCCTACGCCAGGCAGAACCTGATCGGCGACGTCTACGAAAGCGCCCGCGTCCTGTCGGAATCCTACGACGAGACCGGCCGCGTCCTGCAGGTCCGCGGTCTCCCCGGCGCCATCGCCCGCCTGCAACGCAGCCTCGCCGCCCGCTGAACCAGCCTCCGCACCAGGCCGCAATGCCCCGATAGTCCGAACCAGCCCGGATGCCGGCTGCGATCAGACGTCACGGCCCGCTCGAACCGCCCGGCCCCGAACCCGCCGCCCGCGCGCCATGCCCATGCCGATCCAGCACCTGGAGACTCTCGGGACGGAACCATAAATGCACCGCCGCCCCCGCCGCCGGCACATCCCGCGCCCCCTCGCCATGCACATCGACAACCGCAGGCAGCCCGCCCTCCAGCATCACCCGCAGCCGCACCACCGGCCCCAAAAAACGTGTATCCTGCACCACCGCCGCCAGGCTGTTGCTCGCCCCCTCGAAGCGCTGCAACCCGATTGCCTCGGGCCGCACTGCGAATTGCACGATCTCCCCCACCGCCCCCGTCACCGCCTGGCCAGCCGTCAACCGCGCCGCCCCATAGCGCACCACCTTGCCCGCGGCAGCCTCGATCCGGCACGGCAACACATTGGCGGTGCCCACGAAGGTCGCGACAAACGGCGTGCGCGGCGTGCGATAAACCTCCGCAGGCGTCCCGGTCTGCTCCACCCACCCCTCGCTCATCACCACCACCCGGTGCGACAGGGCCAGCGCCTCCTCCTGGTCGTGCGTGACAAAAATCGCCGTGATCCCCAACTCGCGCTGAATCCCCCGCACCTCCTCGCGCAGCGACACCCGGATCTTGGCATCCAGCGCCGAGAGCGGCTCGTCGAGCAGCAGGATGCGCGGACGGATCGCAACGGCGCGGGCCAGCGCCACCCGCTGCTGCTGCCCGCCCGACAATTCCATCGGGTAGCGCCCGCCCAGTTGCTGCAACCCGATCAGCCCCAGCATCTCCTTCACCCGCGTGGCGATCGCCTCGCGCCCTATCCCGGCCACTTTCAAGCCAAACGCGATATTCCCCTCCACCGTCAGGTTCGGGAACAACGCGTAGGACTGGAACACCATGCCGATCCGCCGCGCCCGCGTCGGCAAATCCGTCACATCCTCGCCATCGATCACCACCCGCCCCGCCGTCGGCCTCTCGAACCCCGCGATCATGCGCAACACCGTGGTCTTGCCGCAGCCCGACGGACCCAACAGCGAAATGAACTCCCCCCGCTCAGCCTCCAGGCTGAAATCCTGCACCGCCACCACCGGGCCGAATGCCTTGCGCAAACCGTGAACGGTCAGGAAACTCATGCAATCAAGCTCCGGTGCGACGGCCACTGAAAGCGCCGATCAGCACCATCAGGCCCCAGGTCAGGGCAAACGCGACAAGCGAAAGCGCAGCAGGCTCATAGGCCCGATTGGCCCCGAGCAACTGCATGTAGGGCCCGAAACCGGGCCGGTTGAGCAGGCTGGCAAACGTGAATTCCCCCAGCACGATCGCCGCCGTCAAAAACGCCCCGCTCAGCAGCGCCGTGCGGATATTGGGCAGCACCACGCGCAGCATGATCGTCCACGGCCGCGCGCCAAGGCTTTCCGCCGCCTCCGTCAAATTCCGCACATCCATCGACGTCAACCCCGCATCCACGCTGCGATAGAGATAGGGCAAGGCCAGGATCACATAGCCGAACGCCAGCAGCGCATCCGAACCGATCTCCGTATCCGTCAGCGGCAGCCAGGACTGCGAGCCGAACAGCCGCATATAGCCGAACACGATCACAATCGCCGGCACCACCAGCGGCAACAACGTCACGAACTCCACCATCGCGCGCAACCGCGGCGCATAGAGCCGGACCGCATAGGCCGCCGGCACGATCAGCACCATGCCGATCACCACCGTGACAACCGCCAGCGCCGAGGAATACAGAAACGTCTCCCGGAACCGGCCATCCGCAAACACCGCGGCAAACGCATCGAAACTATAGACCCCGCGCCGCATCCGCAGCGAGAACTCGGCCACCCCCAGCAACGGCACGAAGAGATAGAGTCCCATCACCCCCAGCACGATGCGCCGCCACAGCGTGCCCCCCTTCATCGCAGCCGCCGATCCGAAAACGCGCGCAACCGCAAATACGCCACGTTGCACAACCCGGTCACCACCACCATGCCCAGCGCCAGCGCATAGCCCAGGTTCGGATCATGCAGCACATCGCCGCGGATCTGCGCAAACAACAGGATCGTCACCAGGTTGACCGAACTCCCCGTCAACGCATAGGCCGTTGCCACCGCGCCGAACGCATTGGCGAACAACAGCAACGCCGCCCCGATCACACTGGGCGCCAGCACCGGCGCCACGATGCGCAGCATGAACTGCGCCGGCGACGCCCCCAGCATCGCCGCCGCCTCCGCCCAATCCCGCTTCACCCCCTCCACCGCCGGCATGATCACCAGCACCATCAGAGGCATCTGAAAATAGAGATAGGTGAAAACCAGCCCGACAATCGACAGCAGATTGAACCCGCTCGCATAGAGATCCACCCCGAACCACGACTTCAGGATCACCGTCACCAGCCCCGTCCGCCCCAGCGTCGCCAAAAACGCGAAGGCCAGCGGCACGCCCGCAAAGTTCGACGCCACGCCGGACACCGTCAGCACCGCCTGGCGGATCACCTGCGGAATAGCATCGCCGCGCAACGCCAGCGCCACCGCAAGCCCCGCCGCCGCCCCCAGCACCGCCGAGACCGCACTGACGATGATGCTGACCCGAAACGCCGCAATCACCGACGGCGTCAGCAACCCCGCAATATTGGCCCATGTCGGAGTGCCGTCGCCATCCTGAAACGCCCCGATCAGCAGGTTCGATGTCGGCAGCAGCAGAAACAGCAGCGCAAACAGCGCGAACGGCCCCACACCCATCGCCGTCAGCACGCCCGCGCGGGAAACCAGCACCGGAGAAGCCCCCCTGCGAAGACCACCCCCTGATCCAGCCGTCGTCATGCCCGCCCCGGGCGAACGCAAGGGCTCATGTCCCGGTGGCGCCGCTCACGGCATCCCTCCGGTTGTTGTGCCAAGGCATCATCGAAACCACGCCGCGCTCACCTCATCCCGATCCTCCCAAGCTGCTACGGCGCCAAAGCCCGCAGCGTCAACGACACGTCGATGAATAATCGACACGTCGATGAATAATCGCCCCCCGTGAAACATCCGCAGATGCACCTCACATTGACGCAGCCGGCGCAGCGGTCACACTGGCCAGCATCATGACCGCACCCAACACCGCCCCCCAGCCCGCGCCCCCCCATCCCCTGCTTCGCCTGTCCGACGGCTTCGTGCCGCTCTACCGCGACGAAGCCACCGGCGCGATGGCCATCCTGGTGCGCGAAACCGGCACCGAACTCCTCTATGTCGACCGCCTGTCCCATGCCGTGGGCGACTATCGCCTCGAACGCGGCAATCTCAGCCGTCCCCAGGTCGTCCGCTTCGAACAGCGCGGCGCCAAACTCTTCCTCATCGCCGCCAATTACGCCTGGCGCAGCTCCTCCCCCGAGCCCGCCCAGCAACGCGCCGTGCGCTCCTCCTTCCCCGAATCGGTTCTCTGGGCCTTCGACATCCAATCCCGCTCCGAGGCGGGATATCTCCTCGACGCCACCGCCTTTTTCCTGCGCGACAGCTTCGACATCGCGGGCCAGCTCGGCAAAACCGGCCAAGGCCCCTACACCATCGACCCCGCCCGCTCGGCCATCGCCGCTGAAGGCACCGGCGCCTTCCCGTTGAACACCCAGGTCGAAAGCATCCTCACCTTCAGCAACCCGCGCGCCCAGCCCTTGCCCTTCTGGTTCGGCAACGGCCAGGTCGAAGGCCTCGCCGCCCTCACGCCCGACCCCCGCTCCGTCACCATCCGCGTGCGCACCTGCTTCATCCGCCTCCCCGAACCGGGCTTCAAGCCGCGCCTGTTCGACCCGCGCGCCTCCTTCTTCAGCAGCGTCATCTTCCACGACTTCGCCCGCTCCCTCGAACTCCCGCCCGATGTCCACTACGCGCTGCGCCACCGCCTCGAAAAACGCGACCCCACGGCCGCCATCAGTGAACCCGTCAAGCCGATCCTCTACCACATCGACCGCGGCGCCCCCGAGCCGATGCGCACCGCCCTCCTCGAAGGCGCCCGCTGGTGGAACACGGCCTTCGAGGCCGCCGGCTTCCGCAACGCCTTCCAGGTCGAACTCCTCCCCGAGGACGCCGACCCGATCGACATCCGCTACAACATCATCACCTGGGTGCCCCGCGCCACCCGCGGCTTCTCCAACGGCAAAATGATCTGGGACCCGCGCACCGGCGAAATCCTGCAAGGCGTCGTCACCCTCACCGCGCTGCGCGACCGCCACCTGCGCATGATCTCCGAGGCCCTGCTCTCCCCCTACGCGGACAGCACCCCCTGCCCGGACATCCACGAACTGATGATGGCCCGCCTGCGCCAACTCTCCGCCCACGAAGTCGGCCACACCCTCGGCCTGGACCACAACCACGTCGCCAGCACCCTGAGCCAGGACATGTCGGTCTGCGACTATCCCGCCCCCCTCCTCAAGCTCGACGGCAACGGCCGCGTCGACCTCTCCGCAGCCTACGGCCTCCAGATCGGCCGCTGGGACGAAATCTCCATCACCTGGGGCTACCACCAGTTCCCCCCCGGCACCACGCCCGAGCAGGAAACCGAAGGCCTCAACCGCATCATCGAAGACGCCGCCCGCGCCGGCCTCTACACCATCGCCCAACAAGACGCCGTCCCCGAAACCGGCGTCCACCCCAAGGGCCACAACTGGGACACCGGGGCCGACGCCGCCGACGAACTCCTGCGCCTGCTCGACATCCGCGCCGCCGCCATGGCCCGCTTCGGCGAGGCCGCCCTCAAGCCCGGCCGCCCGATGGCCCTGCTGGCCGACGTCCTGGTGCCCCTCTATCTGCTCCATCGCTACCAGACCGAAGCCGCGGTCAAACTCGTGGGCGGCCTCGATTTCCGCTACGCCCTGCGCGGCGACGGCCAGTTCATCACCCAGATGGTCCCCGCCGAAGACCAGCGCCGCGGCCTGCACGCCGTCCTCGCCACCATCGCGCCCTCCGTCCTCACCCTGCGCGAGGACCTCCTGCGCCTCCTCCCCCCCCGCCCCCCCGAATACGAGCGCACCCGCGACTCCTTCCCCGCCCATACCGGCCTCACCTTCGACCCCCTCGCCGCCGCCGAAGGTGCCGCCACCCACAGCTTCGCCCTCCTCTTCAGCCCCCAGCGCGCCGCCCGCCTGGTCGAATACCACCAGCGCGACACAACCCTGCCCAGCCTGCACGAAGTCCTCGCCGCGGCACTCGACGCCACCTGGCACGCCGCCCCCGAAACCGGCCTCGCTCAGGCCGTCAAGCAGCGCATCGAACACGTCGCTTTGCGCCACCTCCTGGCCCTCGCCGCCAGCCCCGCCGCCTCCCCCATCGTGCAAGCCATCGCCGAGGACGTCATCGAGGATCTGCGCGCCAGCATCGCCGCCCTGCCGCCTTCCGATCCGCTGACCCGCGCCCATCGCCGCGCCGCCCTCGCCGCGATCGCCGGCTTCACGGCAGCCCCCGATCGCTTCCGCGACCCGGCCACCCTGCCGCCCCCGCCGGGCATGCCGATCTAACCCGGCTTCAGGCCCCGGCCGGCGTGTCCCGCTGCTGAAACCGCATCCACGCCACCGACACCAGCGCAATCGCGATCAACACCAGCGCGATCGCGTTGAGCGTGAACCAGCCGTACCTGTCGAGCAGAAACGCCGCCAGAAAACTCGATGACGCCGTGGTGCCGAACATCAGGAAGTCATTCAACGCCTGCGCCTTGCCCCGCTCGCTCGGCCGGTACGTCGTCGTCACCAAGGTCGTCGCCCCCACGAACAGAAAATTCCAGCCCACCCCGGTCAATGTCAGCGCGATGCGGAAATTCCACGCCCCCTCCCCCGCCATCGCCGGCAGCACCGCCAACGCCAGGATCACCGCCCCCGCCATCATCACATTCAGCACGCCATACCGCCCGATCAAATTCCCCGTGAACAGCGACGGCACGAACATCCCCATCACATGCAGAAAAATCACAAAATGCGCCTCGGTCTGCGGCAACCCGCAGCCCACGATCGCCAGCGGCGAAGCGCTCATCAGAAACGACATCGTGCCAAACGCCACCATCGCAGATGCCACCGCGACGATGAATGTCGGCTGCATCGCAATCTCGATCAGCGGCCGCTGCGGCCCCTCCACCGTCTCCGGCTCACGCGGCGGCGGAAACGCGATGAACGACATGATCGTGAACACCAGCACATGCACCACGAACATGCTGGCATAGGTCGCCAGATAGATCGGCGCCATCTGATCGAATGTCAGCCGCACCAGCCCCGGCCCGATCACCCCGGCCAAAATCCCCCCCGCCGTCACCCATGAAATCGCCTTGGCCTTGAGCGGCCCCGGCACCAGTTCAACCGCCGCAAACCGATACATCTGCAAATTCGCCACCGCATAGCCCAGCACAAACCCGCCCAGACACATCACCGCCAGGCTGCCCAGCACCAGCCCCGTCCCACATATCGCAGCCCCGCACATCCCCAGCATCGAGCCCAGCCGAAACCCGAACCGCCGCCCCTTGCGCTGCATCAGCAGCGCCGTGGGAAACACCGACAGCATCACACCGACATGCTGGATCGTGATCGGCAGCGTCGCCAAATCCCGCGCGCCCAGAAACGTACCCACCGACAGCGCCGTCGCCGCGAACATCATCGTATTGGCGGCTTGCCCCAGCGCCTGACAGGCCGCCAGCAGCAGCAGGTTCCGCCGCATCGTTCCCGTCATGACCGCCACTCCCTCACTGCGGCGCAAACTGCGGCGGTCCGGCGCTCACGGCAACCACCCCGCACGCAGCCCTCCATCCCGGCGATTGCCGACCCCGGCAAACCCGGTCTAGGCTCCCGCCATGACCGACATTCCCATCGACGACAGCACCATCCGCGCGGCCGAACGCCTCCACGGCGTCGCCTTCACCGACGCCGAACGCGCCCAGATGCGCGACAATCTGGCGCCCCAGATCGAACTCTCCCTCCGCCGGCGCGCCGTCCGCCTGCCCAACCCCCTCCCCCCCGCCACCCTGTTCGACCCCCGCCTCCCGGGCTTCACCCTGCCCGCCCAGGCCGCGCTCACCATCCCGCTCGCCGCCCCCCCCCTCCCCGAACATGACACCGACATCGCCTTCGCCCCGGTCCGCCACCTCACCGCCTGGCTCGCAGCCGGCACCCTCACCGCGCTGCGCCTGACCGAGATCTACCTCGAACGCATCGCCCGCATCGCCCCCGCCCTGCATTGCTTCGCCACCGTCACCCCCGATGTCGCCCGCGCCCAGGCCGCCCGGGCCGACGCGCTGCGCGCCGCCGGCACCATCCTCGGCCCGCTGCACGGCATCCCCTACGCCGTGAAGGACGTTCTCGACACCGCCGGCATCACCACCGGCTGGGGCGCCGAACCCTTCGCCACGCGCGTGCCCGACACCGATGCCACCATCGTCCGCCGCCTCGAAGCCGCCGGCGCCGTCCTGCTCGGCAAAACCAGCGTCGGCGCCCTCGCCTATGGCGACATCTGGTACGGCGGGCGCACCCGCAACCCCTGGAACCCCGAGGAAGGCTCCCGCGGCTCCAGCGCCGGCTCCGCCTCGGCCACCGCCGCCGGCCTCGTCGGCTTCTCGATCGGCACCGAAACCCTCGGCTCCATCCTCGCCCCCTCCGCCCGCTGCGGCGCCACCGGCCTGCGCCCCACCTTCGGCCGCGTCTCCCGCGCCGGCGCCATGGCGCTGTGCTGGTCGCTCGACAAAATCGGCCCGATCTGCCGCGCGGTCGACGACATCGCCTTCGTGCTCGACGCCATCAACGGCTTCGACGCCGCCGATGAAGCCTCCATCGCCGCCCCCTTCGGCTGGAACGCCACCCGCCCCGCCACCGACCTCCGCGTCGGCTACATCGCGGCCGATTTCACCGACCCGCTCGACATCGCAGCCCTCGACGCCGTCCGCGCCCTCGGCATCGCCCCCCTCCCCCTCACCCTGCCTGACCTCCCCTACGACGCCCTCTCCAACATCCTCTTCGCCGAAGCCGCCGCCGCCTTCGAGGAATTGACCCTCGATGACACCGACGACCGCCTCACCCGGCAAGACCCCGGCGCCTGGCCCAACAGCTTCCGCAAGGCCCGCTTCCTCAGCGCCGTCGACCATATCCAGCTCGACCGCCTGCGCCGGCGCGTCATGCAGGAGATGGACCGCATCTTCCGCGGCATCGACGTCCTCGTCGCCCCCCTGAACACCGGGCACATGACCATCATCGGCAACATGACCGGCCATCCCGCCCTGACCATCCGCGCCAGCTTCACCGCGCTGCGCACCCGCGAAATGCCTGCCTTCCTGCACGCCGAGGCCCGCCAGAGCGAAGGCCCCCCCCATGATGTGCCGCATCCCATCACGCTGATGTCCGGCCTGTTCGACGAAGCCGCGGCGCTGACGCTGGGTCGCGCCCTTGAGGCGCATTTCGGCATTGCCGAGCGCCGGCCGCCAGTGAAGTAAAAGCAAGCGCTTCTTTTTTTGAAAAAAAAGAAGCAAAAAAACTTCGTCCGATGAGTCTACCGAATCAAACGGATAAAAGTTTTTTGCTTCTTTTTTTCAAAAAAGAAGCGCTTGCTTACTGAGCAATCACCTTCTTGCCAAGCAACGCCTGAATCTCTCCCTCGCTATACCCATGCTCCGCCAGGATTTCGCAGCTATGCTCCCCCAGCGCCGGCGCATGTGCCCGCTTGGTCCCCTGCTCGAACGGCGGCAAGCCCGGGATATTCGGCATCGGCACCAGTTCCGGCACGCCGGGCTGGCTCAACCACGCAATGATATTGGCCGCCACCACCTGCTCCTCCTGCAGGAACTCACTATAGGTGTTGACCTTGCCGTTCATGATCCCGCGCGCCGTGAACCGCTCCGCGAGCCACGCCGTGGTCCGCGCCTTGAACACCGGGCGCAGCAGCGCATAGAGCGCATCGATATTGCTGCGCCGCGTCGGCGCCGGATTGAACCGCGGGTCCTCCAGCAGATCCGTCCGCTCCAGCGCCTCGCAGAACGGCTGCCACTCGCCCGGCCGGATCGTCGTGACATTCAACTGCCCGTCCGCCGTATCGAACACGCCCGACGGATTGATGCCGCGCTGCAGCACCCCCTTCTCCATATATCCCGCGATCATGCGGATCACCGACAGCATCGCGCCGCCCTGCATCAGGCTGCACTCGATATACCGCCCCTGCTTCACCGCCTGCTCGCGCCGCACATACAGCGACGTCGCAATCGCCTGGAAGCCGAGCAGCCCCGTGAACATGTCGATCAGCGAAATCGCGATCCGGTGCGGGTGCCCGTCATGCTCGCCGCGGTTCTCATCGACGATCCCGTTGAACGCCTGCAACACCGGGTCCATCGCCGGGCGCCCCGCCAGCGGCCCGGTCTGCCCGAACCCCGAAATCGAATAATAGATGATGCCGGGCTCCTTGGCGCTCACCGCATCATACCCGAACCCGTAGCGATCGATCGTGCCGGGCCGGAACCCTTCGATGAACACATCGGCGCCCTTGATCAGCCGCCACAGGATTTCCTTGCCCTCATCCGTCTTCAGATCGAGCGCCAGGCTCCGCTTGCCCATCGTCCCGTAGAGCGAAAACGACGAATGCGTCTCATAGGTCTTGCCCAGGATGCGCGCCCAGTCCCCCCCGCCATGCGGCGTCTCGATCTTGATCACATCCGCGCCATGCTGCGCCAGCATCATCGCGCAGGACGGCCCGGCGACACCTCCGCTGAGGTCGATCACCTTCATGCCGGCAAAGGCGGAACTATAATCCATGGATACCTCCCAAGCGGGCTTGCCGCCCTTTCGTTTCGTGCGTTGCCCGGACCGTCTTGCGACAGCCCGGCACGCTTGGGGCGATGATGCTGCATGATTCGGGATTGGCCAATGCCCCGCGCGCCCGCCTCTCCAAAATTCAGCCCAGCCAGGGCACGCAGCGCGGCGCCCGCCGATGCCGCGTCGCCTGCTCAAACGCATAGGCCAGCCCCAGCAGGCGCGCCTCGCTCCACGCCCGCCCCAGCATCTCGATCCCCACCGGCATCCCATCGCCCGTAAACCCCGCCGGCACCACCACCGCCGGCAACCCCGAATTGGCACTCAGCCGGCACGTGCTGCCCACCTGCGCCTCCCCGATCAGCACCGCCTGGCGCCGGATCGGCGGATAGGCGATCGCATCCAGCCGATGCGCCGCCATCACCCCCAAAATCGCCTCGCGCAACCGCGCCCGCTTGGCGACATGCGCCCAGTATTCCGCCGTATCGCGCGACAGGATCGCCGCCGAATTCCGGAGATTCGCCTCCACATCCGGATGAAACAGCCCCGACTCCAACACCCCGGCCAACGAGCGCACCGGCGCCGTCGGGCGGGAGGCAAAATACGCATCGATGTCGAACTTGAAGTCATGCACCAGCACCAGGCCGCCATTCATCCGGTCCGTCAGCAAATCGGCCAACCCCGGAATCACGATCTCCTCCACCTCCGCGCCCAAACGCCGCATCGCCTCGCCGGCACCGCGGACAATCGCCCCCACCGTCCGGTCCAGCGGATCATCGCCAAACAGCGCGCCAAGCACCCCGATCCGCGCGCCCCGCAACCCATCGAGCCGCAACCCATCCAGATACGAGCGCGGCACATTGCCATCGCTCGCCGCGGTCTGCGCATCCGCCGGATCGAACCCCGCGATCGCATCGAGCACGATCGCCACATCCGTCACGCTGCGCCCCATCGGCCCGCCGATATCCTGCGTGGACGACAACGGCACGATCCCCGCCCGGCTCGTCAGCCCCTGCGTCGGGCGGATACCGGCCAAACTGTTATGCGCCGCCGGAATGCGGATCGACCCGCATGTGTCGCTGCCCAGCCCCACGGCCGCAAAACTCGCCGCAATCGCCGCCCCCGTCCCCCCGCTCGACCCGCCCGGATTGCGCGTGAGCCCATAGGGATTGCGCGCAGCCCCGAACAGCGAGCCCACCGTGGTAATCCCATAGGCGAACTCATGCATATTCGCCTTGGCGATGATCACAGCACCCGCCGCCCGCAAGCGGCGCACGATCTCGCCATCCCCCGGCGCCACCCAGCCGCGCAGCGCCGCCGAGCCCACCGAAGTCGGCATCTCCCGCGTCTCGTAATTGTCCTTCACGATCACCGGAATGCCATGCAGCATCCCCGCCCCGCCCCCCGCCCGCCGCTCAGCATCCCGCGCCTCCGCCTCATCGAGCGCTGAGGCGCTCACCGCGCTGATCGCATTCAGCGCCGGCCCCTGCCGGTCATAGGCCGCGATCCGCGCCAGATACCCCGCCACCAGATCGCGCGACGACACCGCCCCCGTCACCATCGCCGCGCGCATCCGCGGTATCGTGGCACCCAACAGATCGAACATCATCCGCCTCCATGTCTGTAGGCCGCAACCTACACCATCCGCCTCAATCCCCCACCACCGCCTGGGCTGCCAGAACATCCATATCCACCGTCACCCCCAGCCCCGGCCCCGCCGGCACATGGATCACGCCCCCCCCGGCCCGCAGCACATCGGGCACAATATCCTGCACCAGCGCATAGCTCGGCATATAGAACTCGCAGCCCAGCGTGCAGTTCGGCAAGCTCCCCAGCAGATGCGCCGCCGCCGCCAGCGCAATCCCCCCCTCCCACAACGTGCCGCCATAACTCGGCACCCCCGCCGCTGCCGCAATCGCATCGATCGCCCGCGCCGCCAGCAATCCGCCCGACTTCATCAGCTTGATCGACACCGAATCGGCATACCCCTCGCGCACCGCGCGCAGCATCTCCTCGGGCGAGGTCACGCTCTCATCGGCCAGCACCGGCGTATCCAAAGCCGCCGCCAGCCGCGCCATCACCGCCTCCTGCCCCCGCGGCACCGGCTGCTCGATGAATGTCGGCGCCACCCGCTCCACCGCACGCAACACCCTGAGCGCGTCATGCGGCGCAAGCCCCTGGTTGTAGTCCACCCGCAAATCCATCCAAGGCAAGGCATCGCGCAACGCCTCCAGCCGGCGCATATCCTCCGCCTGGTCCAAAAACCCGGTCTTGACCTTGAAGATCCGATGCCCCCCCGCATACATCTGTCGCGCCCGCGCCAGATCGGCGGCGAAATCCGGATCCGCGATCGAAAACGACAACGGGATCGTCTCGCGCACCAGGCCACCGAACAAATCCGACACCGGCGCCCCCACCCGCTTGCCCGCAATATCCCACAACGCCATCTCGACCGCGGCCTTCGCATCCGAATGCCCCGCAATCGCCCCCGCGCAATCCGCCATCCGGCTGGCGATCCGCCGCGCATCGCCGCCCACCAGCACCGGCACCAACACATGGCGCAACGCCGCCAGCGCGGTCTCCGCCGTATTGCCGAACGGCGCCCAGGGCGCCGCCTCCCCCCAGCCCAGCAGCCCATCCGCGGTATGGATCGCCACAATCACCCGGCGCACACTGCGCTTGACATGCCCCGAGCCGTGCGAGCGCGCACTGCGGATCGGACTGTCGATCAACCAGGTTGCAATCCGTTCGATACGATCACCCATCACGCATGTCCTCACCGCCAAAACCCGAACACTCCACCCACCCTAAAACCTGAATCAGGCGCTCAAACAAACACTGAGAGCGGGATGCCTTCGCCGATCAGAAGGCATCCCACTCTAAAACCAAAACCGTCGGATGGGTAAGCGCAGCGTAACGCATCCCCTCCCGCACGCCGCACCACCAGCGCGCGACACACCCGAACCCAAAATTCCCCTTGCGCCATCTAACGCAATATGTCATATAAAAAAACATGAACGAGCCGCCCATAGCGCCCCATCTGCGCGCCTACGCTCTCAACTTCGCGGCCCGCCTGGCCCCGCTGCTGCGCGCGCTCGCCTTGCTTGCCGGCTACCGCTTCGCCCGCAACCCCATTCTCGCGCCCTTCCTCGCGCCCCTCCAGCACCATCTCCACAGCGCCATCCGCCGCATGACCGGCCTCATGGCCCATCTCGCACAGGGCCGCACGCTGCGCCCCCAACGTCCTTGCAAGCCCCTTGCTTGCGCGCCCCGCCCTGCCCGCCCGCAACCCTGCCTGCCCAGCGGCCTGGGCTGGCTGATCCGCGCCCTCCCCAACGAAGCCATCACCTTCGCCACCCAGCTGCAAGCCCTCCTCGCCGAGCCCGAAATCGCCGAAATCCTCGCCGCCTGCCGTCGCGCAAGGCGCATCCTCAACCCCATCCAGCACGCCCTGAGCGGCGCGCAGCCCCGTGGCAAACCCACCCGCTCGCGCCTCCCCCTGCACCCCGTTCCCCGCTCCATCCTGCCCCCGTCGGCGATTCCCCCCTTCCTCCTTTACCCCGAGCCCATCCCGCCGCCCCTCGCGTTCAAAACGCAGTCGAGCTGATCGCAGCTGCGCACGCCCTATTTGTTTCGATTTGTTATCAATGAGCCGCGCGGTTGACGCCAGCCGCCACAAGTGAGAGGCCTAGACCCAGCACATGCGAGGCACGCCCATGAACCTGACATCCGGCCTGATCGGCGCCCACATCTCCGGCCCCATCGGCTGGCTGATCTGGGACAACATCACCAAGCACAACGCCCTCTCCCCCGGCATGACCGAAGACGCCCTCGAAGTCATCCAATCCTACGCCGCCGACCCCGCCATCAAGGTCGTCATCATGCGCGGCGCCGGCACCCGCGCCTTCATCTCCGGCGGCGACATCAAATCCTTCGACATCACCCGCACCAATCCCGAAACCGCCGCCCGCTCCCGCGAAATCCCCGCCCGCCTGCGCCGCACCATGCTCGATCTCGAAAAACCGCTGATCGCCATGATCCACGGCTACTGCCTCGGCGGCGGCCTCGGCATGGCCCTCAACGCCGACCTCCGCTTCGCCTCGCCCGATTCCCAGTTCAGCGTCCCCGCCGCCATTCGCGGCATCGCCTATGCGCCCGATGGCCTCAAACAACTCGTCGATCTCGTCGGCCCCGCCATCGCCAAGGACATCATGTTCTCCGCCCGCCGCCTCAACGCAGACGAAGCGCTGCGCATCGGCCTCATCAACCGCATCGTCGATGCCGACCAGCTCGAAGCCGAGACCATCGCCTACGCCGAAACCCTCGCCGCTAACGCCCCCCTGTCGCTGCGCGCCTCCAAGTTCTTCATCAACCAGCTCGGCCTCGAATGCGCCGAGCGCGACGAAGCCCGCATGGAGGCCATGCAGCGCGAAGCCGAAGCCAGCGAAGACTTCAAGGAAGCCACGCGCTCCTTCGTCGAAAAACGCAAACCCGTCTTCCACGGCCGATAAAGGAACCCCCGCCATGACCAACTGGACCAACCAGGTCGCCCTCGTCACCGGCGGCGCCCGCGGCCTCGGCGCCGCCACAATCCGCCATCTCGCCGCCCGCGGCGCTGCGGTCGCCATCAACTTCACCACCCGCCCCGATGCCGCCGAAGCCCTCGCGGCCGAAATCCGCGCCGCCGGCGGGCGCGCCATCACCGTCGGCGCCGATGTCGCCGATGAAGCCGCCGTGCAGGCCATCGCCGCGCGCACCGAAGCCGAACTCGGCCCCATCTCCATCCTCGTCAACAGCGCCGGTATCGCCTGGGGTGCGACCATCGAAACCTGGGAACCCAAGGGTTTCGCCCGCCTGCGCGCCGTCAACGTCGACGGCACCATCCACGCCATCCGCGCCGTCGTCGCCGGCATGAAAGCCCGCAACTACGGCCGCATCGTCAATATCTCCTCCGTCGCCTCCTTCGGCACCACCGGCTTCCCCGGCAACCATTTCTACGCCTCGACCAAAGCCGAGGTGAACATCCTCACCAAGCGCTTCGCCCTCGAACTCGGCCGCCACGGCATCACCGTCAACGCCGTCGCACCCGGCTTCGTGCGCACCGACATGACCCAGGCCGGCAAAACCGCCGAGGAATGGGCCACCATCGAAGCCAATTTCTCCCGCGTCGCCATGACCGGGCGCGTCGGCGAAGCCACCGACATCGCCAACGCCGTCACCTTCTTCGCCGCCCCCGAAGCGAGCTGGATCACCGCCCAAATCCTCGCCGTCGATGGCGGGCGCACCGACTATATCGCCCACGGCTGACGGGCGCGGCGCGGTCCAGCCTGCGCGACGCGGTTCGGTCGAACCGCGTCGCACGCTACAACCGTCGCGTGGTGGCCATAAGTGCCGTGGAGGCGTGTGAATACGAAAATGTGCGGGCGTGCGGCAACGCCTTGCAGGCAATCAATTCAAGACGAATCCGATCCAGAACTCTCGTTCTGAGCGTGTCGGTGCTGAAAGCCTGCGAATAATACACCTGCACCATACAGCGCACCCGATCATTCTCGATGCTATCGATGATGACCCTCATGCTCTTCTCGGCATCGACCCCTTCGAGTTCGAAAATCTCGTCATGAACCGCCCGGCCAAGCCGCGGCAAAAGCGCGGTGACATCGGCCCGGGCA
>CANFKS010000045.1 GCA_947447625.1 Rhodospirillales bacterium | reverse complement strand
GCCATCCAGCATGATGCCGCCGCCCGCTCTGTCACCGTCACCTGGACCGACCCCGGCTTCGGCCCCGCCGTGCGTGGCCGCGCGGTGGCACCGGCCGGGTATGGCGGCATCGTGCTGGGCTCGGCCGCGCAGCTGGGGTTCGACCCCGTGCCGGTTCCCCGCGCGCCGGCGGTTGCGTATTGGACCGACACTGCGGCCGACCAGGCACCCTCCGTGCTGCGCCATGCCGCCGATACGTTTCTGTCCGCCGCACCCGGCGCCTATGGCATGCTGGTCGCGGCCCCCGGGCGCGTGTTGTTCGAACGCTACGCCCATGGCGGCGCGCCGGATCGGGTGACGCCATCATGGTCGATGACCAAGTCGATCACCGCGACCGTGATCGGGCGGATGATCCATCTGGGCTGGCTGCGCTCGGTGCAGGATCCCGCCCCGGCACCGCTATGGACCGACCCGCGCGGGGCCCATGCCGGCATCACGATCGAGCATCTGCTGCGCATGCGCGCCGGTCTCGGCATGCCGGTGCTGCACGGCGACGGCAGCAGCACCCTCGGCTTCGAAAATTCGGCGGTCTACCAGGATGCGACAGACGCCTTCACAGCGGCCCAGCGCAACATCGTCGCCACCCTTCCCGGCAGCGTGTTCCGCTACGTCAATGCCGGGCCGAATGTGCTGGGCGCCATCATCCGCCAGGAGATCGAACGCCGCGGCCTGGCATACCCCGCCACGCTGTATGCGCTGCTGGTCGACAAAATCGGCATGGCCTCCTTCCAGCACTCCGCCGACATCGCGGGCAACATGATCGCCTCGGGCGCCGGATTCGCCACGCTGCGGGATTATGCCAAGCTCGGCCTGCTTTACGTGCAGGACGGCGTGTGGAATGGCGAACGCCTGCTGCCCGAGGGCTGGGCCGATTACGCGCTCGCGCCCAGCCACGCCGGCACCAATTATGCCGCGAGCTTCTGGACCAATGCGCAGAGCCTGTTCCCCGATCTGCCGCCCGACATCGCCTGGGCCTCGGGCGCGTCGGACCAGCGCACGATGATCTTCCGCCGCCACGGGCTGGTCGCCGTGATCACCAACGAAACCGACCACCCGATGGATCTTGGGCGGCTCAACACCTTCCTGGCCACGGCGCTGGCGGTGTTCTGATCCCATCGCGGGGCCCGTCACCATGACCCTGCGCCCCTGGACGCGGCTGCTGATCATCGGCCTCGGCACCTTGCTGGTGCCGCTCGACACCACGGTCAATCTGGCATTTCCGTCCATCGTGGCGGCGTTCGGCATTGCGGTGCCGCAGATCAAATGGGTGGTGATCTGCTATGTCGGCGTGCACGCCAGCCTGATGCTGATCTGCGGCCGGCTGGGAGACCTGTTCGGCTATCGCCGCGTGTTCCTGGCCGGCTGCGCCTGGAGCGCTGCAGCCTTCGTGATGTGCGCCATGGCGCCCAGCTATGGCTGGCTGCTGGCGGGGCGCGCAATGCAGGGTGTGGGCGCAGCGCTCGTGCTGAGCGTCGGCCCTGCGCTCGCCACCGGCGCCTTCCCGCCCGAGGCGCGCAGCAGGGTACTCGGCTACTACACCATGATCTTCGGCATCGGCGCCGCACTTGGCCCCCCGCTGGCGGGTCTGCTGGTCGCGCGCTGGGGCTGGAGCGCGGTCTACGCATTCCGCATCCCGCTGGCTCTGGTGAGCTTTGCCCTTGCCTGGGCGCTGCCCGCCAACCGGCCGGGCACTGCGCCGCGCTTTGATCTGCTGGGGGGCGGGCTGATGGTGGTCGCGACCGCCGCCCTGCTCGTCGGGCTCGACCAGTTGCGGGACCTCAGCATCTGGATCCTGCCCGCTTTGGCGCTCGCCGTGCTGGCTTGCTGGGGCTTCATCCATGTCGAACGCCGCCAGGCAGCCCCCCTCATCGCCTTGCGGCACTTCACGGACCCCCGGCTGGGCCGCGCCCTGATCGAGGCGGTCGGCGTCAATATCGCCGGCTTCTCGATCCTGCTGCTCGCGCCTTTCCTGCTCACCCGGATGGCCGATCTCAGCCCGGCCGCGACCGGCCTGCTGCTCGCGGCCTCGCCCTTGGGCATGGTGCTGGCGGCCCTTGTGGCGGAGCGGATCGCCGCGCGGACCGGCATGATGCGGCTTACCCGGATTGGCCTGGGCATCACCGCCATGGGCCTCGCCATCCTCGCCGGCGCCACCTTGTCCCTGCCGGGCCTCGCGGCCGGGATGCTGATCCAGGGCTTCGGCCAGGGCCTGTTCCAGGTGGCGAATTTCGATCAGGTGACCGGCTCGCTGCCGCCGCAGGATCGCGGGGTCGCCGGCAGCCTCGCACTCCTGACCCGCACCTTCGGCCTCATGCTGGGCGCCACGCTGCTGATGCTGCTGATGCAGACCCTGGCCGGCGGCACCGCGCCGGGCCAGATCATCGCCGGGATCGGCGGCACCTATGCGGCCGCCGCCCTGATCCCGGCCTTTCTCCTGCTGATCAGGCGATCAAACAAAAAGTAGGAGCGGGATCAGCCGACCGCGACGCCAAGCCGCCCCGCGACCTCCTGGATATACTGCCACGCCACCCGCCCTGACCGCGCGCCGCGCGTGATCGACCATTCGACGGCGCCCTTGTGCAGGTCCTCCCGGCCGATCTTGAGGCCGAGCGCATCGGCATAGCCGTCGATCATCGCAAAGAACGTATCCTGGTCGCAGGGGTGAAAGCCGATCCACAGGCCGAAGCGGTCGGAGAGCGAGACCTTCTCCTCGGTCGCCTCGCTGGCATGGATCGCGGTGGCGCGCTCGTTCTCGATCATGTCGCGCGGCATCAGGTGGCGGCGGTTCGACGTGGCATAGAACAGCACATTGGCCGGCCGCCCCTCGATGCCGCCGTCGAGCACCGATTTCAGCGCCTTGTAGTCGGCGTCCTCGCGCTCGAATGACAGGTCGTCGCAGAAGATCAGGCAGCGCCGGGTTTCCGCGCGCAGCAGGCGCAGCAACTCGGGCAGGGTCGAGATATCCTCGCGATGGATTTCGATCAGCCCGAGACTGCCGGGCAGCGCCTGGTTGCAGGCCGCATGCGCCGCCTTGACGAGCGAGGATTTGCCCATGCCGCGGCTGCCCCACAGCATGGTGTTGTTGGCGGGGAAGCCTTGGGCGAAGCGCATGGTGTTTTCGAGCAGGATCGACTTGGCGCGGTCGATGCCGAGCAGCAGGTCGATCCCCACGCGGCTGACCGCGGCCACCGGGATCAGCATGGCAGGCTGCGGCTGCCAGACGAAGGCGTCGGCATCGGTCAGTTCGACTTTGGCGGCCGGCGGCGGGGCCAGGCGCTCCAGCGCCTCGGCGATGCGGGTGGCAAGGGCGATCAGGTCGGAATTCATGGCGGAAGGTCTTTCTGAAGGTCGGAGTGGGCAGGGCGGTGGAATGGGCGCTTGACGCGGGAGGGGCGGAAACTATGGTCCCGCCCACATCACCGCAACCCGGAAGCCAGATTCATGCTCATCTCTCCCGCCTACGCACAGGATGTCGCCGGCCTCATGGGCGGCGTCGTGCAATTCGCGCCGCTCGTTCTCATCTTCGCCGTGTTTTATTTCCTGCTGATCCGCCCGCAGCAGCTGCGCCAGAAAGAAATGAAGGCGATGCTCGGCGCGCTCAAGCGGGGCGACAAGGTCGTCACCGGCGGCGGCATCATCGGCACCGTGACCAAGGCGCAGGACAACGACGTCGAGGTCGAAATCGCCGAGGGCGTGCGCATCAAAGTGCTGCGCGACACCATCGCCTCCGTCATCAACCCCAAGCCGGCCAACGACAGCAAGCCCGCCAAGGGCTGAGCCTCTACCCCTGCGAATAGGGGTAGTAATCCTTCAGGTTCAGGTTCGCGTAAGGCAGCGCTTCGAGCCGGATGGTGCCCAGAAACGGCGCATCCGGCTCGACCAGCAGGATGGTCGGCGCGAATCCGCTGTCATCGAAACCGCGGCGGAAATGCACGCGGGACTTGATGGCGAACGCCTTATAGGCAGCCGTGTCGATGCCGAAGCGCGCGAGAGCCTCGGGTTCCATGATCTGCGTGAGATAGGGCGTCAGCACCACGAGGTTGTTGTCGCCGAAGCGAATGCTCATCCAGTGTCGCGCCGGGTTGTTGTCCGACCAGTCCCCTGCCGCGATGGTGCCGCGCAGCATGACGGCGGCGCCGGCCGAGGGGTCCAGCCGGCCACCGATGCTGCCCTCGAACGGCGTGCCGGGACGGGCGTTGCGATAGGCCGCGATGGTGCCGGAATCGGCGATCGTGGCGATCGCCGTGTCGCTCAGGCCCTGGTCGAGCACCTCCTGCAACAGAAAGGTGGCCGCGCCCGACCGGTCGGAATGATCGGCCAGCACGATCGGCGTCCGGCCCGCCGCCATCGCCTCGGCCGCGTGGCGGACCCCCTCGGCCATTGACTGGACCTGCGCGGCGCTGGCCAGTTCGGCCCGCCTGCGCCAGGCATAGGCGGCCATGTCGTCCGCGGCCTTGCGGGCCAGCGCAGGATTGGCGTTGGCGGTCGCCTGGATCGTCATGCCCGCATCGGGCACATCCGCCCAGGGGAAGCCGAAAAACACGTTGACGTAGAGGTCGGGCTCCCGCGCCTCCCACACCAAGGCGCGCTGCACCAGGTCCATCCATGGCGAGGCACCGGTCCATTGCATCACCGTGGGGGTGAGGATCGGCACGTTCACGGTGACGGCTGAGGGCGCGTAATCGCCGCGGATGGCGCGGATCATCATGCGCGCCGCCCGCTCGCCCTGCAGGCGGCTGTCATAGTGCGGGAAGTATTTGACGCAGAAGGCGAAATCGGCGTGGCTGAGGAATTTGTCGTCCTCGTTGCCGTGCGGATCAAACGTGCCGGCCAGGCAGGCCTGCGGCCCGACGGCGTCGCGCACGCGGCGCGCAAGCTCGGCCTCCGGATGCGGCACGCCGCGCACCGCCATGGCGCCGTGCACGCAGAGATACACGCCATCGAACGGGCCTTGCATGCGGAGTTGCTCGACCATGCGGCCGGTGAAATGTTCGAACGCGTCTGTCGTCACCCAGCCCGAACCGGTCCCGGTGATGGGGAACAAGGGCGATTCGATGCCGATCAGTTCCACCCCCTGGTGCTCCCGCGCGACTTTCACGAAGCCCCCCATATAGCCCGCGGGATCGGTACTCAGCAGCGCCGCGCCGCTGGCGGGCGAGCCCGGATAGATGAAGTCCGCCTTCGTGGTGTCGTTGGCCAGGAAGGTGACGGTTTCGTGGGAGAACATCAGGCACGCGATGCGGATGGACATGTCGGGCTCCGGGCTGTTGGCGCGAGTGTGCGCCGCGCGCTCGCGTGGTGGAAGATCAGGCCGTCACCAGGCAGGATCGATCGGCGCCACGATGCCTTCCGCCGCCTCGATCACCTCGCCCGCGTCGAGCGTGAGATCCTCGCGGAACCGCCCGGCCACGATCTGCACCCCGGTGCGCAACGGCCCGTGCGAACCCACCGGCACCGCCAGACCCGGCAATCCGAGGAAGGGGGCGACAAAGCTGGGACGGAGCGAGTCGATGATTTTGCGTTGGCCTTCCAGCGTCAGATCCTGGCCCTGCGGCGGCGGCAGATCGCCCAGCGTCGGCAGGATCACCAGCGGCGTGTCCTGAAAGAAACACTGCCAGCGATAGAGCAGGAAATCCCGCGCGGCGTAGGTGTCCAGCACGGCAGCGGGGTCGTTGGAAGGCGGGCAAAGGTCAAGCCACAGCCGCATCGAGGTCTTGCCGGCCGCGTCGCCATATTTCTCCATCATCGGCATGAGCTGGCGGAACAGATCATTGGAGCCGATGACATTCCACATATCCGGAATATCCGCGATGTCAGGCGGCAGGATCTCATCCACCACATAGCCGGCGGCCTCAAGATGGCGCCCCGCTTTGCGCACGGCCGCGGCCTGCGCCGGATGGGTCGTGCCCCCCGGCATCTCCGGCACCAGCGCCACCCGGATCGGCCGCTTCGGCGGCGGGCCGATCAATGGCACATCGGCCCATCGCGTATCCCGCGGATCGCCCTTGGCCATCACCGCGAGCGACAGCCTTGCATCGCGGACCGTGCGGGTGTGCGGCCCCTGCGTCGCCATCAATTGCGCGCCGATCGGCCGCCCCGCGGCTGCCATCGGGCTGAATGCCGGAATGCGCCCGAGGCCGACCCGCAGGCCGACGATCCCGTTGCAATAGGCCGGAATCCGCACGGATCCGCCGATATCATTGCCATGACCGATCGGCCCGATCCCGGCCGCCACCGCCGCACCCGCGCCCCCCGAGGAGCCGCCGGGCGAGGTGCCCTTGTCGCGCGGGTTGAAGGTCATCCCGTGCAATTCGTTGTCCGAAAAGGCCCGCATCGAAAACGCCGGCGCATTGGTCCGCCCGATGATGATCGCCCCGGCATGGCGCAGATTGGCCACCACCGGTGCGTCCTCGGGCGCAATGAGATCCTTGAAGGCGACCACGCCATTGTCGGTCGGATGCCCCTTCTGATCCGTGTTGACCTTTACGGTCACGGGCACGCCATGCAGCGCGCCCAGCACCTCGCCGCGCGCACGGGCGGCATCGGCCGCATCGGCCGTCGCCAGCGCCTCCTCGTCGAAGCGGCGCACCACGGCGTTGAGCTTGCCGTTGACCGCATCCATCCGCGCCAGGCACGAAACCGTCGCCTCGCGCGCCGAAGCCCGCCCGGTGCGGATCAGGCGCGACAGATCGGTCGCATCGAGGTGCCAAAGGTCCATGTTCGTCACAGCTCCGCCTCACGTTTCGCAACAGGCTCTAGGCGCGGCCCGGTTCGAGCGTCAAGCAGGCGAATTTCGAACCGGGTCACAGCGCGCAAAAACCCCACGCCGCTTTGGCAGCGCGCGCGATTGAATGCGCGGACCGCCGCATGACCGAAGCTTCATCCAGCGGACGCTTGAGCGATACCGTTCCACGCGCCATGCTGAACGCCATGAGGATCATCATTCGCCGCCCCGGCCCCGAGACGATCGACATGACGCCCGATGGCCAGTTTGTCGCGCCCAAGCCGACACCGATCGCCGACCGGGTGTTCCGCTATGCCGTGCTTGCTGCCGCGATCGCGATCGGTCTTTCAATCGCCGCCGTGTTCGCCTGGTTTGCCCTCATGCTGGTACCGGTTGCCCTCGGGGCGGCCGGCGTCGCCTGGCTCGCATGGCGGTGGCGCATGTGGAAAGCCGGACGGAAATCTTGATGCCTTCCACCGACGCAACCCTGGCGTGATTCCGACATTGGACAATTGACCGACGAGGCAAGGAACGGTTCACTTTGTGACCGGCCGCAATGAGCCAGACAAAGGGGACGAACGATGCCGCAAGACGCCGCAGAGAGCGCGCGCATTCACGATGTTGTGATAGTCGGGGCCGGGTTTGGCGGCATGTATATGCTGCACCGTCTCCGCGGTCTCGGCCTGAGCGCCAAGGTGATCGAGGCCGGCTCCGGCGTGGGCGGCACCTGGTATTGGAACCGCTATCCCGGTGCACGCTGCGATGTCGAGAGCATGCAATACTCCTTCGGCTTCTCTGACGAACTCCAGCAGGCGTGGCGATGGTCCGAGTTGTTCTCGGGCCAGCCGGAAATCCTCCGCTATGCCAATTTCGTCGCCGACACATTCGATCTGCGGCGGGACATCACCTTCAATACCCGCGTCCAGGCCGCATCCTGGGATGAGGCAACCGCCTGCTGGACCGTCAGCACCGACAGCACAGCACCGGTGCGCGCCCATCATGTGATCATGGCCACCGGGTGCTTGTCCTCGTCGCGGATGCCCGACATCGCGGGCCGCGACACCTTCAAAGGGCGCACCTTCCATACCGGCCAATGGCCGCATCAGGAGATCGATTTCACCGATCAGGTGGTGGGCGTGATCGGCACGGGATCGTCAGCGATCCAATCCATCCCGGTCATCGCGGCACAGGCAAAGCATGTCTACGTCTTCCAACGCACCCCGAACTTCTCAATCCCCTCACGCAATGCACCGATCCAAGCCGAATACGAAGCCCAGTGGAAACGTGACTACACGCGCCGTCGTGCCGAGGCCCGCAAAACCCGATCAGGCGTTTTGTCGCCGCTCAACGACAAATCAGCCCTTGCCGATAGCGAAGCCGACCGCCGCGCCCATTATGAGCAGCGCTGGAAACTCGGCGGCACCTATTTCATGCAATCCTACAACGATCTGGCGCTGAACAAGGCCTCCAACGACACGGCGGTCGCGTTCGTCCACGAAAAAATCCGCAGCATCGTGCAGGACCCCGCGATTGCAGAGAAGCTTCTGCCCACCAACCACCCGATCGGCACCAAGCGGATCTGCGTCGACACCCACTACTACGAGACCTTCAACCGCCCGAACGTCACCCTGGTTGACCTCCACGACACGCCGATCAGCCAGATCACCCCGGACGGGCTCGACACCTCTGCCCAATCCTATGGCTTGGACGCCATCATCTTCGCCACCGGTTTCGATGCGATGACCGGCACGCTGCTGAAAATCGACATCCACGGCCGCAATGGCGCAACGCTGCGCGACTCCTGGGCTGCCGGGCCGCATACCTATCTCGGCCTGATGACAGCCGGGATGCCCAATATGTTCATGATCACCGGACCGGGCAGCCCCTCGGTGCTGTCCAACATGATCGTCTCCATCGAGCAGCATGTGGACTGGATCGCGGAGTGCCTGGCGTGGATGCGATCCAATCGCAAATCCGTCATCGACGCGGATCAGGCTGCGCAGGACGCCTGGGTCGCCCATGTCAACGACGTCGCGCATCGCACGCTCTATCCGCAGGCGAACTCCTGGTACATGGGCGCCAATATTCCGGGCAAGCCTCAGGTCTTCATGCCCTATATCGGCGGCGTCGGCGTCTATCGCGAAAAATGCGAGGCCATCGCCGCGGCGGGTTATGAGGGCTTCGTCATGACGCACGCCACCGCCGCCGTGCAGGCCGCGGAGTAACGAACCAGAGCGGGACGCCTTCGCTATCAGAAGGCATCCCGCTCTCGGGAGGCGGCCGCGCCGTGCCCCGTGGCCTCGCTCAGACAGAAATCGACATTCAGCCCGCCGTCGGAACCGCTTTCGCCTGGGCTTGCAGGGCAAGGCGGCACACCGTCAAAGCGTGCGCCTGCGGCATGGCGGTTTCGGTCCGGTCGCGCACATCATTGGCGAAATTGCGGAAATAGGTGAGTTTGCGGCCTTGGCACGCGATATGGCGCGTTCCCTTTGCATCCGCCAGGAACAGATGGTCGGTGCCTGGCCGGCCCTCGATGTCGATATATTTGCGCAGTTCGATCGTGCCCTCAGTGCCCAGGATCGTGAGCCGCCCATCCCCCCAGGTCGGCAGCCCATCCGGCGTAAACCAATCCACCCGGATGTAACCGCTGGCCCGCTCGCTGCGCAGCACGATTTCACCGAAATCCTCGAACCCGTCGCCGACCGCATATTTGCCGACCGAGGCAAACGCCACTTCCGGCTTGGTGCTCTGCGTGAACACAATGAACTGGTCGATCTGGTGGCTCGCAATATCCACCAGAATCCCGCCATAGGTCGACGCATCCCAAAACCAACCCGGCCGCAGCGCGCGGTTGAGCCGATGCGGCCCCAGGCCCACGGTCTGCACGACCTGCCCGATCGCGCCTTGCATCACGAGGTCGAGCGCCGCCGCCGTCGAAGGCGTCTGGAAGCGCTCGGAGAAACATACTGAAAAAATCCGGCCGGTCTCGGCCACCGCGCGCTCAACGTCAGCCAGTTGCGCGAAATCGGTGATCCCCGGCTTGTCCACCAACACGTCCTTGCCGGCCCGCATCGCCGCGATCGCCAAAGGCGCGCGATCACACGGCACAGCGGCGATGACGATCACCTGGATCGTGGGATCCTCCAACAGCCTGGCCTGCTCCGCCACGTCCGGTATATGCGGAAAGCGCTTGCGGAACCCCTCCAGAACGCCCGGGTCAGACGTCGCGGGCCAATAGCCCGCGCACACCATGCCGGCCTCGATGAGATGCTGGGTGAGTTCATAGACATGCCGATGATCGAGGCCGATCACTCCGAAGCGCTGCACCATCCGGGCCTCCCGATTACGCGGAAATCACGTCGATCCCGCCCATATACGGCTTCACCACATCAGGCACCAAAATCGAGCCATCGGCCTGCTGGTAGTTCTCCATCACCGCGATCAGCGCGCGCCCGACGGCCACGCCTGACCCGTTCAGCGTATGCACATACGCCACCTTGCCATCGGTCCCGCGATAGCGCGCATTCATCCGTCGGGCCTGGAACTCCCGCGTATTCGAGCAGGACGAAATCTCGCGCCAGGCCTGCTGGCCGGGCAGCCAGACTTCCAGATCGAACGTCCGCACCGCGCCAAAACCCGTATCGCCGGCACACAGCACGACGCGCCGATAGGGGATCTGCAACAGCTCCAACACCCGCTCGGCGCAGCCCGTCATCCGCTCCTGCTCGGCCGCGCTGGTTTCTGGATGCACAATCGACACCAATTCGCACTTGCGGAACTGGTGTTGCCGCAGCATGCCCCGCGTATCGCGCCCGGCCGACCCGGCCTCGGAGCGGAAACACTCGGTCAGCGCCGTCACCCGCATCGGCAGGGCTTTCTCGGCGATGATTTCGCCTGCCGCCATGTTGGTGAGCGAAATTTCCGACGTCGCGATCAGCCAGCGGCCATCGGTCGTGCGGAACGAGTCCTCGGCGAATTTCGGCAATTGGTTGGTGCCGAACATCGTCGCGTCATTCACCAGAAGGGGAACGATATGCTCCTCGTAGCCGTGCTCGGTCGTGTGCAGATCGATCATGAACTGCCCCAGCGCACGTTCCAGCCGCGCCAACGTGCCGCGCAGGATGGTGAAGCGCGCGCCGGCGATTTTGCTCGCAGTGGCGAAATCCATCATGCCGAGCGCTTCGCCCAGTTCGAAATGCTGCTTCGGCAGGAAGCCGAGATCGCGCACCTCGCCCCATAGCTTGACGACCGTGTTCGCCGCCTCGTCGGCGCCGTCGGGCACATCCTCATCGAGCAGATTGGGTATGCTGGCCAGCGTGTCAAAAATCTCCTTGTCCAACACCGAGGCCGCCTTTTCGAGCCCCTCCATCTCCGTGCGCAGTGCCGTGGCCTCGGCTTCCAGCGCTGCGGTATTCGCGCCGCTGCGCTTGCCCGCGCCGATTTCCTTGGCAAGGGCGTTGCGCCGCGCCTGGTGGTCCTGCAACGCGGTCTGCGCCGCACGCCGCGCGGTGTCCTTGGCAAGGATCGCAAGGGAGACGGGCGGCAAGCCGCGTCGCGCAATCGCGGCATCAAAGCCGGGACCGTCGGTACGAATGGTGCGAATGTCGTGCATGGTCTCAGTCCCTGCGCGCCGCGGCGGCAAGGCCGGCTGCGGGGCTCGTCAATGGTGTGCCGCGGGTGGCAAGCGCCGCGCCGCCGGCCATGGAAGCCTGGGCCAGCGCGATCACATCGGCGCCCCCGTCATAGAGTTCGTCCGCCGCCACCGCGACCAGGCGATGATAGCCCGCCGTATCGCCCGACTTGAACGCATCCCACGCGCCGGGTGCGATCTTCATCTCGATCGCCACGCCGCTGCCCGCCGCCACGCGTTCGAACAAGGCGCGGGTCGGCTCAACCGTGGTCTGCACTGCGCACAGGGCAATCACCCGCTTGCTGCCCCGGGCCGCCATTGCCACGGCCTCGCGTGCCAGGGCGCCATCAACCCGCAAGACCGCAGCGCCCGACACCGCCGCCTGGTCAGCCGCCGGGCCGACCGTCGAGCAGGTCAGCAGCACGGCATCGGCATCCTTGGCCAAGCCCAGCAAAACCGCCACGGCTTCGTCGCGGATTTCCGCCGTCAACCCGCCCGCCGCCTCGGAGCGCGACAGCAGGTCGGCGCGAATATGATGCGACATAACGATATTCAAGCCACGCGATGCCGCCTCAAAGACGGGCACGTTGCTGTCCACGGTATGCAGGCACGCGATGCGAAGCGGGGCGCTCATCACCTAGTCCTCCGTCGGCTTCGGTTCGACAAATTTGGCCGCAATGATCGACAACTCGTAGAGCGCCATCAGCGGCACCGCGAGCATGACCATGCTGCCCGGATCAGGCGGCGCCAGGACGGCGGAAATCACCGTCATCAACACCACCGCATAGCGACGGAACTTCTTGAGCCCCGCCGATGTGACGATCCCCACCTTGGCCATCAACGACAATGCCACCGGCAACTGGAAGGCAACACCGAAAGCCAGGATCAGTTTCATCACAAGATCCAGGTATTCGCCGATCTTGGGCTGCAACTCGATCGGCAGGCCGTTGCCCTCTGCCGGAATTTCGAAGCCGATAAAGAACTTCCACGCCACCGGGATCACAAAATAATAGACAACCGACGCGCCCATCACGAACAGGATCGGGGACGCCATCAGAAACGGCGCAATCGCCTTCTTCTCGCTGCGATAAAGCCCAGGTGCCACAAACATCCACAACTGCGTGGCCACCACCGGGAAAGACAGGAACGCCGCGCCGAACACCGCCACCTTCATGTAGGTGAAAAACGCCTCGGTGAGCGAGGTGTAGATCATCTTCCGGGCCTCACCGTTCTCGCGGAAGACGTCCGCCAGCGGTTGCGCGAGGAAAAGATAGATCTGGCCGGAGAAGTGGTAGCAGCCGATGAACGCGATGATGAACGCGCCGACCGACCACATCAGCCGGGTACGGAGTTCCAGCAGATGCTCCATCAGCGGCATCGGCTTGTCTTCGATCACATCTTCGTCAGGTTTCGCCATGTTCTTGAGCCTCAGTGACGCACGGCGTCGGGCGGAATGAAGGGCGGCGGCTGGGGCGGCGCGGCGATTTGCGGCGGGATGAACGCAGGCGGGCCTTTCGGCGGCGGCTCCCACTTGGCATCAACCGCCGGCGCGGAGCCACTCCCCCCGCCCGTGGTGCCGAATGCGGTTTGGAACGGGTCGTTGGCGAACGCGTCGCGAATCGTGCCGTCGCCGTCGACCGCCTTTTCGAGTTCGCCCTTGATGTCGAAATTTTTGATGTCGTCGATCTGGCTTTTGAGACCGCCCAGATCAGCCTCGCGGACCATCTCGTCCACGTGGGTCTGGAACTCGGAGGCCATTTTGCGCGCCTTCTTGACCATCCCCGCCACCGCGCGAAGGGCCACAGGCATGTCCTTCGGCCCGATCGCCACAAGCGCGACGACGCCGATTATCGCAATCTCAGACCAGGCGAAATCAAACATCCGACCCCGAACCTCCCACGGATGTTCCTGCTAGCAGGAAACCCCCCCTGGAGGGAACCGCCCAGGCATCCGGGGCGAACGATATGACCGCACGAACGCCACCTATAGCGAGAACTCCAGGCTCTGCAGGGCGATGCCCAGGCTCCTTGTGTCGCTCGATGTCGGATCGAGCGAGCGCACCGCGATAAAGCAGGGCGGCGTGATGGAGAGCGTGTTGACGCCCTCGATCGACCGGGCGAGTCGGGTCTCGATCGTGCACCACTCGGCATCGCGCTCGATGATGGTGAACGGCAACGGATAGCCGTGCAGATGCAACTTGATACGATCGAAGGGATAATTGGTCCCCATCCCGAAAATGCGGAGCCTGACACGGCTGAGCGGCGCGGGCGGCAGGAAATGGATCCGCGCCGGCCCGCCCGCGGTCAACCACGCTATGCCGGTGTTCTCCCAGCCGTAAAATCCCTGCCGGCCCGCCACATCGGATAGGGAGATGCACGTGCCAGCCACAGGCTGGAAGACCACACCCCTCGGGTCTCCTGCCGCCTGCGTGCTGTCGAGCGCTGCGAGTCGCGCCTGGAACAGCGTGCGGGCACGCTCATAAAGCACGATATCGAGCCGGTTACGGTTCACAACCTCCAGCACATGGCGCCACGCGCGATCCGTTTCATCGCGCTCGGTGGTATTGAGCATCAGTTCGTCGAGGGCGAAGGGAACGGGCCATTGATGCTGGATGATCCGGTGAGTACCCGGCATGTCCTCGGCAAGCCCGAAATCGATCCGCTCCAGCAGCGCGAGGGCCTGCTCGATCAGGGCGGGGTGATCTTCCGCATGGGTGAAGCGCGGATCATGCGGGTCAGTGAAGCCGGGATCATCGGCAAGCATGCGGCACATCGCATTATTCGTCTGCGCGGAGAGCCCCGGCGCCCGGGAGGTGATGAACGCCTGGAATGTGTCATTCTCGCTCAAGCCAAGTTCGGTCTTCACCTCGGGCGGTGCCTGGCGGATAAAGCGGTAGAGCGAGAAGACGCGCGCGAGCGGGTTGCGCAGGATCGTGAAGACACGGAACCGGTCCGCATGCCGGCCCAGCGCATGCAGCGGGATATGTCCTGCCAAGCATGAAAACGGTTCGTCCCTGCCCTCCAGGATGGCGGCGAACCTTTCGTGAAAGCCGGGCTGGTTCGGATCGAGACGAACCAGATGGCTGCTGCCGAAGATATTTTCCAAGGTCAACAGGAACGACGTGCCGGCCGTTTTGGGGATGTGCAGGAAAAAAACCGGCTGACGCACGCCAACCCCGCCGCTCTGCTCGCGACGGCGCGCGGCACGCCTCATATGGGGTGTCTGGTCCGGCACTGGCTTGGCAATCCCATTGTCAACGCAGGGCGACGTGTTGCGGGTAGCCCGTGACGCCGCGGGCAGTGTAGCCCCCTCATCTTTAAACGACACACAACAAAACGTGACAAAAAACAGGGTGGTTGCGCCGTTGGAAGCCCGCGTCCAGTACGGTTCGCCCGCCTGTCAACGCGGCCCATGCCCTGGATCGGGATGCCTTCGCAATCAGAAGGCATCCCGATCTAGAGCCTGATGATTTTTGGTGGAATCACCAAAAATCTGAATCAGGCGATCAAACAAAGAGTTAGAGCGGGATGCCTTCGCAATCAGAAGGCATCCCGCTCTAATGGAAGTCGCGCGATTTTGGCAGGCGCGGCGTCGGCGCCTCGTCCGCCCGAGCCATCGTCCGACCCACCGGCGGCGGCGTTTCGAGGCGGGCGAGCAGGCTCGATCGATCGGCCAAAGTCTCGGCCAGGATGTGGACAATCCCCTCCTTGGTGTTCTGCACCCGCCCCACCACTTCCAGCACTGTTGCCATCACCAGCACCCGGCGGAACTGCTCGATCAGCGCCGGCCAAATCACGATATTGGCAACCCCGGTCTCATCCTCGATCGTTGCGAACACCACGCCGCCCGCGCTGCCCGGCCTTTGCCGCACGAGCACAACCCCGGCCACACGGCATTTTGCGCCATCCCGCGCCATCGTCGCCGCGGCACAGGTGACGACCCCATCCCCGGCCAACGCCGCCCGCAGAAAGCGCATCGGATGGCCCTGCAGCGACAACCCGATCGACTGGTAGTCCGCCGCCACATGCTCCGAGCGCGTCATATGCGGCAACGGCGCGGGCCGGACCTGCACCGGCAGGCCCATGAGCAACGGCAGATCCTGCTCATCGCGCAGCCCCCGCACATGCCACAGCGCCATGCGCCGATCGAGCCCAAGGCTGCGCAGCGCATCCGCCTCTGCCAGCATCACCAGCGCCCCGCGCGGCAGCCGCGCCGCCACGAGAGAGGCGAAGTCGGGGAACCGTTTCTCCGCCAGCGTCATGGCCCACGCCTCCCGGAAACCATCGATCATCCGCAATCCCAACCGCAACGCGCCGCCTTCATCGAGCGTGCAATCCCAGCCTGACGCATTGACATCCGCGCCCCGTACCGACACGCCATGCTCGCGCGCATCGCGGACGATCTGCGCCGGCGCATAGAACCCCATGGGCTGTGAATTCAGCAGGGCCGCCGCAAAGGCGGCGGGGTGATGGCATTTCAGCCAGGCCGACACATAGACAAGATGGGCAAAACTCGCCGCGTGGCTCTCGGGGAAGCCGTAGGTGCCGAAACCTTCGATCTGCTTGAAGCAGCGTTCGGCGAATTCACGCTCGTAGCCCCGCGCCACCATCCCCTCCACCATCTTGGCGTGAAACATGTGGATCGTCCCCACATTGCGGAACGTCGCCATTGCGCGGCGCAGCGCATTGGCCTCGCCCGGCGTGAACTTCGCAGCCTCGATGGCAATCCGCATCGCCTGCTCCTGGAACAGCGGCACCCCCTCGGTTCGCCCCAGCACGCGGCGCAGTTCGTCAGGCGGCCCATGCGCGGGGTCGGGCGAGGGATAGGCCACGGCTTCGAGACCCTGGCGCCGCCGCAGATAGGGATGCACCATGTCGCCCTGGATCGGCCCAGGCCGCACGATCGCCACCTGGATCACCAGATCGTAGAATATCCTCGGCTTCAGCCGCGGCAGCATGTTCATCTGCGCCCGGCTCTCGACCTGGAACACGCCCAGCGAATCAGCCCGGCACAGCATCGCGTAAGTCAGCGGGTCCTCGCGCGGGACATCCGCGAGGTCGCGCACCGCGATCCCGCGTTTCTGCAGCAGCACGAAGGCCTTGCGGATACAGGTCAGCATGCCGAGCGCCAGGACATCGACCTTCATGATGCCGAGATTGTCGATGTCATCCTTGTCCCATTCGATGAAGGTCCGCCCCGGCATCGCGGCGGGGCCGATCGGCACCGTCTCGTCGAGCGCCCCTTTGGTGAGAATAAACCCGCCGACATGCTGCGAAAGATGCCGCGGCAGCCCGACCATCTCGCGCGCCAGACTCACAACGCGCCGGATGAGAGCGCTCTCAGGATCGAGGCCGACTTCCCTCAGCCGCTCCTCCGGCCACAAATCCCCGCCGGCGTTCCATGACTGCGCCGACAGCGCCGCCGTCACATCCTCGGGCAAGCCCATCACGCGGCCGACTTCGCGCATTGCCATTTTCGGCCGGTAATGGATCACCGTCGCGGCGATCCCGGCGCGGTTCCGGCCGTAGCGTTGGTAGATGTATTGGATCACCTCCTCGCGCCGCTCATGCTCGAAATCGACGTCGATATCCGGCGGTTCACGCCGCTCCGCCGAGACGAAGCGCTCGAACAGCAGATCGCTGTGCGCAGGATCGACCGCGGTAATGCCGAGACAGTAGCAGACCGCGGAATTCGCCGCCGAACCGCGCCCCTGGCACAGAATGCCTGCGCGCCGCGCGAACGCCACGATGTCATGCACCGTCAGGAAATACGCCGCATAGCGCAGTGCGGCGATCGCCACGAGTTCCTTCTCCAGGGTGGCGCGCACCTGGGGCGGAACCCCATCAGGATAGCGCCACGCCGCTCCCGCCCATGTCAGCGCAGCGAGATGGGCATCCGGCGTCATCCCCGGCGGAATCGGCTCGTCCGGGTATTCATAGGACAGATCATCGAGTGAAAAGCCACAGCGTTCCACCACCTCCATCGTCCGCTCGACCAGGCCAGGGAAAGGGCGGAACAGTCGCGCCATCTCAGCCGGCGCCTTCAGATAGCGCTCTGCATTGGGATGCAGTGCGCGCCCCGCCGCGGCGATCGTCGTTTTCAGCCGGATGCAACTCAGCACATCCTGCAACATGCGCCGTTCCGGACTGTGGAACAGGACATCGTTGGTCGCCACCAGCGGTATCCGCTCCATCGCTGCCAGGTCGGACAAACCCCGCAGGCGCGCCGTATCATCGCCCCGGTGCCGGCGCATCGCCGCCAGGTAGATCCGCTTGCCGAAGACCTCGCGCAGCCCGGCCAGCTGGACAGCGAAGCCCGGTTCGATCCGCGCCGGCGGTACCGCGATCACGATCTGGCCGGCGGCACAGTGTGCCAGATCACCAAAATCGAGCAGACACCCGCCTTTTTCCGCCCGCTCCTTCCCGATGCTCAACAGCCGCGTGAGCCGCCCCCATGCCGCCCGGTCCGAGGGATAGCACAACACATCCGGCGTCCCATCGCGGAACACCAGCCGCGCACCGGGCAGTGTTCGCAAGCCCACCGCCTTGGCCGCCTGATGCGCCCGCACCACACCGGCCACCGTATTGCGGTCCGTGATGCCCAACGCCGCAATGCCGAGCGATTGCGCCCGCCCCACAAGTTCCTCGGCATGGCTGGCCCCCTCCAGAAACGAGAACGGGGTGGCCACCTGCAGCGCGGCATAAGGTTGGGCATGAAGAAGACGCATGCCCCCATGTTCTGTTTTTGTTCTTAAAAAATCAACCCCACAGAAGGCTACGGATCGATCCCCTCGGCGCAAGCATCGGTCGGCTTGGCTGCGGTGTGTCCGATATAGGGAAAAATCTTGAGGACCGCCGAACCGATGCGGCAGGGTGCTGCCGCCAGTCCACATCCGGACACTGCGGCCAGTACCCCTATCAGCAGTAGCCCGCGCACCATCGCACGCTTATCGCCCGATAAACCTGGGCTTGCGCCTTTCGCGAAACGCCGCTTTGCCCTCCGCGTGATCCTGCGTCCGGTTCAACTGCGGCTGCACCATGGCCTCCATCTCAAGATAATCCTCGAGGCTCATCGAGGGGGCCATATGAAACAGCTTTTTCGCCAGCCCAAGCATGAACGTCGGCGCTTCCGCCAGGTCCCGCGCCATCTCCATGGTGCGCGCCATCAGATCCGCGTCATCCACCACATGATTGACCAACCCGAGTTTCAGCGCCTCCTCGGCGTCCACCATGCGCGCGGTGAACACCAGTTCCTTCGCCAGGTTCATCCCCAACCGCCGTGTCAGATACCAGATCGCACCACCATCCGGCCCCAGCGCAATGCGCCTGAAGATCTGCGAAAATATCGCCGTCTTTGACGCAACGACCATATCGCAGCCCAGCACGATGCTCCACCCGATCCCAACCGCATGCCCGCGCACTGCGGCGATCACCGGCTTCTCGATCGAATGCAGGATGCGCATGTATGTGTGACTCAGTTTCTGCAAGCGCTGGCGCGCTGCACGACCGTCCGAATCGCCCATCCGGTCGACATCAGCCCCCGAGCAGAACGCATCGCCGGCCCCTGTCACAACGACCACACGCACGTCATCATCGAAGCGAACCCGCTGAAAATGCTCGATGAGTGCCTCGCGCATCTCCACCGTGAGAGCATTCTTCTTCTCAGGCCGGTTCAACGTAATCGTCGCAATCGCGCCATCAATCGCCAGATCAACCGACATCGTATCTCTCCGCGTTTCGCCGAGGATGCACGTCCGGGGCAATTCCTCCAAGACCATGGTTGACGAACCCCATCGCCCCCGGCACCGTTCTGCCAACCACAGGAAACGATCTGCAATGCCGGTCCCCGCTGCCCTCAGCACCCTGCGCCTGCCCGTCATCGCGGCGCCGATGTTCATCGTCTCCGGCATCGATCTCGTGATTGCCGAAAGCCGTGCTGGCATTGTTGGCTCGCTCCCCTCGCTCAACGCCCGGCCGCAGGAGACCTTCGACGATTGGCTCACCCAGATCGAAGAAGGCTTGGCCGGCACGAATGCGCCCTATGCGGTCAACCTCGTCGCCCACCGGTCCAACGACCGGCTATCCGGCGATCTGGAAACCTGCGTGCGCCACCGCGTTCCCCTCCTGCTCACCAGCCTCCAGGCCCCCGGCGAAGTCGTCCAGGCCGCCCATGCCTATGGAGGCCTCGTCTTCCACGACGTGATTTCGCTGCGCCATGCCGAGAAGGCGATCGAGGCCGGTGTCGATGGCCTCATCCTGGTCTGCGCCGGCGCCGGCGGGCATGGTGGCGCACTCTCGCCGTTCGCTCTGCTGCAAGAGGTGCGCAGCATCTACAGCGGCACCATCATCCTCGCCGGCGCCATCACCAGCGGGGCCTCCATCCTGGCCGCCCAGGCGATGGGCGCGGATCTCGTCTATATGGGCACCCGCTTCATCGCCACCACCGAAGCAAGCGCGGTACCCGCGTATAAGCAGATGCTGGTCGATACCGCCGCCCGCGACATCGTCTACACCAACCTGTTCAGCGGCGTGCATGGCAATTATCTCCGCCCCACCATCGCCGCTGCAGGGCTTGATCCGGATCACCTGCCGGCCCCGGATGCCGGCAAAACCTATGTCGCAGGCCATAAGCGCGAGAAGCCGAAAGCCTGGAAAGACATCTGGGGCGCCGGCCAGGGCGTTGGCAGCATCACATCGGTCGACGACACCGCAGTCGTCGTCGACCGCCTCGAATCAGAATACCGCGCAGCCTGGGCACGCATGACCGCGCTGCACCACCATACCGGGAGCACCACACCATGAGCGCCGCCCTCAAGTCCGACCTCACAGCGCTGGACGCCTTGTCCGATCATGAATTCCGCATGGAAGTCCGCTCCTGGGTCGAGACGCATTATCCGCCCGACCTGCGCAACCCCCCCTCGCGGCTGCATTTCAGCGAAACCAAGGTGTGGTATCATCTGCTTTCGGACAAAGGCTGGCTCGCGCCCGGCTGGCCCCGCCAGCACGGCGGCATGGGCCTGCCCGCCGCGCGCCAACTCATCATGATCGAGGAATTCCAGCGCCACGGCTGTGCGCGCAACAACGACATGGGCGTCAGCATGCTCGGCCCGCTTCTGATCCGCTACGGAACCGAGGCGCAAAAGGAAGCGTTCCTCCCCAAGATCCTCGCGGGTGAGCATATCTGGTGCCAGGGCTACTCCGAACCAAACGCCGGCTCCGACCTTGCGGCGCTGCGCACCGAGGCGGTGCTCGACGGCGATCATTGGGTGGTCAACGGTCAGAAGATCTGGACGTCCCTGGCAATGGATGCCAACTGGATCTTCCTTCTGGTTCGCACCAACAAGACCGCCAAGAAACAGGAGGGCATCTCCTTCCTGCTCGTGGAAATGGACAGCCCCGGCATCACGGTCCGGGCCATCCGCAACATCGATATGGGCGAGGAGTTCTGCGAGGTCTTTTTCGACAATGTCCGCGTCCCCAAAGGCAACCTGGTCGGCAATATCGACCAGGGCTGGACGATGGCCAAGACCCTGCTTGGCTTCGAACGCATCGGGATCGGCTCGCCGCGGCAGTCCAGCTATGCCCTCAAGCGCCTGAAAACCCTGGCTGAACACGCCGGCGCGATGGACGATCCGATTTTCCAGGAGCGCTACAACACACTGCGCATGGATCTCGCCGACCACAACACGCTCTATCAGGTGTTCGCCGATCGCGTGCGCCGCGGCGAGCCCCTTGGGCAGGACGTGTCGATGCTGAAGATCCATCAGACCGAATTGTACCAGCGCATCACCGAAGCAATGCTCGATGTCGGCGCCGAGGAGGCCGCCCTGTTCGGCCCGATCAACGGCAATCGCGACCTCAATCCCGCCGGTCAGTTCCTTCAGTCCCGCCCAGCCACAATCTATGGCGGGTCGAACGAAATCCAGCGAAACATCCTGGCCAAGAACGTCCTCGAACTGCCCTGATCGCAAACATCTTCCGCCGGCAAAGCCGGGCGCAGGATCGTTCAATACCGCAAGGATGTCTCATGTCTGCCTGGCCAACCGACCCCGCCTTCCTCGCCACCTGGCATGCCGCCTGCGCCGGCGATACCGTGCTGAACGACTTGTCGGGTCCCTGGTCCGTTGCCTTCGCGTTGGCCGAAGACGAGACCACCCTGCCCTTCTCGTTCGTCAACGGCCATATCTCTCCCGATCCGGCACAAGCGGCCTTCACCTTCCATGCCCCACCAGCCGTATGGGCGAAGTTTCTCTGCCCCATCCCGCCCCGCCACCACCATGTCATTCTGGCGATGCTTGCACGGGTTCCTGAGACCCGGCTATCCGGTGATCTCAAGACATTCGCGCAGTACTGCCACATCGTTCGCCGCGTCCTGGAAATCGGCAAACACCTCGCCTCAGGCTCCCCGCAGCCGGTCCCGGCCTCCCTGCGCCCCTCTCTGCCACTGCCCCCAATCGGGCCTCGGATCGCCCATACCAGCGAAATGGTGATCCAGGGACAGCCCCACCGGATTGCCTGGGAGGAAGCAGGACAAGGCCGCGACGTGCTCTGCCTGCACACCGCTGGTTCAGATTTGCGACAGTTCCATCGCCTCATGGCCGACGAACGCATCACCGCGACGCATCGCCTCGTCGCGTTCGACCTGCCATGGCATGGCCGCAGCAGCCCGACGCCCGGTGCGATGCCGGGTTCATGGAGCCTGAACACCGACCTCTACGTCGAGATCATCATGAAATTCGTCGAAACCGCGGCGTTGCAGTCGCCGATCGTGCTCGGCGCCTCCATGTCGGGCGAAATCTGTCTGGAACTCGCGCTGCGCCACCCCGAGACATTTCGTGGCATCATCGCGTGCGAAGCCACCGAACAGGTGCCGAACCGGCAGACGCCCTGGTCCTTCCACCCCGAAATCAACCAGTCCCTGTTCGTGCCGGAGTGGATCCATGGCCTTATGGCCCCGCAGAGCCCCGCCGAATGTGCCGCAGAGGTGCTGTGGCATTACGCCCAGGGTGGCCCGGGCGTATTCCGCGGCGATATCGACTTCTATGCCGGCGATTGGAACGCCACCGACCGGGTGCATCGCATCGACACCACCCTGTGCCCGCTCATCATGCTGACCGGCGAATACGATTATTCCTGCACATCGGAGATGTCGCAGGCGACCGCATCAAAAATCCCGGGTGTCCGGTTCCGCGCGATGAGCGGTATCGGCCATTTCCCGTTCGCGGAAAACCCGCCGCTGTTTGCCGAGTATCTGCTGGCGGAACTCGGCGCACTCGGCTGACCTCAAGTCCTCTTGGCAGGATAATACCAGACCAGACCTCGATATGTTCAATACGCTTTGCTACCGGTCAAGCCAATCCCGAACGGCTCCCTTGAGAAAGGCATAATCCTCTGGAATCACGGCCGGGTTGCCCGCACGATGGCCCCAGATGCTGGGGATCGGGCGGAGTTCCGCCACCTTGAGATGCTGGATTTCGGCCGCATTATCGGCTGGCGGGAAATACAAGTCGGTCCGGCTGGGCATCAGCAACATACGGGCCTTGATCCCCTGCAGCGCTGCAACGAGATCGTTCTGATAGAGCGGGTTGTCACTGATATCGCCATTGTACCAGGTCACCAGCTGCGCATACAGATTGGCGGCCCGACGGATGAAATAGCGCTCCTCCCAATCGGTCCGCAGGAATGTATCGAGATCCGGCGCCTGCAATGCGCTCAGATGCAATCCGGCCCGGTAGAAATCCTGACTCAGCGCCCAACTCGCATAGATATGCGCGAAGGCTTTGAGCGACGCCCGCGGCTCCTCGCGGAAGTGCCCGTTGCCGATGTGCTCTGGCGCCGCCTCAAGCGTGCGCAACAGGCTGGAAAGAAAAATCTTGTTGTGCACCGCGGTCCGCGCGGTGCCGCATACCGCGATGGCGCGCTCGACCTGATCGGGCAAGAGGGCCGCCCAATGATAGGCCTGCTGCGCGCCCATCGAAAACCCATAGACCGCAGCGATCCGCTCGATGCCGAACAGGTCTTTCAACAGCCGCGCCTGGGCCAGGACATTGTCGCGCGAGGTGACGATCGCCGGATAAGTGAGATCATCCGCGGCGCCCGACGACAAACCGTTCGAAAACATGTTCGGTATCACGATGAACCAGCGCATCGGATCCAGAATGGCATCAGGCCCGATAAGCCAGGCCATATCGCTGTGCTGCGCGGTGTAGGAACAAGGGTAGACAATGACGTTGTCCTTCGCCGCGTTCAACGTGCCGTGTGTCCGCCACACGATCCGCGCGTCCCGAATCACCCCGCCTTTTTCGACGGCAAGATCGCCGAGCGCATAAACGCCTTCCTGTTGTGGCCACGACATCACGCTACTTGCTCCGCTTCATGGTAGCCAATTCGGCCGATAGCCGCTCGACCTCGGCACGCAACCGCTCGGTTTCGTCCGGCGGCGTTTTTGGAATGTCCTGGCCCGGCACGAAGGGCGTAAACAGGCTCATGGCCCGCTCCATCATCGCCATATTCTGCCGACCGACCTCTTCCATGCCGAACGGAAAGAAGGTGCCCATCGTCTGCTCCACCGCTTTGCGCATCTGGTCCTGCTGCGAAGCAAAACTGGTCAGAGCATCCTCGAGATACTTCGGGACCAGGCTCTGCATCGAATCTCCGTAATATCCGATGAGTTGCCTCAGAAACCCGGTGGGAAGAAGCGCGCGTCCCTTGGCTTCCTCCTCGACGATGATCTGGGTCAACACGGAACGTGTGATATCCTCGCCGGTCTTGGCATCATAGACCACGAAATCCCGCCCGGCGCGCACCATCTCAGCAAGGGAGTCCAGGGTGATGTAGCTTGAGCTCTCAGTGTTGTAGAGACGGCGATTGGCGTATTTCTTGACCACGACCTGGGGCTTGGCGGCAGCGCCAGACGGGTCGGTCTCCTTGGATTGCGACATACGTGGCCCTCACGATAACTCTTCGTTAAGTCCTAGCATGATGCGCCGCAACATCCAAAAACTTCGTCAAGCGGTGCGACCGGGCTATAGAGTCTGATGACGTTTGGCGGAATCGGCAAAAAGGCTGAATCAGGCGATCAAACCGATAGCCGCAGCAGGAGGGCAAATGGGACATGGATGCGCCGGAGCTCGATATGCAGGCCCTTGCGCAGGATTGGGTCACGCTGTGGCACAGCGAACTCAGCGCATTGTCAGCCGATCGGGAGACGCAGGAAACCTGGCGCGCCTGTCTCGCGATCTGGGCCGGATGGTCAGCAACGCTGAGCAAACCCCCGCTCGACGGGCCCGATGATGGCGGGGCTGCAGGGCGAAATCGGCCCCCTCATGCGCCGCGGACCCCGGCCGGTTCTCCTGCACCTGATGCACGCGATGCAGAGATCGAGCGGCTGGCCCGCCTGGTCGCCGACCTTGAGCGCCGGCTTGCCGATCTCGAACATCGCTGACCCCCCCGTTGCAGCGCTGCGCGACACTGCGGCCCTCATCGCCGGCATAGCCGCCTATCGCCGACACCCCTATCGCCGCGAGCTGCCGGATCCGCCCTGCGTGTGGCAGGAGGGGGACAGTCGCGTGCTCGACTATGCGAACCCATCGGCAAGCGGCCCACCCGTGCTGTTCGTCCCGAGCCTGGTCAATCGGGCTTATGTGCTCGACCTCGCCGAGAACGCCTCGATGATGCGCTATCTGGCCCGTCAGGGGCTTCGGGTCAGGCTGCTGGACTGGGGCTGGCCCGGCCCAATGGAGCGCGAGTTTGGGCTGACCGACTATATCACCGGGCGGCTGGAGCGCGCTGTTGCATCCCAAGCTGAGCCCGTCGTGCTGGTGGGCTATTGCATGGCCGGCTTGCTCACCACAGCGCTGACACTGCGCCGCCCGGATCTGGTCGCGGCTCTCGGTCTGCTGGCAACGCCGTGGGATTTCCATGCTGCAGACGCAGCGCGCGCGCAGCACCTCGCATCCCAATTGCCGATGCTCGAGCCTTTGCTCAGCCTCGGCAAAACCTTGCCGGTTGACGCGCTACAGATGCTGTTCGCCCTGCTCGACCCGGACGGCATCGCGCGAAAATACACCGGCTTCGGCAGAACCGACCCGAACAGCCCGCAGGCCCGGCGCTTCGTCATGCTGGAGGATTGGCTCAACGACGGCATCCCGCTCGCCGCTCCGGTGGCGCGGGACTGTCTGACATCCTGGTATGGTGCCAATGCGCCGGGACGCGGCGCGTGGCGCGTCGGCGGACAAACGATCGCGCCAGAACAAATCGAAATTCCCACATTTATTGCCATCCCCACACAGGACCGTATCGTGCCGCCCGAGAGCGCGCGGCCGCTTGCAGCACGCATGCCCCATGCCACTGTGATCGAGCCGAAGGCCGGGCATATCGGCATGGTCGCGGGCAGCGCGGCCGAAACCGCGCTGTGGCAGCCGCTGCTGGCGTGGATCAGAGCCCTTGACTCGAGACGCTGACGGCCCTTTTGCAATGGGATAGACTGCCGCCAGGGAATAGCCGACACACCAGCGCGGATCGCACCGCAGGGAGACGCAGAGTATGGACGAGATCGTCATCGTGGCCACCGCGCGCACGCCAGTCGGCAGCTTCAATGGAGCTTTCGGTGGCGTCGCCGCCCATGTGCTGGGTGCGACCGCGATCAGCGGCGCAATGGCTCGTGCGGGTCTTGACGCGGGAGATGTCGATGAAGTGATCCTCGGGCAGGTGCTGACCGCCGCTCAAGGCCAGAATCCGGCCCGCCAGGCAGCGCGCGCCGCGGGGATTTCAGACGCGGCCACCGCGTTTGGCATCAATCAGGTGTGCGGCTCGGGATTGCGCGCCGTGGCCCTTGCGGCACAGCAGATCCGAACCGGCGAGAGCGCGATCGTGATTGCCGGCGGGCAAGAGAGCATGAGCCAATCGGCTCACGCGGCCTACCTGCGGGCCGGTCAGAAAATGGGCGACATGGCCTTTATCGATACCATGATCCGCGACGGGCTGTGGGACGCGTTTCACGGCTATCACATGGGCACAACGGCGGAGAACGTGGCCAAGGCGTATCAGATCACGCGCGAGCAGCAGGACGAATTCGCACTCGCGTCGCAGCACAAGGCCGCCGCCGCGCAAAAGGCCGGAAAATTCGCCTCCGAAATCGTCCCCGTGACCATCAAGGGCCGCAAGGGCGACATCGTGGTCGATCAGGACGAATATATCCGCCACGACGCATCGATGGAGAGCATGACCAGACTGCGCCCCGCCTTCTCCAAGGATGGCACCGTCACTGCGGGCAACGCATCCGGCATCAATGACGGCGCCTGCGCCCTCGTGATCATGTCCGGCGCCGAAGCAGCCCGCCGCGGCCTGACCCCCCTCGCCCGCATCGCCGCCTTCGCCACTGCCGGCGTCGATCCCTCGGTGATGGGCACCGGCCCGATCCCGTCGAGCCGCAAGGCCCTGGCACGCGCAGGCTGGAAGCATGAGGACCTCGACCTGATCGAGGCCAACGAGGCATTCGCGGCCCAGGCCTGCGCGGTCAACAAGGACATGGGTTGGGATACAGGCAAGGTCAACGTCAATGGCGGCGCCATCGCCATCGGCCATCCGATCGGCGCCTCCGGCGCGCGCGTGCTGATCACGCTGCTGGCCGAGATGCAAAAGCGCGAGGCGCACAAGGGCCTGGCGACGCTGTGCATCGGCGGCGGCATGGGTGTCGCGATGTGCGTCGAGCGCTGATCCTCCGACGCTTCGACTGAACACGATCCGACGAATATCGGCGCAGCGCCCCCGGTGCGCGCCGCTGTCGGTGGAAACCACAGCCTGACTGGAGTCCCGCGATGAGCGATCTCGCTCCCCTCGTCTACCCCGATGCCCAGATCCGCTTGATCCTCCAAAAGGTCAAAACGATCGCCATGGTCGGCGTGTCCTCGAACTGGAACCGCCCCTCCTACTTCGTAATGAAGTATCTGCAGGGGAAGGGATATAAGGTCATCCCGGTCAACCCGGGCCTCGCCGGCCAGGATCTGCTCGGCGAGACAGTCTATGCGTCATTGCGGGATGTCCCGGTGAAAGTCGACATGGTCGACGTGTTCCGCGCCTCCAGCGCTGTCGGCCCCATCGCTGAGGATGCGGTGGCGATCGGGGCGCAGGTGCTGTGGTGCCAACTTGGCGTGCGCAATGACGCCGCGGCTGCGGTGGCGCAGTCCGGCGGCGTCGAAGTCATCATGGATCGCTGCCCAAAAATCGAATTCGGCCGCCTTGGCGGCGAGTTGTCATGGTCAGGCGTCAACTCCGGCATCATCCGCAACCGCGCCCCCGAGGCCCCGATCGCCCCCAAGCGCCGCGCCAGCGCGCCTGCAGGCAACCGGACCTACGGCATCGAGACGCTGGCCGTTCACGCGGGCGCATCCCCTGATCCTGTGACGGGTGCGCGCTCGACGCCGATCTATCAGACCACGTCCTACGTTTTCCAGGACGTTGATCACGCGGCGTCTTTATTCAACCTGCATAATTTCGGGTATATTTATTCGCGCCTCACCAACCCAACCGTGTCGGTGCTGGAGGAACGGATCGCGACGCTTGAGGGTGGCCGTGCCGCCGTCGCGGCGGCATCGGGTCATGCCGCACAGTTCCTGGCGTTTTTCACGCTCCTCGAACCCGGGGATGAGTTTGTTGCTTCGCGCAATCTCTACGGCGGGTCGCTCACGCAGTTCGCCCTGTCATTCAAACGGCTGGGCTGGCACTGCACCTTCGTTGACCCCAATGATCCCGCCAATTTCAGGGCGGCGATCACCGCCAAGACAAAGGCAATCTTCGTCGAGAGCCTTGCCAACCCCGGCGGGATTGTCGTCGATATCGAGGCAATCGCTGCCGTCGCCCATGAGGCGGGCATTCCGCTGGTGGTGGATAACACGCTGGCAACACCCTATCTGTGTCAGCCGTTCAAATGGGGCGCGGATATCGTCACGCATTCGACGACCAAATTTCTGGCCGGGCACGGCAATTCGCTCGGCGGCGTCGTTGTGGAGTCGGGTAAGTTCGACTGGAACCAGGGCGGCAAGTTCCCCTCGATGACCGAGCCGGAGCCTGCTTATCACGGCCTGAAATTCTATGAGAATTTTGGCGACTTTGCCTTCACCACCAAGGCGCGGGCGGTCGCATTGCGCGATTTCGGGGCAACGCTCTCCCCGCAAAATGCGTTCTACACGATCACCGGGATCGAGACCCTCCATGTCAGGATGGACCGGCATGTTTCCAATGCCCAGAAGGTCGCCGAATTCCTGGCCGCGCATCCGATGGTGGCGTGGGTGTCATATGCGGGCCTCAAGGACAGCCGCTATTTCGACCTGGCCCGCAAATACATGCCGAAAGGCGCCGGCGCGGTGTTCACCTTCGGCGTCAAGGGCGGCTACGCGGCCGGAATCAAGCTGGTGGAGAGTGTGAAGCTATTCTCTCATCTCGCCAATGTCGGTGATACGCGCAGCCTGGTGCTGCACCCCGCATCGACCACGCATCGTCAATTGAGCGACGAACAACGCACCGCATCCGGCGCAGGCGACGATGTGATCCGCCTGTCGATCGGGCTCGAGGCGGCCGAAGATCTGATGCGCGATCTGGACGAAGCCCTATCCGCGAGCAAATAGCATGATAGGGGAACGCCAAAACGGACCAGGCGAAGCCGCCTGAGCCCTCATCGAGACAGTCGCGATCACCCGCCGAGATAGGCGGTGATGATAGAGCGGTCGTTGGCCACGGTCGCGGCGGGGCCCGAGAGGACGATGCGGCCGGTTTCAAGAACGTAGGCGTGGTCGGCGACTTCGAGGGCGGCGGAGGCGTTTTGTTCGACGAGGAGGATGGTCGTGCCTTCGGCTTTGAGGGCGGCGATGGCAGTGAAGATTTCGTCGACCAGGATGGGGGCGAGGCCCATGGAGGGTTCGTCGAGAAGAAGAAGTTTCGGCGCGCCCATCAAGGCGCGGCCAAAGGCGAGCATTTGTTGTTCGCCGCCCGAGAGGGAGCCCGCATATTGCTGGGCCCGTTCGGCGAGACGGGGGAAGCGCTCGAGCACGCCAGCACGGCGGCGGGCGATTTCGCTGGGATCGGTGACGAGCCAGGCGCCAAGGGCGAGGTTTTCGGCGACGGTGAGTTCTGCAAAAACTTGGCGGCCTTCAGGCACCTGAAGGAGGCCGAGGCCAGCGATGCGGTGGGGGCGCAGGCCGGTGATGTCCGTTCCATCAAACGTGATGCGCCCGGCGCGGGGCCGAAGCAGGCCGGAGAGGGCGCGCATGGCGGTGGTTTTACCAGCGCCGTTGGCGCCGATGAGGCAGACGATCTGGCCGGGTTCGACGCGCAGGGTGATGCCTTTGAGGGCTTCGGTGCGGCCGTAGGATACGGCGAGGTTTTCGACGAGGAGGCTGCTCATGGCCCAGGTGTCGTCTGGCGCTGGGCAGCAAGGCGGGCAGCGACTTTGGGGCCGAGATAGGCTTCGATCACGCGCGGGTCGCGTTTGACGTCGCCGGGGGGACCGTCATGGATACGGCGGCCGAAATTCAACACGGTGATGTGGTCGGAAAGGTTCATGACGAAGGACATGTCGTGTTCGACCAGCAGGACGGTGGTGCCGGCGTCGCGGATTTTGCGCACCAGGAGGGCGAGGGCGGCGGTTTCGGCAGGGTTCATGCCGGCAGCGGGTTCGTCGAGCAGAATGAGGCGGGGGGCGGACGCCAGCGCCCGGGCAATTTCGAGGCGGCGTTGGTCGCCATAGGGCAGGGAGGCGGCCGGTGTGTCGGCTTTGGAAAGCAGGCCAACGCGATCGAGGACGTCGCGGGCGCGGGCAACGGCGCTCCGCTCGGCGCGGCGCAGGCTGGGCAGGAGGGCGATAACCGCGGCGAGGCCGCCGGGGAAGCGGGGGGCGAGGCCGGTGAGGACGTTTTCGAGCACCGTCATGGCCGCGAAGATGCGGATATTCTGAAAGGTGCGGCCCATGCCGAGGGCGGCGCGGCGGTAGGCGGGTTCGTCGGTGACGGTATGGCCGAGAAGGCGGATCTGGCCTTCGCTCGGGGGCGTGATGCCGGAGATGAGATTGAATAGGGTGGTTTTGCCGGCGCCATTGGGGCCGATGATGGCGTGGATGGTGCCGGGGGTGACGGCGAGATCGACGCTATCGACGGCGACGAGGCCGGCGTAGCGGCGGGTCAGGCCGGAGAGTTCGAGGATCGCGGGCATCAGCGGCCGTGCCGGCGCAGGCGGAACGGCAGGATGCCGTTGGGCAGGAACAGGACGGCGATGACGATGATAACGCCGTTGAAGACAAGGCGGAAATCGGCCAGGCCGCGCAGCAGTTCGGGCAGCAGGGTCAGAATAAAGGCGCCAAGGACGGGGGCGATGGGAGTGCCGATGCCGCCGAGCAGGGCGAAGGAGAGGATGGTGACGGCGGGTTCGAAAGCGTATTCGTTGGGGCTGATGAAACTTGAGACATGGGCCGAAAGAGCCCCGGCGAAACCGGCGAGGATGGCCGAGGCGAGGAGGGCACCGAGACGGTAGCGGGCCACGTTGATGCCCATCACCTCGGCCGCGGTTTCGTCGGTGCGCATGGCTTCCATGGCGCGACCGATATGGGACCGGCCGACGATCCACAGAACGAGAAGCGCCAGGATCAGCAAGCCATAGATCGAGACGATGCCGGCGCGTTCGGGGATGCCGGAGAGACCAAGGGCGCCGCCGAGCCATTCGATATTGAGATAGACGGCGCGCAGCACTTCGCCGAGGCCAATGGTGGCGATCGCGAGGTAGACACCGGAGAGGCGCAGGGTGGGACCGCCGATCAGCAAGGCAAAGACGACGGGGACGATGCAGGAGGCAGGCAGCACGAGGAGGAAGGGCAGTTTGAATTTTAGCGTCATGATCGCCGAGGAGTAGGCGCCGAGGCCCATGAAGGCGGCCTGGCCGAGGGAGAGTTGGCCGACGGCGAGGACGACGTAAATCGAGAGCGCGAGCAGGCCATTGATGCCGAGAGCGTAGACCAGGTTCTGGTAGGTCCAGAAGAGATCATCGAGCCAGGGGGGCATGTCGGTCAGGCCCTCCGGGCAACGGCACGGCCGAACAGGCCGGCGGGGCGGAACCACAGGACGGCGACCAGGATGGCGAAGGCGACGGCTTCCTTGAGGCCGGAGGCGACGTAGCCGGCGGTGAGCACCTCGACGACACCGAGCAGGAGGCCCGCGATGAGAGCGCCGCGGATGTCGCCGAGCCCGCCGACGATGATGACGACGAAGCCACGCAGCATCATCGCCTCGCCCATATAGGGCTGGATGGCGTTGAAGTTGAGGCCGATCAGCACGCCGCCGGCACCGGCCAGAGCGCCCGAGATGAAGGAGACGAGCGCGGCGAGGCGGCCGGTGTCGATGCCCATGAGGCCGGCGGCGTCGGGATTTTCCGCCATGGCGCGCAACGCGAGGCCGAGGCGCGTGCCCTGCATGAGGGCCAGCAGACCACCGACCAACACAGCGGTGGCGAGCAGGATCAGGACTTGCGCCTGGGTGATGCGGATGGAGGCGAATTCCATGGCTTCGGCGCCGATAACGCTGGCGGGGAAGCGCTTGATGTCAGGGCCAAGCACGGCGGTGGCGGTGGCATACAGGGCGAGAACGGCGCCGAGGGTGACCATCAGGGAAGAGAGCTCGGGCGCGCCGACGCGGCGCAGGCGGGTCAGCAGCAGGGCATCGATGACGATGGCGATGCAGCCGGACAGAAGAGCGGCCGCGGGGAGAGCGGCGGCGATGGGCCAGCCGAGAGTGCGCGTCAGAAAGAGCACAATGAAGGCGCCCGCGGTAAAATAGAAACCGTAGACGAGGTTGATCACCCGGATCACGCCGAACATCAGCGTGAATCCGAGGGCGAACAGGGCATAGGTGGCGCCCAGGACCAAGCCGTTGGTGAGTTGTTGGGCGAGCATCGGTTATCGGTGGTCCATGGAGCAGAATTTTAGGCCCCCTCCACGCAGGAGGGGGCCAGACTTTCTATCCCCTGACGTACTACTTGGCGATGCCGAATTTTCCGGCGTTCATCTCAAGCACAACGACGCCTTCGGTCGAGGCGGGATCGCGGCCGGAGGTGAAGGCAAAGGGACCCATCACGCCGGAGAAGCTGGTTTTGGCCAGCGCGGCGGTGATCTTCTCGCTGTCGGCGGCGCCGGCGCGTTCGATAGCCTGGGCCACGATGAACATGCAGTCATAGGCCTGGGCAGCGAACTGGTCGGGATCTTTGTTGTATTTGGCCTTGAAGGCAGCGACGAATTTTGTGTTGGTTTCGTCGGGCTTGGCGATGAACCAGGGAGAACCGACGATCATGCCGTCGGCTGCAGCACCCGCGATGTCACCGAGCTTGGGGGAGTTGGAGCCGTTGCCGCCGATCAGCTGGGTTTGCTTGCCGATGCCGAGTTGCCGGGCTTGGAGCACGACGCCGGAGACGGGTTCGACGAGGGCCGAGATGGCGATGGCGTCGGGCTTGAGGGCCTTGATCTTGGTGAGCTGGGCGGAGAAGTCGGTGTCCTTCGAACCGAAGGTCTCGGTGGCGACGATCGTGATGCCGAGCTTGTCGGCGCTGGCCTTCATGACATCGTAGCCCGATTTCGAGAAGGCGTCGTCATTGGCGTACATCAGAGCGACGGTTTTCATGCCGCGCGACTGGGCCTTTTTGAAGGTGGCGGGCACGACGTCGGACTCGGGCAACGAGGTGCGGAAGATGTAGGGCCCGATCTC
>CANFKS010000044.1 GCA_947447625.1 Rhodospirillales bacterium | reverse complement strand
TAGAGCGCGTTGACATTTAGCGTATCCAGATGAACGTGCCGACGAGGTATAGCATGGACAGAAATGCACGAGATGTCTGCTCGTAGCGTGTTGCGATGCGCCTGAAGTGCTTGATCTTCAGGAAGAAACGCTCGATGAGGTTCCGCTCGCAGTAGAGCGCGAAGTCGCACGGGACCTGTGGGGAGGTGCTTCTTGGTGGTATCACAGCCTCCGCTCCCTGTTCGGTGATGGCGTCGCGGAGTGCCTTTGAGTCATAACCCTTGTCGCCTAGGACATGCTCGGCAGGCAGATCGTCGATCAGGGCTTCGGCTTGCGTGAAGTCGCTTGCCTGTCCAGGCGTCAGAATGAAGCGCAACGGGTTGCCCAAGGCGTCGACAACAGCATGGATTTTCGTCGTCAATCCGCCTCTCGAGCGGCCGATCGCGCGAGCTTCAGACCCCCCTTTTTACCGGCCGCATGTTGATGCGCCCGGACAATAGTGGAGTCGATCATGATATATTCGAAGTCAGGCTCGTCAGCCATCGCGGCGAACAGGCGGTCCCAGACACCATCCTTGGACCATCGCGAAAATCGGACGAAGATGCTGTTCCAATTGCCGAAACTCTCCGGCAGGTCGCGCCACGGCACCCCCGTTCTCGCAAGCCATAGGACCGCCTCGACGAAGAGACGGTTGTCCACGCCGGTGCGGCCGCGGTCGCCGGGCTTCCCAGGCAAGTGCGGGCGGATCCGCTCCCATTGGTGGTCCTGCAAAATCAGACGAACCGATCCCATTCCACGCTCCCCAAAAGGAGCTTGAAGCAGATTTCAGCCCGAGCCGGAATCCCTAATGTCAACGCGCTCTAATCCCGGGGTTTGAACTTTCGCGCCCCGCCCGGCTTGAACCCGCCCGGCTTGAACCCATCCGGCTTGAACCCACCCGGCTTCGGCCGAAACTGCCGCGCCGGCATCGGGCCGTCGCCGGCATGGCTGATCCGCGGCTCATTCGCCGGCAGTTCGGCAATCGCCGCGGCAAACCCCTCGCTCATCTCGCGGCGGATTTCGAACCGCGTGTCGGTATCGAACACCCGGATCGAGCCGATATCCTGTTTCGTCACCCCGCCAACCCGGCACAGCAGCGGGATCAGCCATTTCGGATCAGCCCGGTTGTTGCGGCCGACCGAGATGCGGAACTGCACGAAATCTCTGCCCTGCTCGTCTGCCCGCCCGCCCGACACCTCGCCCGGCGGTTCGTTGAACCGCGATTGGTTGCGTTCCGGCCGCACCCGCGGCACATCGGAAGGCGCAGACGCCGGCAGGAAATTTTGCCCGACGAACTCCGGCGTCGGCAACCCGCGCCGATAGAGCCGCAGCAGCGCCGCCGCCAACGTCACCGCATCGTGTCCGGCAAGCAGCGCCTCGGCGTCCGCGCGCTCCTGCCCCTCCGGCACTTCCAGCATCGGGTCCGTCAGCAGGCGCTCGCGATCGCGGCCCTGGATCTCCTCCACGCTCGGCGCATTGGACCAGGTGGCCCGCACCCGCGCCGCGTTGGTGATCTGTTCGCCCCGCCGCCGCTTGGAATGCGGCACGATCAACACCGACACGCCCTTGCGCCCGGCCCGCCCGGTCCGCCCGCTGCGATGCAGCAGGGTCTCGGGATTGGTCGGCAGATCCGCATGCACCACCAGATCAAGCGACGGCAGATCGATGCCACGCGCCGCCACATCGGTGCACACACCCACCCGCGCCCGGCCGGAGCGCAGCGCATCGAGCGCAGAAGTCCGCTCATGCTGGCTCAATTCGCCCGACAGCATCACCGCCGAGAAACCACGCTGCACCAGCGCCAGATGCAGCCGGCGCGTCGCATCCCGGGTGGCGCAGAACACCAGCGCGCCCGGCGCTTCATACCAGCGCAAAATATTGATCAGCGCCGACTCAACCTCATGCCCGCCCACCACCATGGCGCGGTATTCGATGTCGTCATGCGGCACGGAACGGTCGATCGTGTCGATGCGCAGCGCATCGCGCTGATATTTCCGCGCCAGATTCACGATGTCATGCGGAATCGTCGCCGAGAACATCAACGTCCGCCGCTCCGCGGGGGTCGCCTGGAGCAGGAATTCCAACTCCTCCTGGAAACCGAGATCGAGCATCTCGTCCGCTTCGTCGAGCACCACGACCTTGAGCGCGGAAAGATTGAGGTTCTCGCGCCGCAGATGATCGCCGAGCCGCCCCGGCGTGCCCACCACGATATGACAGCCATGAAACAGCGCCCGCGCCTCGCGCCTGATATCCATCCCACCCACACAGGACGCGATCCACGCCCCGGCGTAAAGCCATGCCAGCTCCGCATGCACCTGGAGCGCCAACTCCCGGGTCGGCGCGATCACCAGCGCGATCGGCGCACCCGGCAGCGGCAATGCGCCATCGGGCATCAGCGTGGCCGCCGCCGCCAGCCCGAAGGCCACGGTCTTGCCCGACCCGGTGCGCGCGGAGACCAGCAGGTCACGCCCCTCCGCTTCGGGCTGCAATACCGCCGATTGCACGGCGGTCGGTTCGAAATAGGAGCGGGCGACCAGCGCTGCATCGAGCGCGGGATGGACTAAGGGGAAGGTCATCCGCGCGGCTTAAGCCGATTGCGTCTCTCGCGCCACACTTTGTGCATCGCAGCAAATGCCGGGCAGCCATACTCTACCCTGCAAAGCCGCGGTCAGGCCTGGTCCCGCGGCACGTCGCGCGGTGTCCGCAGCCCCGCGATTTCGCCACCATCGACGGTGATGATCGCGCCATTGACGTAGCTGGCCGCCGGCGACAGCAGCCAGGCGATCACGTCCGCCACCTCCTCCGGCGTGCCGAACCGCCCCGCCGGGATCCGCAGTTCGAGCCGTCGCCGCGCCTCGTCCTGCCCCATGATGCTGCTCATCATCCGCGTCGCGATCTGCCCGGGACACACCGCGTTGAACCGGACATCGGCCCCGAATTCAAGCGCCAGCGCCTGCGTCATGCCGAGCAGCGCGGCCTTGGAGGCGCAATAGAGCGCCAAGCCCTCCTCGCCGACCTTGCCCGCGATGGAGGACACATTCACCACCGCCCCCCGCGCTGCCAGCAGCCCCTGCATCGCGTGGCGCGTGAACAGAAACGCGCTGCGGGCGTTCACATCCAGCACCTGGTCCCAGTCGGCCACCTGGGCCTCCATGAACGCCACCCGGCGCGACATGCCGGCGTTGTTCACCAGCCCCGCCAGCCGCCCCTCGCCCAGCGCCAACCCGCGCGCGACCACCCGCTCGATATCGGCCGGCACCGCCACATCGCCCGGCTCGAACACCACCCCCGGCAGTACCGCGAGCGCCGCCCCCGCCGCCACATCCCGCCCGGTCGCCAGCACGCGATGGCCCTGGCGCGACAACAAAACGACACAAGCGCGCCCAATCCCATGGGTCGCACCGGTAACAATGAAAACACCAGCCGTCACGTGCGAGCCTCCGATCCCTATCGCCGGATCATCGGCCGGCGCGGCGGTGGATGGCAACCGGAGCGGCTCCACCAGGCAATCGGTAAAAATATTTGCGTGCAATTCCATCTGGAATATCAGAACTCAGTCGCGCTGATCGCAGTGCCTCGCGCATCGGCCGACCAGGAGCAACCCCGTGCGATCTTCGATCGGTTCAAACATCTTCCCGCCCATCCTCACCGGCCGCCCCGCCACGCTGATGGCTCTGCAGCATCACCTCGGCCAAAGCCAGTGGTGGGATGCCGAGCGTTTGCGTGCCGAACAACTCCGCCAACTCGCCGCGCTCGTGAATTTCGCCACACGCGCCGTCCCGTTCTATGCCGACCGTCTCCGCGCCGCCGGCCTCGAACCTGGTGCGCCGCTCACCTGGCAAGCCTGGTCCCGCATCCCCACCCTCACGCGCCATGACGTGCAGGACGCGGGCGACGCACTCAACCCCGCTGTGCTCCCGCCATCGCACGGGCGCATCGGCGAAATCGCTTCCGGCGGCTCGACCGGCGTCCCCGTGCGCATCCACAAATCCGAATTCGCCAACCTGATGTGGGAGGCAATCCACATCCGCGAGGAACTGTGGCACCGCGAAGATCGCACCGGCGCGCTCGTCGTGATCGCGGGTCTGCCCCGCTCGATGTCAGAGGCCGAGCGACTGGCCGGCTCCACCCGCGACGGCGTGAGCGTGCCGCAATGGGGCGGAATCCAGAGCCAGATCTGGACAACCGGCCCGCTCCACATGATCGATCTGAACCACCCTGCTGAAACACATGTCGATTTCATCCTCAAACATGCCCCCAGCTACATCTACACGCTCCCGTCCACGTTGCGTCTGATTCTTTGGCACTGCCGGAACCGCGGGATCGCCTTCCCCGGCCTGCGCGCGGTCTGGACACGCAGCGAAACCGTCGATGATGCCCTGCGCCAGCTCTGTCAGGACACGCTCGGCGTGCGCATCGTCAGCAATTACAGCACCGCAGAAACCGGCTACATCGCCCTGCAATGCCCTACCTCCACGGCGCTCCACGTCCAGTCGGAAACGTGCCTCGTCGAAATCCTGGATGCGGACTCAAACCCCGTGCCCCCCGGCGCATGCGGCCGCGTGGTCGTCACGCCCCTACACAATTTCGCCACCCCCCTGCTGCGCTACGAAATCGGCGATGACGCCGAATGCGCCGAAGCCTGCTCCTGCGGCCGCGGACTGCCGCTCCTCAAGCGCATCCTCGGGCGAACGATCGACCATCTCACCCGCCCCGACGGCCGCCGCCGCCGGTTCTTTTTCGATCATTATGCCCTGTCGAAAATCAGGGCGGTGAAGGAATACCAAGTCATTCAGCGCAGCCTGCACCGCATCGATGTCCTGCTTGCCATCGCCCGTCCGCTGACCGACGACGAGATCAGCCAGGTCCGTGCCATCATGGCTAAGGACGTCGGCACCGGCTTCGAGATCGACCTGTCCTACTGCGACCGCATCCCGCGCACCGCGGCAGGCAAACTCCGCCCCGTCAGATCGGAACTGCCGCAGCAGCCCGACTGAAGCCCCGCTCTAACGCTTTGTTTGATCGCCTGGTTCAGGTTTTTTGGCGATTCCGCCAAAAAATCATCACGCTCTAGATCATACGCCCATGACAGTGCTTGAATTTTCTCCCCGACCCGCACGGGCACGCCGCATTGCGCCCGACATTGCGCCACGTCTCCGGGTCGTTCGGATCCACCTCCGCCCCGCGCAGCCCCGCAGTGCTGTCGAACATCTCGTCCGTCGAGGCCATCCCGTAGTTCGTCTCGCCCGGCGGCACCGGGCTCCCGGGATCGGGATGGCTCTCGGTGATGCTGAACGGTGACGGCTCCTGCTGCGGTTCCGGCGCGATTTCCGCCCGGCACAGCATGATCGTCACCCGCTCCTTCATCTCGTCCAACATGCTGTTGAACATTGCGAAGGCTTCGGTCTTGTATTCGTTGAGCGGATCGCGCTGCCCATAGGCGCGCAGCATGATGCCCTGGCGCAAATGATCCAGCGCCAGCAGATGCTCCTTCCACACCTGGTCAAACAACTGGATCAGCACGCTTTTCTCGATGTAGCGCATCAACTCCGGCCCGAAATTTGCCGCTTTGGCTGCCATATGCGCGTCCGCCGCCTTCATGATGCGCTCGCGCAGATGGGCCTCGTCGATGCCCTCCTCGCGCGCCCACTCCACGATCGGCAGATCGAGGTTGAGAATGCGCGCCACCTCGTCCGCCAGTTCCGCCGTCTCCCACTGCTCGGCATAGGCCTTCTCGGGGATATGGCGCGACACCATCTCGTCGACCAGCTCGCTGCGCATGTCCGCCACCATCGCGGCCACATCCGGTGCCTTCATGAACTCCTTGCGCTGGGCGTACACCTCGCGGCGCTGGTCGTTCATCACATCGTCGTATTTCAGCACGTTCTTGCGCGTATCGAAGTTCCGCGCCTCGACCTTCTTCTGCGCCTTCTCCAGCGCCTTGTTGATCCACGGATGGGTGATCGCCTCGCCGTCCTTGAGGCCAAGCCGCGTCAACATGCCCCCCATCCGGTCCGACCCGAAAATCCGCATCAGATCGTCTTCGAGCGACAGGAAGAAGCGCGACGCCCCCGGATCGCCCTGCCGTCCCGCCCGGCCGCGCAGCTGGTTGTCGATCCGCCGGCTCTCATGCCGCTCGGTGCCGATCATCATCAGCCCCCCGGCTGCCTTCACCTTGCCGTGGTTGCTCTCAACCTCGGCGCGGATCGCCGCCGCCCGCGCCGCGCGCTCGCCCTCGTCGGCGATGGTGCCCAGTTCGAGCCTGAGCCGCATTTCGATATTGCCGCCCAGCTTGATGTCGGTGCCGCGGCCGGCCATGTTGGTCGCGATCGTGATCGCCCCCGGCGCACCGGCCTGGCTCACGATCAGCGCCTCCTGCTCATGGAAGCGCGCATTCAGCACTGCGTGCGGCACTTTCTTTTTCTTCAGGATTTCGCTGAGCGTCTCCGATTTCTCGATGCTCGTCGTGCCCACCAGCACAGGCTGCCCGCGCTCGCGCGCCTCGGCGATCAGCGCCGCCACCGCCTCGTATTTCTCGGCTGCCGTGCGATACACCTCGTCATCCCCGTCCTGCCGGATCACCGTCACATTGGTGGGGATATCAACCACTTCGAGCTTGTAGATCTCCGCAAACTCATCCGCTTCGGTCAGCGCCGTGCCGGTCATGCCAGCGAGCTTCGGATACAGCCGGAAGTAATTCTGGAACGTGATCGAGGCCAGCGTCTGGTTCTCCGGCTGCACCGTCACGCCCTCTTTCGCCTCCAGCGCCTGGTGCAACCCCTCCGAATAGCGCCGCCCCTCCATCATCCGCCCGGTGAATTCGTCGATGATGATCACCTTGTCGTCGCGCACGATGTAATCCACATCGCGCTGGAACAACGCATGCGCCCGCAGGCTCTGCTGCACGTGATGCACCACCGACACATTGGCGATATCGTAGAGATTGCCCTCGGTGATGATCCCCGCCACCCGCAACATCTGTTCGACAGTCTCGACGCCGTCTTCGGTCAGCACGGCGGTGCGTGCCTTCTCGTCCTTCTCGTAATTCTCCACCACCATCACGAGATCCCGCACGACGGCGTTGACGCTGCGATACAGGTCCGACGAATCCTCCGCCGGCCCCGAGATGATCAGCGGCGTGCGCGCCTCGTCGATCAGGATGCTGTCCACCTCGTCCACGATGCCGAAAAAGAAGTCGCGCTGGACCATGTCTTCCAGGCGGAACTTCATATTGTCGCGCAGATAGTCGAAGCCGAATTCGTTGTTGGTGCCGTAGGTGATATCGGCGGCATAGGCCTGCCGACGCTCCTCCTCCATCAGCCCATGGACAATCACGCCGGTGCTGAGCCCGAGCCAGCCATAAAGCAGCCCCATCCACTCCGCGTCGCGCTGCGCCAAATAATCGTTCACCGTGACGAGATGCACGCCCTTGCCGGCCAGCGCATTGAGATACACCGCCAGCGTCGCCACCAGCGTCTTGCCCTCGCCGGTCTTCATCTCGGCGATCTTGCCGTCATGCAGCACCATGCCGCCGATCAACTGCACATCGAAATGGCGCATCCCCAGCACCCGCATGCTGGCCTCGCGCACCACCGCGAACGCCTCGGGCAACAGGCTGTCCAGCGTCGCGCCCTGATCGAGGCGCGCCCTGAACTCTGCCGTCTTGCCCTGCAGCGCCGCGTCCGACAGCGCCTGCATCTCGGGTTCGAGTGCGTTGATCTGCGGCACACGCCGCTGATAACCCTTCAGCGCGCGGTCATTGCTGGTGCCAAAAATCATGCGGGCAAGTCTGGCGAACATGGGAAGCCTTCCGGATACACGCGAAGGACCGCGCCCGCGAGGCCGGGACGGGCCGAACTTGGCTGTCAGATAGGACCCCGACCGCCCCGGGTCAACGCGAAGCTGGTTTGAACTGCGGGATTGGCGGCCACATTGCCTTGTCCGGTGCCGCCCGCCCGGCCTATACGAGCGCATTGGATGAAGGAATTCCCGATGCGAACGAACCGGTTTGTCCTCGCTCTGGCCCCCGCGCTGCTCGCCTGCACCGGGCTCGCAGGCCTTGCGCATGCCCAGGCACCGGCCGATCCGGTCATTGCCAAGGTCAACGGCGCCGAAATCCGCGTCAGTGACGTCACCGAGGCAGCCCAAGGCCTCCCCGCCGAATACCGCGGCATGCCGCAGAACGTCCTGATCCCGATGCTGACGGACCAGCTGATCGACCGTGCCGCCATCGTCGTCATGGCCCGCAAAGCCGGCCTCGACAAGGACCCCGCCACCGCCCGCGCCATTGCCCGTGCGGTCGACGAGGCCCTGGAAAACGCCCAGATGCGCAAGGAAATCGAACCCTCCCTCACCGATGCGGCCGTCCTCGCCCGATACAACAAGGATATCGCGGGCAAGGACGGCGAGCCCGAGGTCCACGCCCGCCATATCCTGGTCGGCAGCGAGGCCGATGCCCTCAAAGTCATTGCCGACCTGAAAAAGGGCGGGGACTTCGCCGCCATCGCCAAGGACCGCAGCTCCGACCCCGGCGCTGGCCAGGGCGGCGATCTCGGCTTCTTCAAAAAGGGCGACATGGTGCCCGAATTCTCCGCCGTCGCCTTCACTCTCAAAGTGGGCGAAATCTCGGATAAGCCGGTCAAGAGCCAGTTCGGCTGGCATGTCATCAAGGTCGAGGAACGCCGCGCCGCCCCCCCGCCGCCCTTCGAGCAGGCACAGGAGCAGGTCCGCCAGACCATGATCCAGGAAGGCGTCGCCAAGCTGCTCGCCACCGCCCGCGCCGGCGTCACCATCGAGCGCTTCAATCCGGACGGTACCCGGCGCAAGCTGACCGATGACGTGATGCCGCCGGGCCATCCGAAGCCCTGATCCAAAAATATCAAGAAACCAACGAGGACCTCCGCCATGGCCACTGCCGTTTCCCCGCTTGCCGTCTCGCTGCCCGAACTCCCGCCGCTCGCCGGCGTCCGCCTCGGCGCCATCGCGGCCGGCATCCGCTACAAGGGCCGCAATGACGTCGTCATGGCAGATCTCGCCAGCGGCACGACTGTGGCCGGCGTCTTCACCACCTCGAAATGCCCCGGCGCCCCGGTCGATTGGTGCCGCGAAATGCTGGCCGGCGGCAAGGCCCGCGCCGTGGTGATCAACGCCGGCAACGCCAACGTCTTCACCGGCAAAGCCGGCGCCGATGCCTGCAAGGCCACCGCCGCCGCCGCCGCCAAAATTGCCGGCGTGCCGATCGAGCAGGTCTTCCTCTCCTCCACCGGCGTGATCGGCGAAGTCCTCCCCCACGAAAAACTCACCGCGGCACTGCCCGAACTCCACGCCAAGCTTTCCGATACCGGCTGGGAGGCTGCCGCCCGCGGCATCATGACGACCGACACCTTCCCCAAGGGCGTCACCCGCACGGCCCTGATCGGCGGTACGCAAGTCCGCATCAACGGCATCGCCAAGGGCAGCGGCATGATCGCCCCCGACATGGCGACGATGCTCTGCTTCATCTTCACCGACGCAAAGATCCCGGCCCCCGCTTTGCAGAAACTCCTCGGCAAGGGCGTCGCCGGCAGCTTCAACGCCACCACCGTCGACAGCGACACCTCCACCTCCGACACCGTCCTGCTCTTCGCCACCGGCCAGGCCAAGCACCCCAAACTGGCCGAAGACGGCGGCAAGGACCTTGCCGATTTCGCCCGCGCCCTCAACGAGGTGCTGCTCGATCTCGCCCTCCAGGTCGTTCGTGACGGCGAAGGCGCCCAAAAACTCATCCGCATCGACGTCACCGGCGCCACCTCGGCCAAATCCGCCAAGCGCATCGCCATGACCATCGCCAACTCCCCCCTCGTCAAAACCGCCATCGCCGGCGAAGACGCCAACTGGGGCCGCATCGTCATGGCCGTCGGCAAGGCCGGCGAGCCCGCCGATCGCGACAAGATCTCCGTCGGCGTCGGCGGCGTCTGGATGGCCAAGGACGGCGGCGTCGTCCCGGACTACGACGAAACCCCCGTCGTCGCCCACATGAAGGGCCAGGAAGTCGACATCGCCGTCGACATTGGCCTCGGCCGCGGCAAAGCCACCGTCTGGACCTGCGATCTGACCCACGGCTACATCGACATCAACGGGAGCTACCGCAGCTGACCCAAGCCGCCGAAGGCTTTGTGCCACTGACCACGGACCGCCTCGTCCTGCGCCCCTTCGCGGCGCAGGACGCGGCGGAACTGCACCGCCTGCTCAACGACTGGGAAGTCTGCTCAACCCTGGTCGACGTTCCCTACCCCTACCCCCAGGCCAAAGCCGACGCCTGGCTCCACTTCAGCGCCGAAGCCCTCGCCGAAGGCCGCGAATACCATCTCGCCATCACCGGGCGCGAAAACGACGCCGAAATCCTGGTCGGCGCCGTCGGCCTGCGTCTCGACCCGAAAACCCGCAGCGCCCGCCTCGGCTACTGGGTCGGCCGCCGCTTCTGGGGCCATGGCGTCGCCACCGAAGCCGCCGGCCGCCTGTGCCGTTGGGCGCTCGCAAATCTCGATATCGATCGCGTCACCGCAACCGTCGCCACCGGCAATGCCGGCTCGATCGCCGTGCTCCGCAAAATCGGCATGAAACACACCGGCGAGGAAACCCAGCACTTCGTCGCCCGCAACCGGGACCTCAAAGTCCTCGTCTTCGAAGCCACCCGCGAAGGCATCTCGATCGACCCCGACGCCGCCGCAATCCCCGCGGGCCCCAAGCCGCTCATCCTCGTCGCCGCCTGCGCCCTGATCGACCGCGACGGCCGCATTCTCCTCGCTCGTCGCCCCGAGGGCAAAAAAATGGCCGGCCTGTGGGAATTCCCCGGCGGCAAATTCAACCCCGGCGAAACCCCCGAAGCCGCCCTCATCCGGGAATTGCGCGAGGAACTCGGCATCGACGTCGCCTCCAACTGCCTGGCCCCCTTCACCTTCGCCTCCCATGAATACGACAGCTTTCACCTCCTGATGCCGCTGTTCCTATGCCGGCGCTGGAAGGGCAAGCCCGAAAGCCGCGAGGGCCAGCAACTCGCCTGGGTCCGCCCGGAAAACCTCGCCGAATACCCGATGCCCGCCGCCGACCGCCCCCTCGTCCCCCTGCTGCGCGACTTCCTCTAGAGCGGGATGCCTTCTGATAGGCGAAGGCATCCCGCTCTAACTCTTTGTTTGATCGCCTGATTCAGACTTTTTGGCGATTCCGCCAAACGTCATCAGGCTCTTAGGGAGCATACAATGTCCGCCAACCCGACCGCCTGCCTCCTGGTCATCGGCAACGAAGTCCTCTCCGGCCGGACGCAGGACCTCAACATCAAATTCCTTGCCACCGGCCTCGGCGCCATTGGCATGCCGCTGCGCGAAGTCCGCGTCATCCCCGACGTGCCGGAAACCATCATCGCCACCGTCAACGAGGCCCGCGCCAAGTTCGATCACGTCTTCACCACCGGCGGCATCGGCCCGACCCATGACGACATCACCAGCGAATGCATCGCCGCCGCCTTCGGCGTGCCTTGGGAGCCGCACCCCGAAGCCTGGGCCCGCCTTGAAGCGCGCTACGAACCCGGCGAATTCAACGCCGCCCGTCAGCGCATGGCCACCATGCCCCGCGGCGCCGCCCTGATCGACAACCCGGTCTCGACCGCCCCGGGCTTCACCATCGGCAATGTTCACGTCATGGCCGGCGTGCCCCGCGTCATGCAGGCGATGTGGGCCTGCCTCGCCCCCACGCTCGCCGGCGGCGCGCCCATCGTCATGGCCGCTGTTCACGCCATGGGTCTGGCCGAGGGCAAAATCGCCGACGGACTTTCCGCCATCCAGAACCGCTACCCCGCCATCGACCTCGGCAGCTATCCCTATTACCGCACCAGCGGCAACGGTGTCGCCCTTGTTGCCAAAGGCACCGAACACGCCGCGGTCGATGCCTGCATCGCCGAAGTGACCGCCATGATCGCAACCCTGGGCGCCACCCCGATCCAGGGCGAACCTGCCGCCTGACACTTGCATCCCAACCGCTCCGTCGCCTATGCCCGTGCTGCACCGCAACACGCGACACGCCCGCCGGAGACCGCCCCGATGCCGCTGAGCCCGCCCGCCGCCCGCACCAAGCTGCACACCCGCACCATCGTGATCGACGGCTATGAGCGCGAAGACGGCAATTTCGACGTCGAAGCCCACCTCACGGACACCAAAACCTTCAGCTTCAGCAGCGACCTCCGCGGCCAGGTGCAGCCCGGCGAACCGCTGCACGACATGTTCGTCCGCCTCACCTTCGACCCCCGCATGACCATCATTGCCGCCGAAGCCGTCACCGAAACCGGCCCCTACGCCATCTGCGGCGGCGGCGCCGCGAGCTACGCCAACCTCGTCGGCCTGCGCATCCGCCCGGGCTTCCTCCGCGAAGCCAATTCCCGTATGGCCGGCCCCAACGGCTGCACCCATCTGCGCGAAATGCTCCAGGAAATTGCGACCACCGCCCTGCAAACCATGTGGCCCACCCGCTCGCGCCGCACTGCCGAAACCCCCGAGGAAGCCGAAGCCCGCGAAAAAGCGAACGACGCGCGAGACGCCGACCGCATGCTCAACACCTGCCACGCCTACTCCGCTGAACGCGAAGTCGTCGAACAGCGCTGGCCGCATCTTTTCACCGGCCCCGTCACCCCGCCCCGCGAAGCCCAACACGAACCCGGGCATGAACACGCGCACGAAGCTCAGAGCAGCGGCGCCGACACCCGCGTCGGCTGAACCCACTCCGCCGGCCCCTCCCGCCTGCCATGCCCGGCGCTCCGATGCCCGGTCTCCGTGGCCGCGCGCCGGAAATATGCCAGCACATGCACCCGCACCGCACTCGTCCGCCCGCCCGGATGATCCAGCCGCTCGATCTGCTTCACCACCTCGGTGAGCGACAAATGCTCCCGCTCGCAAATCTCCTCGAGCGCATCCCACAATTCCGGTTCGAGCCGCATGCTCGTCCGCCCGCGCAACGCCGTGACGTTGCGATTAACCAGACAACTCGCCTTCACCGATGATCTCCCGTTCCATGACGAGGATCACCCTAGGGCCTACTCCTTAACGAAGCCTTGCCGCCTCGTCCGGCGTGCGCAGCGTCAAGGCCAGCGCATGCAACCCGCTGGCGAACTCCCCCGCCAGCGCCGCATGCACTGCGCGTGACCGCTCCACCCGCGACATTCCCTCGAACGCTGCCGCCGCCATCACCACCGTATAATGCGTCTGCCCCCCCGGCGCCGCCCCGGCATGGCCGGCGTGCTTGGCGCTGTCGTCGGAGATGGTGAGCCCAGCCGGCAAAAAAGCCTGGCGAAGGGCGGCGTGCATGCGTGTGGCGCGGTCGGTCATGCCCGCAACATGGCCCCTCCGCCGCGCCCACGCAAATCCCCCCTTCCCAAAACCCCATCAAGGCCGCACATAGTCGTCAATGACCCGACGCTTCGCGCGCACCCGGGCCTTTGCGCCCGACCCGGCGGCGCCAGGCCGTTACTGTGACATGCCGGGATGCGAGCACACGGCCGGCTATCGTGCGCCGAAATCCCGCTTCGCGCTCAACCAGTATTTCTGGTTCTGCCTCGACCATGTCCGCGCCTATAATGCGTCGTGGGACTTCTACAAAGGCATGTCGCCCGGCCAGATCGAGGCCCAGCTCCGCGCCGACACGTCCTGGCAGCGGCCCACCTGGCCGCTCGGCCACAACGGCGCCCACATCACCGAAGACGCCCTGCGCGACCCGCTGCATATCCTTGCGACCGGCCGCTCCACGCAGAACCGCCGACCGGCCGAGGAAACCCCGCCCGACCTGCGCGAGCCCCTCGCTGCCCTCGGCCTCGACTGGCCGCTCTCGCTCGATACCCTCAAATCCCGTTACAAGGAACTCGCCAAACGCCATCACCCCGACGCCAACAACGGCGATCGCGCGGCTGAGGAACGGATCAAAACCATCAATCTCGCCTATGCCGCCTTGCGCGGACGTGTCTTAGCTGAACCCAAGATGGCAGCGGCGGGCTGAGTTGCATCAAGATGACATCCCCCGACTACCCATCGTGCAATCGCGCGCGTAAGCTATCCCCGCCGCTCGGCGGGCTTCACTTCATCGTCAAAATAACAGGATCGCTGGCCTATGAACAAGATTGCCGCCGTTACCGAAGCCCGGGTCGAGCCGACATCGGCCGTCGACATGCCGGACATCACTGTCAACGCCCGCGAGACCTTCGGCGTCGACATCGACATGGATGTGCCAGCCTTCTCGCTGCGCACCGAGCATGTGCCCGAAATTGACCCGTCCTACCGCTTCGACAAGGAGACGACGACCGCCATTCTCGCCGGTTTCGCCTTCAATCGCCGCGTCATGGTTCAGGGCTATCATGGCACCGGCAAGTCGACCCACATTGAGCAGATCGCCGCCCGCCTCAACTGGCCCTGCATCCGCGTCAACCTCGACAGCCACATCAGCCGCATCGACCTGATCGGCAAAGATGCGATCGTCCTGAAAGATGGCAAGCAGATCACAGAATTCCGCGAGGGCATCCTTCCCTGGGCGCTGCAGCATCCTTGCGCCCTGGTGTTCGACGAATACGACGCCGGCCGCCCGGACGTGATGTTCGTCATCCAGCGCGTCCTCGAAGTCGAAGGCAAGCTGACCCTGCTCGACCAGAACAAGGTCATCCGCCCGCACCGCAGCTTCCGCCTGTTCTCGACCGCCAACACCGTCGGCCTCGGCGACACCACCGGCCTGTATCACGGCACGCAGCAGATCAACCAGGGCCAGATGGACCGCTGGAACATCGTCTGCACCCTGAACTACCTGCCGCATGGCCAGGAAACCGAGATCGTGCTGGCCAAGATGGGCGTCGATGCCTCGGACAAGGCCGAGCGCAAGCGCGTCGAATCCATGGTCGCACTCGCCGACCTCACGCGCGCGGGCTTCATCAACGGTGACATCTCCACCGTCATGTCGCCCCGCACGGTCATCACCTGGGCCGAAAACACACGCATCTTCAAAGACATCGGCTTTGCCTTCCGTCTCACCTTCCTCAACAAATGCGACGAGGCGGAGCGTCAGACGGTGGCCGAATACTTCCAGCGTTGCTTCGGCTCCGAGGTCTCGACCGGCCTGATGCCGGGCCGCAAATAGGGCTCAACCCCCCATTGCGTCCCGTAAAGCCACAACTGAGAGAGCAGGTAAGATGAGCGGCAGCAGCAAGGACAACACGCGCTCGGAGGAATTCAAGCGCGCCACCGCCGGCGTGCTGCGCGCCATCGCCGGCAATGACGAAGTGCAGGTCGCTTTCCAGCCGGGTCCCTCGGGCCTGGCCGGCAAGCGCGCCCGCCTGCCGATGCCCACGCGGGCGCTCCCCCCGCAGGAAATGGCCCGCCTGCGTGGTGCCGCCGACAGTCTCGCACTGCGCATCCGTCACCATGACGATGCCGTGCACAACGCACGCATGCCTTCCCGCCGCGAGGCGAAGGATGCGTATGACGCGCTCGAACAGGCCCGTGTCGAAGTCGTCGGCTCCAAATTCATGGACGGCGTCGCCTCCAACTTGCGCGCCCGCCTCGCCGAGGAATGCGAGGCCGAGGGCTATGACCGGATGACCCGCAAGGACCAGCTGCCGATCTCGGCCGCCCTCGCGCTGCTCACCCGCGAACGCATGACCGGCGAACCCTCCCCCCCCGCCGCCCAAAAAGTGCTGGACCTGTGGCGCAACTCCCTTGGCGCCGACGCCGAGGCCGCCATCGCCGAAATGGCGGAGGCCAAGGACAACCAGGTCACCTTTACCCGCGCCGCCCGCAAACTCCTCGCCGCCATGGATCTCGCCGAAGCCGAGGTCGATGCCGAGCCCGAGGAAAGCGAGGAGGGCCAGGACGGTGAACAATCCGGTCAGCAGGAAAACTCCCAGGAAGGCGAGGGCCAGTCCGAGTCCGACACCGAATCGATGCTCGGCGCCCAGCCCGAGGAAATGGAAGGCGAGGCCTCCGACGACCAATCCGGCGACGAAGCCGAGGAAGACGCCGCCGCTGCCGAAGGCGACGACAAGCCCGGCGGCCCCCAGCCCCGCCGCGACAAGCCCGTCGTCGACAACGACGCCATCTACAAGCCCTACACCCGCGTCCATGACGAGGAAATCGCCGCCGAAGATCTCTGCGACGCCGAGGAACTCTCCCGCCTGCGCCAGCAACTGGACCAGCAACTCCAGCACCTCCAGGGGGTCGTCTCCAAACTCGCCAACCGCCTTCAGCGCCGCCTCCTCGCCCAGCAAACCCGAGCCTGGGATTTCGACCTTGAGGAAGGCGTGCTTGATGCCGCCCGCCTCGCCCGCGTCGTCGTCAACCCGATGCTGGCGCTCTCCTACAAGCGCGAGCGCGACACCGATTTCCGCGACACCGTCGTCACCCTGCTGATCGACAATTCCGGCTCCATGCGCGGCCGGCCCATCACTGTCGCCGCCATGTGCGGGGACATCCTGAGCCGTACCCTCGAACGCTGCGCCGTCAAGGTCGAAGTCCTCGGGTTCACCACCCGCGCCTGGAAAGGCGGCCAGAGCCGCGAACGCTGGGTCGCCGAAGGCAAGCCGCGCAACCCCGGCCGCCTCAATGACCTGCGCCACATCGTCTACAAATCGGCCGATGCCCCCTGGCGCCGCGCCCGCAAAAACATGGGCCTGATGCTGCGCGAAGGGCTCCTGAAGGAGAATATCGACGGCGAAGCCCTGCAATGGGCCTATAAGCGCCTCCTGAGCCGCCCCGAGCACCGCCGCATCCTGATGGTGATCTCCGACGGCGCCCCAGTCGATGACAGCACATTGTCCGTCAACCCCGGCAACTACCTCGAGCGCCATCTGCGCGATGTCATCCGCGAAATCGAAAGCCGCAACGCCGTGGAACTCATCGCCATCGGCATCGGCCATGACGTCACCCGGTACTACCGCCGTGCCGTCACCATCGTTGACGCCGAGGAACTTGGCGGCACCATGATGAGCAAACTCTCCGAACTCTTCGACGAAGACGCTGCCGCCGCCTGGGCCCGCGCCAGCGTCGAACGCGCCGCCCTGGTCGCCTAGAGCCTGATGACGTTTGGCGGAATCGCCAAAAAGTCTGAATCAGGCCCTATCGCTTCATACCACCCGCCGCAAAGTCCCATTCCTCCGGGCGTTGCGGCGGGTGGGATCAGGTGACGAACCGCGCCAACCTGACCGCCGTGTGCCCACGGCTCGGCCGCAAATTCGGCATAACCAGCAAACAATCGTCATAAGGCGTGCGGATCTCCGTCTCGCCATCCAGCGCGATGATCGTGTTGCGCCGCGGGATCACCTCGCCGCCGTGATAGCCGCGCATGAACGAAAACGCCGCCGTCCCCGCCGTCACGGTCTGCGTCACCTCGGCATGCCGCCCCCCCGCCCCGCCGCGCACCGCCGGCAACAGCGGATGTGCCATCACGCACCCGCTCCGCCGCAACACGCCCGCCACGCTCGCCAGGCTCTTCTCCACCGTTCCCCGCGCCCAATGCTGCCCCGCCTCGACCAGCACCGCCGCCGCCTCGCCCGTTTCGCCAAAGCGCGCATAGTCGATCAGCCGCCGCCCCGTCACATGCCCCCGATCCGCCACCGACAATCCCGGCGTGCCGATCCCCTGTGCCAAATCCCGCCCCCGCGCGGTCTGGCCGCACAGGATCAGCGGTTCCGCCGGCCACAACATCGAATGCAGATCGAGCGCCACATCCACCGTATCGAACAGCGGCCGCATCGCCCGCGCCCGCTCCAACTCCACCGACCGCCGCGGCCCCTCCAGCACATCGACATCCCAGACCCGGTTGAGGTCCTCGTCGAGAAACCGGCTCGCCGTCGGCTGCGCAGGGTCGAAACTGCGAAACGCCGCGATATTGGCAAACCCGAACGTCAGCCGTCCCCGCTCCGGCCGCAATCCGCCGCGCAGCAACTGCTCCACCACGATCGCCCCCGCGATCTCGTTGCCATGCACCAGCGACAACACCAAAACATGCGGCCCCGGCGTTGCCGCCGCATAGCTGGTGAACCCGGGAATCCCCGTATTACCCTCCAGGAACGCCGACACATCCGGCGCCGTCAGATCGACCTTGAACGACGGCAGGGGCATCTGCCCCGGACGCCCATGCAGCGCCGATCCCCCTCCGCTCATGCCGCCATGTATTCGGCAAGCCGCCGGATGAAGCGGTCGCAGGCATCAAGCTGGGACACCTCGACAAACTCGTCCGGCTTGTGCGCCTGCCCGATATCCCCCGGCCCGCACACGATGGTCGGAATCCCGGCTTCCTGATACAGCCCCCCCTCCGTCCCGTAGCTGACCTTGCCCGCGCTGTTGAACCCCGCCAGCCGCTTGGTCAGCGTCGCCAGCGCATGATCGCCATCGAGCGCCATGCCCGGAATATCGTCGATCACCTCGAGCGTGAAGCCACTTGCCGGATCCACCGCCTGCATCGCCGGCTCGATCCGCTCCGTCACATACCGCCGCAACCGCTCGACCTCGGCCTCTGGGCTGTCCCCCGGCACGCAGCGCCACTCCATCACGCAGCTCGCATGTTCCGGGATGATGTTGAGGATGCTCCCCCCGCTCATCGTGCCCACATGCGGCGTGGTATGTGGCGGATTGAACCCCTCGACGAACGGCCCCTCGGCCGCGAACCGCCGCTGCTCCGCCGCCACATACGCAATCGCCTCCGCCAGCGCATGGATCGCATTGACCCCCTTGCCCGGCTCGCTCGAATGCCCCGCCATGCCCCGCGCCGTCAGCTTGAGCGCCAGCCGCCCTTTATGCGCCAGGATTGGCTGCATCAGGCTTGGCTCGCCCACGATGCACATCTGCGGCCGCAATCCGCTGTCGACGATATCCTCGATCAGCCGCCGCGCGCCCCCCATGTCGGTCTCTTCGTCATAGGTGATGAACAGATGCACCGGCCGCTTCAGCCCCGCCGCCTGCAACATCGGCACCGCCGCCAGGCAACTCGCCACAAATCCCTTCATATCGGCGGACCCCCGGCCATACAGCCGCCCGCCCTCCGCCCGCAGCACGAACGGATCGCTCGACCACGCCTGTCCATCCACCGGCACCACATCGACATGCCCGGACAACGCGATCCCGCCCGCCACCGCCGGGCCGATCATCGCATGGATGTTGGCCTTGTCCTTGCCGGTCCGATCGAGGCTCACCCGATACGCGACGCCGTGCGCATCGAGATAGCTGCGCACGAAGTCGATCAGCGCGATATTGGAATTGCGGCTTGTGGTATCGAACGCCACAAGCCGCGCCAACATTTCGGTCGTGGTCATCGGGGAAGCAAGCGAGGGCAGGTCGGGGGCGTGTGTCATCCCCCTATTCTATACCCGCCGCCGCCGCCGGCAACATGCACATGTATGTGCGCATGTCTGCAGGCTGGCGCCCATCAGGTCTTGATGAATGCGCATCCGCCTTCCGCCAACGGCCGGAACGCCTGCTCGGCCGGCGTCGTCGCCACGACTTTCAGCAGATCCCAAGGCCCGCTGCTCTCCGACGGCTTCTTGGCCTGCATCAGATAGGCCGGGTGCAGCTTGCGCCCATCCTCCCGGATCCGCCCTGGTCCAAAGCAATCGTCATCCGTCGGCATCGCCTTCATGCGCGCCACCGTCGCCGCCCCGCTCTTTTTGGCTTCTACCACGCCCATCTCCTTGACCGTCTTGAGATAATGCAGCACCGCCCCGTAATTCCCGGTCGTCACCATATTGGTCCACATCGACGGCTTGGTGATCTTCGGCTTGATCCGCGCCGTGAACGCCCGTGTCCGGTCATTGAGGTCCCAAAAGAAGCTCTCGGTGAAATTGAGCCCCTGCGCCACATCGAGCCCCAGCGCATGCACGGTGTTGATGCTGCCCAGCAGCATCGCAATCTTCATCGTCTTGGTCAGCCCGAACTCGACCGCCTGCTTCACGCAGTTGATCGTATCGCCGCCCGCATTCGCAAGCCCCAACACCTTCGCACCCGACGCCTGCGCCTGCACCAGAAGCGACGAGAAATCCGTCGTATCCGGGAACGGATAGCGCCGCGCTCCCAGCACCTTGCCGCCCGCCGCCTTCACGAAATTCGTCGTGTCGCGCTCCAGTTGGTGCCCGAACACATAATCCGCCGTCACGAAATACCAGCTGTCCCCGCCGGCCGCGACCAGCGCGCCGCCGGTCGATTTCGACAGCATGTAGGTGTCATACGTCCAATGCACCGTACTCGGCGAACACTGCGCCCCCGTCAAATCCGTCGTCGCCGCGCCCGAATTGAGGAACACTTTGTCCTTCTCGCGGCACACCGTATTGACCGCCAGTGCCACGGATGAGGTCGGCACATCGACCACCACATCCACCCCCCCGGTATCGAGCCAGCGCCGCGCCAGCCCCGCGCCCACATCGGGCTTGTTCTGATGATCGCCCACGAGGAGATCGACGTCGAACCCGTGATCGCCAAAATCCTGGATCGCCTGGCGCGCGCACAACACGCCCATCGGCCCGCCATCATCGGCATAGGGGCCGGACTGGTCGTTCAACACCGCGATCCGAACCATCGGCCGCTGCGCCCGCGCCTGGCGCCACGGAACGGCAGAGGCAGCGGCAGCCGTGCCCAACAAAACGCGACGTGAAAGATCCATCGGAGAGCCTCCCTTAATGTCCCGCCTGTTCCGGCGGATCCCCCGACGATAGACCCACTCAGCCCCGGCCGCCACAGCTTCAGCCTTCCCGCATTAACGCCCGCAGCATCGTCGGCAGAAACAGCAGCGTCACCGCCATCGTCGCCCCGAGGCTCAGCAGCAACAACGCGCCCATGCTTGCCGTGCCCGGATGACGGCTCAGCGCCAGCGACCCGAACGCCGTGGCGGTCGTCAGCGCCGAAAACAGGATCGCCCGCGCTGTCGGTGTGCCCAGAAACCGTGCCTGCCCGGCCCGCCAATTCATCACGAAATAGATATTGAATGACACCCCGACCCCCTGCAACAACGGCAGCGCGATGATGTTGGCGAAATTCAACGACATCCCCAGCAGCACCGCCCCCAGCACCGTCAGCAACGCCGAAAGCCCGAGCGCCAGCAGCACGATCAGCACATCCATCGTCCGCCGCAGCACGGCCGCCAGCAGAAGCGCGATCGCCAGCACCGCCGCAATCGTCGCCTGCCAAAAGGCCCCCACAATGGTCGCCGCCGTCTCGACGATCTGCACCGCCGAGCCCGCCGCCTCCGGCACCACCTCGCGCACCTGGGCCACGAACGCGCGGATCCCATCCTGCCCGCGCGCACCCTCGCCCCTCGGTCCCTCCAGGGGGGTCACCTGCACGCGCACCCGCCCATCCGGCAACAGCCAGTCCCGCGCGATTGCCGCCGGCACCGCCTCCGCCGCCACCGGCCCAGCCGCCAGCCCAGCGCGCAGCCGCGCCAGCTGCACCGGCAGAAACCGCGTCAGCGCCGCATTGGCTGCCATCAGCGTCGCATCATCCGCCGCCGCCAGTGCCTTGAGGTCCGCCGCGAGTGCCCGCAACGGATCGTCGCTCTTGAGTTTCGCGCTGGCATGCTCGATCTGCCCCAGCGTCGCCTTAGCTGCCAGCCGAATATCCGCCGGCGTCACCGCCGCGGCCGGCGCGCGCGGCGCCAGCGAGGCATTGAGCAACCCCGCCGCATCGGCAATCGCCTCCAGTTTTTTCGCCTGGTCCGTCGGAACAAAACTCGACAGCGTGGTCACCTCGGCGACCAGCGGCAGTTTTTCGAGCTTCGGCACCAGCGCATCCGCCGCTGCGCGCGACGGCATCATGATGTCGATGCTGTACGGGTTGGTCAGCGGCGAGGCCGCCAGATCGGCCAATGTCAGCATCGCCTCCGTCGTCGGGTCCTTGGTGTGGAGCGGATCGCTGTCGAACGCGAGAAGCGGCGCCATCACGCCGCCCGCCATGCCGAGCAGCGCGAACCCGCCCAGCACCCAGGGCCGATGCGCAGTCAGCCGCACTTCGAGCCACGCGCCCGCCGCCATGCCGACCGCCTTGCGGCCCGCCTGCGGCCGGCACAGCGCCAGCATCGCCGGCAGAAACGTCATCGTCGCGATCAAAGCCACGAACATGCCGAACCCGGCGATCAACCCGAGTTCGGCCACACCCTTAAAGGAGGTCGGCGCAAATGCGAGAAATCCCGCCGCCGCCGCCATGGCCGACACCAGCACCGGCGGCCCCACCATCACCGCCGCTCCTTCGATCACCGCGTCGAGCGCCATCGTCTGCCGCAGCGCCCGTGCGCTGACGCAGTACTGGATCGCCAGATCGACTGCGATGCCCACGAACAGCACCGCGAAGGCCACCGAAATCAAATTGAGCGTGCCGATCGCCAGCGCCGCAAACCCCGTCGTGATCACCAGACCCAGACCCAGCGTGGCGATGATCGGCACGATCAGCCGGATGCTGCGCACCGCCAGCACCAGCCACAACAGCACCAACGCCGCACTGCCGATCGCGCCCGCCAGGGCACCTTCCGCCACAGTCGAGAATTCCTCGTCCTGCAGTGCCACCGCCCCGGTCAGCCGCACCTGCGCCGCGCCATCGCGCACGAATTCCAGCCCCGCCGCCGCTTTGCGCAACGCCGCTCCCGCGGCCCCGCCAGGTTCAAGCGCCATGAGGTCCAGCTTCGCCCGGGCCAGCACGAACCGGTACGGCCCGGCCTTTTCAGCCAACCCGCCGCCCAGCAGAGACTGCCACGACAAGGGCTGTGCCCTGCCCGCCGCCGCATCCGCCAGCGCCGTATGAAACATCCCGAGCGGGCCAGCGAACGGCGCGAGATTGGCCCCCTGCTCGGCCCCGATCGCCAGCAGCGACAGGGCCGCAAACAGCCCACGCGCCGATGGATCGGCCGCCAACTGGCCCAGGAACGGCTGCGCGTCGATCGTGCGATCCAGCAGGTCCTGCAACGCGGCCTGGTCGAGGAACAACAACCCGTTGGCTTCCAGATAAGGCGAGGCATCCGGCCGGCGGACGAAGCTGAAATGCAGCGCATCGGCCTTCAACGCGGCCTCCAGCCCCGCTGCCGTGGCCTCCGCCACCTCCGGGCTGCGGGCTTCGATCACGGCGACGAGCAGATCGCGGAACTGCGGGAAATCCCGGTCCAGCGCCATCGCGCGCTTGCGCCACGGCAGGTCGGCCGCGAAAAGGGCGTCGGTGTCCGTGCTTACGCCGAGGCGGACATATGCCAGGCCGCCGGATAGCAGCGCCAACAGAAACCCGATCAACACCACGCGCCACGCGTTGCGACCGCAATACCCGGCGATGCCGGCCAACAGGAGAGAGAGCGTCATGGCGTTCGATTACTCCCCCCGCTTGGCGTCGTCCAACCGTTCAGTTTTTGACGAAACATCCCAGCCGGGCGACAACCCGCCAATCCCAGGAGGCCCGTCATGACCGCTCGCACCCGCCCCCCCTTCCGCGCCGATCATGTCGGCAGCCTGTTGCGCCCCGTTAAACTGCGCGAAGCCCGCGCCGCCCATGCCGCCGGCACGTTGCCTGCCGATGCAATGCGCGCCATCGAGGATGCCAGCATCGCCGGCGCCATCGCCAAACAGGAGTCGATCGGCCTGCGCGCCGCGACCGACGGCGAATACCGCCGGGCCTATTGGCACTATGATTTCGTCGCCAAACTCGAAGGCGCCGAACTCTACGTGCCGGAGCAGCGCATCGAATTCAAAGGTGGCGCGATGCTGCCGCACCGGCTGAAGGTGAATGGCCGCATCGCCTGGAAGGAACCGGCCTTCGTCGCGGATTACGGCGTCACTGCCGCGCACGTGAAATCCGCGATCGCCAAGCAGACCATCCCCTCCCCCTCGGTGCTGCATTTCCGCGGCGGGCGGCAGTCGATCGATCGCGCGGTCTATCCCGATATCGCCGCATTCTTTACCGATCTCGGCACCGCCTATCACGACGCGGTGGGCGCCTTCGCCGCGGCTGGATGCCGGTATCTGCAACTCGATGAGGTCAACCTCGCTTATCTCTGCGACCCCGAGCAGATCGCCCAACTCAAGCAGCGCGGCGACTATATCGAGGGGCTTGTTGACATCTACGCAACGTTGATCAACCGCGCCATCGATGGCCGCCCGGCGGATATGATGGTGTCGATGCATTTGTGCCGGGGGAATTTCCGGTCCACGTTCGTGGCATCCGGCGGGTATGAGCCGGTGGCCGAGACGTTGTTCAACCGCATCAACGTCGATGCCTATTTCATGGAATGGGACAGCGATCGCGCCGGCGGGTTCGAGCCGCTGCGGTTTGTCCCCAAGGGCGACAAGGTCGTCGTGCTCGGGCTTGTCACCAGCAAGACCGGGAAACTCGAAAGCAAGGACGACCTCAAGCGGCGGATCGACGAGGCTGCCAAATATGTGTCGCTCGACCAGTTGGCGCTGAGCCCGCAATGCGGATTTGCCAGCACCGAGGAGGGCAATTTGCTGACCGAGGACGAGCAGTGGCGCAAATTGGAACTGTGCGTCGAGGTTGCCCGCGACGTCTGGGGCGCCCTCTGAAACGAAACGTCCAGTGTTCGATAAGGCCTGGTTGTCCCACCGGCGCAGCATGGCAAGGCTGGCGATGCCGAAGCCAAACAGCGCGAGCGTGGTGGGTTCCGGCACCAACTCGGGCGCGAAGGTGGAGCCCGCGAGATCGTCGCTGGTGAAACCGACCACGTTGAACTGGCTTGGGTTGGCCTGCGCGGCGGGCGACAGGGCAGCCACGGTTGCCGAGAGCAGCAACAGGCGAGCGGGGCATTTTGCCATTCGCAGGCTCCGGAGCGTTAGAGCGGGATGCCTTCTGATAGGCGAAGGCATCCCGCTCTAACTCTTTGTTTGATCGCCTGATTCAGATTTTTGGTGATTCCACCAAAAATCATCAGGCTCTAAATTAACAATTTCGTAACAAACAGACCAAGCCGGCTCAAATGCGTGTGATGATTCCATGACGCGGGCTGACGGGGGGGCTCAGAGGAGGCGCAGGCCTACGTAGTTTTCGGCGATGGTGGTCATGCCGGCTTTGGACGAGGTGAGGTAGTCAAGCTCGGCCTCCTGCATGCGGGCTTCGAAGGGAGAGTGGTTGTCGAAGCGGTGCATCAGGGTGGTCATCCACCAGGCGAACCGCTCGGCTTGCCAGACGCGGCGCAGCGCGGTGGCGGAGTAGGTTTCGAGGCCGTCGGCTTCGTTGTCTTGATACCAGGCGGTGAAGGCGCGAGCGAGGACGTGGACGTCGGCGAAGGCCAGGTTGAGGCCCTTCGCGCCGGTGGGGGGCACGATATGGGCGGCGTCACCGAGGAGGAAGAGGCGGTGGTGGCGCATGGGTTCGGCGACGAAGCTGCGCAGCGGGGTGATGCCTTTTTGCAGGATGGGGCCGCGGGGGAGGGGGGTGGATTCGCGGTCGGCGAGGCGGGTGTCGAGTTCGTCCCAGATGCGCGCGTCGGACCAGTCGGCCAGGTTTTCGTCGGGTGCGCATTGAAGGTAGAGGCGGCTGATGCGCGGCGAGCGCATGGAGAGGAGGGCGAAGCCGCCTGGGTGGCTGGCATAGACGAGTTCGTGGCTGGCGGGGGGGGATTCGGCGAGGATGCCGAGCCAGCCGAAAGGGTAGACGCGTTCGAAGATTTTCATTCGGTGCGCGGGGATGCTGGCGCGGGAGGGGCCGTGGAACCCGTCGCAGCCGGCGATGAAGTCGCAGAGGATGGTTTTTTCGGTGCCGTTGTGGCGGAAGTGGATTTTGGGGGTATCGGTGTTTTCGATGGCGATGGCGGGAGCTTCGAAGAAGAGGGGGCGGCCAGTGGCGAGGCGGGCGGCGATGAGGTCTTTGACGACCTCCTGCTGGCCGTAGACGGTGACGCGGCGGCCGGTGAGTTCGGTGAGGGGGATGCGGTGGCTGTGGCCGGCGAAGCGCAGGATAATGCCTTCGTGAACCAAGCCTTCGCGGTCCATCCGGGCGCCGATTCCGGCGTCGCGCATTTGCTGGCAGGAATCATGTTCCATGAGGCCGGCGCGGACGCGGCTTTCGATGTGAGGTCGGGACTGGGCCTCGATGATGATGCTGTCGATACCGTGCAGATGCAGGATCTGGGCGAGGAGGAGGCCGGCGGGGCCGGCGCCGATGATGCCGACTTGTGTGCGCAGCGCGGAGTCCGTCATGCGTGTTCCCCAGAAGTTTTATGATGGGAGATAACGATGGATCGGCAGGCGGCGCCATGCACGGGCGGCGGGCTCGCTGGTATTATATCCAGTTGGGCTTTTTTGATAACTAAAAGCAACAATTGGGACGTGAGTGGGTGGGGCCGGTCCGGGGGTTTTGAAAACGGGACTGGGGGATGACGGTGCGGGGGGGCATGGGGGGCTCTTGGGGGTGGGGGGCACCAAAGCGCGCGCCAGTCTGCGGGTTTCTCGTCAGGTGTAGGGGGCAGTGATGTAGCCGTCGGCGAGGTCGTTTTCGAGGGCTTCGGGCACGCGGTTTTGGGGGTTGCCGTAGCCGGAGCCGCCGGCGAGTTGGACTTCGACGATGCGGTCGGTGCGGTCGAGGGTGACGAGTTCGCCGGTGCCGCAGTTGTGGAGGGTGGTGCCGTCGGGGGCTTTGATGATGCCGTGGACGCCGCCGCCGTGGCGGCCACCGAAGAGGCCTTCGTTGGTGATGCCGACGCCTTCGGGGTAGATGGAGAACAGGGTGGGGAGGCCGTCGTCGTGGAGTTTCCGCAGGCTCGTGCGCACGCCGAGGCCGCCGCGGTGTTGGCCGGGGCCGCCGCTGTCGGGCACGAAGGTTTTTTCCAGCACGAGGACGGGGGCGCGGGTTTCGAGGAGTTCGATGGAGGTGTTGGAGGCGCTGGTCGGGTAAAGGAGGGCGGATTTGCCGTCCGAGCGGGCCGATGCGCCTTGGCCGCCGCCCATGAAGAAGTGGTCGGCGTAGGTGTGTCCGGTGCTGTCGCGGCCATAGATGTTGACGGCGTGGGGCAGGCCGGTGGCGGCTTGGACCTGGTTGGGGGCGGCTTCGGCGAGGGCGCGGAAGATGTTGGGGGCGATGTACCAGCCGGTGCGGGTGCGCAGGTTCACGGCGACGGGTTTTTGGGCGTTGAGGATGGAGGCTTCAGGGATTTTGACGGTGAAGGGCCGGTAGCAGCCGGCGTTGCTGCGGATTTGGGGCGAGAGGATGCATTTGAGCGGGTAGGTGGTGTGGGCGGCGGTGTAGCTGTAGGTGCAGTTGAGGCCGCCTTGGGGTTGTTGGGGGGGGGCGCCGGTGAAGTCGGTTTCGATGGTGTCGCCAGAGACGGTGATTTTGACGGGGTAGCGGAGCTTGGTGCCGAGCGGGTTGTTGAAGACTTCGGAGGTGTAGGTGCCGTCGGGCAGGGCGCGGATGGCATCGCGCATGGCGTGTTCGGAGCGGTCCTGCACGACGGCGGCAAGTGCCCGGAGGTCATGCATGCCGTAGTCGTTCATGAAGGCGACGAGGCGGTCGGCGCCGAGTTGGTTGGCGGCGACGAAGGAGTGGAGATCGCCCAGGACTTCGTCAGGTTTGCGGACGTTTTCGTGAAGCAGGGCGAGGAGGTCATCGTTCGGCACGCCGGCGCGGTAGAGCATCATCGGCGGGATCTGGAAGCCTTCGTCGTAGATTTCGCGGGCGCGCAGGCTGTCCTTGGTGCCGCCGATGTCACCGACATGGCCGACGGTGGCGGTCAGCGCCACGAGGTGGGTGCCGCGGAAGACGGGGGTGATGACGGCGATGTCGAAGAGATGGCCGGCGCAGAGCCAGGGATCATTGGTGATCAGGACGTCGCCGGGTTTGAGGGTGTGCGGGGGGTATTTTTTGAGGAGGGCTTTGACGGCGATGGGGACGGTGAGGTTGAAGACGGGCATGGCGCGCGGCGAATGGGCGAGTGATTCGCCGTCTGGGTCCAGCAGGTCGGTGGCGAAGTCTTGTGCTTCGGAGATGATGAGGGAGAAAGCGGTGCGCACGATGGTGTGCCACATCTCTTCGACGACGGTGATGAGGCGGGCCCACATGATTTCGAGCGAGACCGGGTCAGACTCGATGAGGGCGCGGGCTGTGGCGAGCGGGGTTTCGGGGGAGATCAGGGCGGCGGCGGGGGGGACGACGGCGATGCGGATGCGCATGGTGCCGGTTTCATCCACGGTCATGGAATCGCCGGGGGCGAGGATGGTGGTGGATTCGCGTTCCTCGATGATGGCGGGGCCGTCGATGTGCACGCCGGGGCGCAGGGCGTAGCGGTCGTAGACCTGGGTGTCGTGGAAACGGTCATTGAAGAAGGCCTGGCGGGTGGATTTGAGGGCGGGGCCGGTGGCGGCGGAACTCGCCTGGGTGAGGGTGAGTTCGGGAATGGGGCCGCGGGCCCGGATGCGGATGGAGACGAGCTGGATGGCGACGCCTTCGTAGACGGAGGTGTAGCGTGCGGCGTAGGCGGTGGCGAAGGCGGCGCGGATGGCGGGCATAGTGGCGTCGGTGATTTCGCCGTCGGGGAGGGGGATGTTGATTTCGTGGAGCTGGCCGAAGAGGCGCATGTCGGCGCTGCGTTCGGTGACGACGGCGGCGTCCGGGATGCCGGCGGCGGTGATGCGGGTGCGGGTTTCGGCTTGGACTTCGCGCAGGACGTCGTTGATGCGTGCGGCGGCGGCGGGGTCATCGAGGCGGAGCGGGTGGGATTGGACCTGCTCGAAGGAGAGCGGGGCGGCGAGGAAGCCGAGCGCTGAGGCGGCGCCGGAGGCGGGGGGGATCAGGAGCTCCGCGACGCCGAGGACGCGGGCGACGCCGGCGGCGTGGGCGGGGCCGGCGCCGCCGAAGCCGACCATGGCGTAGGCGCGGGGATCGCGGCCTTTTTCGACGATGTGGATGCGCGCGGCGGCGGCCATCGATTCGGTGACGACGCGGTGGATGCCCCAGGCGGTTTGGATGGCATCAAGGCCGATTTTGGCGCCGACCTTGGCCAGCGCGTCATGGGCGGCCTGCAGGTCGAGGGACATGCGCCCGCCGAGGAAGAAGGCGGGGTCGTAGTAGCCGAGGACGAGGTTGGCGTCGGTGACGGTGGGTTCGCTGCCCCCGCGGCCGTAGCAGGCGGGGCCTGGGTCAGCGCCGGCGGAATGGGGGCCGACGCGCAACAGGCCGACTTCGTCGACGCTGGCGAGGGAGCCACCGCCGGCGCCGATTTCGATCATGTCGATGACCGGGGCCTTGATGGGCAGGCCGGAGCCTTTTTTGAAGCGGTGAACGCGGGCGGCCTCCATCTCGGAGGCGATCGCGGCGGCGCCGTTTTCGATGAGGCAGGCCTTGGCGGTGGTGCCGCCCATGTCGAAGGAGATGACGTCGGATTTGCCGGCGAGCTTGCCGAAAAAGGCGGTGGCGAGGCCGCCGCCGGCGGGGCCGGATTCGAGGAGGCGGATGGGGAAGGCCCGCGCGGTGTCGGGCGAGACGAGGCCGCCGGCGGAGTGCATCAAATAGAGCGCGCCCGTGAAGCCGCGCTGGCAGAGTTCGTGTTCGAGGCGTTTGACGTAGCGGTCCATCAAAGGCTGGACGAAGGCGTTGGCGCAGGTGGTGGCGATGCGCTGGTATTCCCAGAGTTCGGCGACAACATCGGAGGAGAGGGAGATGGCGAGGTCGGGGAACAGGGCGCGGATGGCGTGTCCGGCTGCGCGTTCATGGGCGGGGTTGCGGTAGGCGTGAAGGAAGCCGACCGCGATGGCTTCGACGCCGTCGGCCACGAGTTGACGTGCGGCGGTGCGGACGTCGTCGAGGTCGATGTCGGTGACGACGAGGCCATCACGGTCAAGCCGTTCGGTCACTTCGAGGCGGCGGCGGCGGGGGACGAGGGGGGCGGGGTATTGGAGGAAGAGGTCGTAGATGTCGTAGCGCTGCTCGGTGCCCATCTCCAGGATGTCGCGGAAGCCGCGCGTGGTGATGAGGCCGAGCTTGGCGCCTTTGCGCTCGATGAGGGCGTTGGTGACAAGGGTGGTGCCGTGAACGATTTCGCCGATGTCGGCGAGATTCAGGCCGGCGGCGGCGACGATTTCGGTGAGGCCTTCGAGCGCGCCGATCGAGGGGTCGGCGGGGGTGGTGAGGCATTTGTGGAGGCGGATGTCGTGGCGTTCGGCGTCGAGCAGGATGAAATCGGTGAAGGTGCCGCCGATGTCGAAGCCGATGCGGTAGCGGTGGGTGGCGGTCATGGCGGTGGTCTCCTGCGCGGCGATCAAGATAGGCGAGTGAAACCCCATCGGTCCTGGGGCGCAACCCGTGTTCGGGGGAGGCGGGTTCGGGTTCAGCCGGCGCGCGCGGCGAGCCAGCCGCCGGCGGTGACGAGAAGGGCGGCGGTGATGGTGGTGAGGCTCAGGGGGGCGAAGCCGGCGAGGCCGAGGAACAGGGTGGAGAGCACCGGGGTGGCATAGGCGAGGATTCCGAGCAGGCGGGGGTCGCCGTGTTTCATGCCGGTATCCCACAGGACGAAAGCGATGCCGACCGGGCCGAGGCCCAGCAGCAGGACGGCGACGGCGGCGCTGGCCGTGGGGATGACGGTGGTTTCGAAGGCGAGGTGGGCCATGCTGGCGAGGAGGAAGCTGGCGGCGCAGAAGCCGAGGACGGCGCTGCTCGGCACGGTGTGGAGGCGGCGGGCCAGGACGGAGTATGCCGCCCAGGTCAGCGCGGCGCCGGCGGCGAAGAGGTAGCCGGAGATGGCTTCGGCGCTGAAGCTGGTGCCTTGCGCGAGCAGCAGCAGGCTGCCGGCGAGGCCGGTTGCGACGCCGAGGAGGTGTCGGGGGGTGAGGCGCAGGCCGAGGACAGGAGCCGAAAGCAGCACGATCAGCAGCGGCCATGTGTAGTTGATGAGGGTGGCCTCGGCGGCGGGGGCGCGCGCGAGGGCGGCGAAGAACAATGCGTGGTAGCCGAACAGGCCGCCCGCGCCATGCAGCCACACGAGCGGGCGCTGGCGCAGGACGCCAAGATTGCCGCGCAGGACGAGCCAGGCGAGACCCAGCCCGCCGGACACGGCGAAGCTCATCGCGGCCAACTGGAACGGAGGGATGCTGGCGGCGGCGCGGGAGAGCAGGGCGAGCAGTGACCACAGGAGGATCGCTGCCGCGCCGGAGGCGGTTGCTCGGCTGATCATCGCCCGGTTATAGCGCTTGATGATTTTTGGCGGAATCGCCAAAAAGTCTGAATCACGCGATCAAACAAAGCGTTAGAGCAGGGGGTTCGTTTTCAGGCGCGCGACAGGACGGATTTCAGGCCGCGCAAGGCGAGGTCGTAGCCGGTGATGCCGAAGCCGGCGATGGCGCCGAGGCTGGCGGTGGCGATGTCGGAAGCCAGGCCGCGGCGGGCGGGGTTGGAGATGTGGACTTCGATGGTGGGGAATTTCACGCCGGCGATGGCCGCCGTGAGGGCGGGGTAGCCGCGGGTGAAGCCGGAGGGGTTGATGATGGCGGCGTCGAAGCCCTGGTCGTGGGCGTCATAGAGGCGGTTGATGACTTCGCCTTCGATGTTGGAGTGGAAAATCTCGATGTCGATGTCCAGCGCTGCGGCGAATGCGCGGATCTGGGTATCGTATTCCGGCAGGGTCATTTTGCCGAAGACGTCGACTTGGGCCTTGCCGCGCATGTTCATGCCGGCGCCGTGGAGGATGAGGATGCGGGTCATATCTGTTGCCTCACGCGCACGCGATGACTTCGATTTCGATTTTCCAGGCAGGGCTGGCGAGGCCGCCGACGATCAGGGTGCTGGCGGGTTTGCGATCACCCATCGCTTCGCCGCGGGCTTTGCGGCTTTCGCCGAGGGAGGCGTGGTCGGGCAGGATGGTGGTGATTTTGACGACGTTGTCGAACCCCATGCCAGCGGCGCGGAGTTGAGCCTCGACGTTTTTCCAGGCGAGGCGGCACTGGCTCAGCAGATCGTCCGGGACGTGGCCGGTGATGTCGGCCGGAACCTGGCCGCTGACATAAAGGGTCCGGGTGGCGCCGGTGATCTCGATGGCCTGGCTGTAGGAGCCGGCGGGGGCGGGGGCGTCGGGGGCGTTGATTTCGCGGCGTTGCATGGGGCGCTCCTTGGTGTTGCTTTGGGCGGAGGATACATTGTAGCCCGAAGGACGCCAAACGGGTTTCCGGGGAGACAGATTATGTCCGGCTTCGCTTCGAGCAATGACATGGCTGAAAAGACGGTCTCGTTCGATGAGCTGGGGAAGGGCCTGTATGCCTATTCGGCGCAGGGCGATACGAATTCGGGGGTGATTGTCGGGCCGGACGGGGTGGTGGTGGTGGATGCGCAGGCGACGCCGGCGATGGCGGCCGAGGTGCAGGGGCGCATTGCCGAGGTGACGGACCAGAAGGTGCGGACGATCGTGTTGACGCATTATCATGCGCTGCGGGTGCTGGGTGCCACCGGGTATCCGTATCATGAGATCATCTGCTCCGATGTGACGCGCGCTATGATCGTCGAGCGGGGGCAGCAGGATATGGACAGCGAAATCGGCCGGTTTCCGGAGCTTTTCCGGGGGCGGGACGGGATTCCGGGGCTGACCTGGCCGACGCGGAGTTTTCAGGGGCGGATGTCGTTGTGGCTTGGGGATCGCGAGGCGCAGGTGATCCATATCGGACGGTCGCATACGGCGGGGGATACGGTGGTGTGGTTGCCGAAGGAGAAGGTGTTGTTTGCCGGGGATACGGTGGCGTTCGGGGCGACGCCGTATTGCGGGGATGCGCATTTCACGGATTGGCCGGCGACGATTGCCGCTCTGCGGGCGTTGGGCGCGGAGAAGATGGTGCCGGGGCGGGGGCGGGCTTTGATGAACGCGGCCGAGGTGAGGGAGGCGCTGGACGGGATGGAGGCGTTTACGACGCGGTTGTTCGGGATTGCCAAGGCGGGGGTGGCACGGGGGGCGCCGCTCGGGGCGGTTTATGCCGAGGCGATGGCGGCGATGCGGCCGGAATTCGGGCATTGGGTGATTTTCGATCACTGCATGCCGTTCAATGTGTCGCGCGCTTATGACGAGGCGGGGGGGCTCGATCGGCCGCGGATCTGGACGGCGGAGCGGGATGCGGAGATGTGGAAGTCGCTGGAGGCTTTGCGGATGAAGTCGGGGGAGATTGCGGGGTAGGAAGCGAGCGCTTTTTTTTGAAAAAAAGAAGCGCTCGCTAGAGCGCGTTGACATTAGGGATTCCGGCTCGGGCTGAAATCTGCTTCAAGCTCCTTTTGGGGAGCGTGGAATGGGATCGGTTCGTCTGATTTTGCAGGACCACCAATGGGAGCGGATCCGCCCGCACTTGCCTGGGAAGCCCGGCG
>CANFKS010000043.1 GCA_947447625.1 Rhodospirillales bacterium | reverse complement strand
CCGCCGGAGGGGGCGGGGTGGCTGAATCGGGCGGCGCGGATCGGGCATCTGGGGCTTTATGTGCTCATGGGCGCAGCGATCCTGGCGGGGATGAGCAATGCGTGGGTGCGAGGGGATGGTCTGTTCGGGTTTTTCAGCCTGGCGGGGCTGGCGCCGGCGGATCGGGCGCTGCGGCGGACGATTGGCGCGGTGCATGAATTGGCCGCCAATGCGGTGTTGGTCGTGGCGTTGGGGCATGCGGCGATGGCGCTGTTTCATCAGTATGTGCTGCGTGACGGGCTGTTGCGGCGCATGATGCCGGCGCGCTGACCCGTGGAGTCGATCTTCCCCGGTGATCTGAAGGCGCGGCATGGGCGGTTGTTGGCGTGGGTCGATAGTTTGTTTGTCGATCATGCGGTGTTGCGTCTGGCGTGGGGGAATTGGGGGGTGGTGGTGCCGGGCGTGCTGTATCGGGCGAACCATCCGACGCCGGGGCGGCTGGCGCGGGCGCGGCGGCGGGTTGGGCTGAAGAGCGTGATCAATCTGCGCGGGGCGACGCGGAGCGGGTCGGACGCGTTGTCGCGCGAGCAGGCGGGGCGGCTGGGGATGGCGTTCATCGATATGGCGCTGTCGAGCGGGCGGGCGCCGGCGCGGGAGACGGTGTTGGCCTTGGCGGCGGCGCTGCTGGCGGCGCCGAAGCCGGCGCTGGTGCATTGCAAGTCAGGCGCGGATCGGGCGGGGTTTGCGGCGGCGGTGTTTTTGCTGCTGGAGGGGGCGGCGGTTGCGGTGGCGCTGGGTCAGTTGAGTGTGCGGCATGGGCATCTGCGCGGCTCTCGGGCCGGGGTGCTGGATGCGGTTTTGTTGCGGTTTGAAACCGAGGGCGAGGGACGCATGGGATTCCTCGACTGGGTGCGGACAGGGTATGATGCGGAGGCAATCACCGCCCGGTTCAAGTCGGGCGGGATTGGCGGGTTTCTGCATGACCGGGTGTTGCGGCGGGAGTGAGGCGGCCGGTTGGCGCTTATTTGAAGGCGCGCATGATGGCGGCCCAATCCTCGATGGCGGATTCCTGGCCGGGGGTGAGTTGGATGGTGAATTGGGTGTAGCCGGCGTCGCGCAAGGCGGCGATGCGGGGGAGGAGGGCGTCGGCGGTGCCGGTGAAGGTGGTGCGGCGGATGAGTTCGGGGGTGATGAAGGGGCGTTCCTCGTCCTTGACGACCATGAGGTGGCCGCGGTGGTTTTCGATCCAGGGGGCGTCGGCGGGCTGGAAGCTGCGGGCGCGTTCGACGTAGCCGGCGCATTCGGCTGCGAGTTCGGGGGGGATCGGGGAGGTGTTGGGCAGGCCGAAGAGGGCTTCGTCGGCGGCGCGATGAAGCAGGACGGCGGCGCGGGGGCCGGATTGGGCGATGGCGCGGGGCGAGTCGAGGGCTTCGCCGGGCTGGAGAACGCAGCCGAGGGCGAAGGCGACGGCGCCGAGGGCGGCGGGGGCGTGGCCGGCGGTTTGCCAGGCGGATTGCATGGCGGACATGGCGCGGGCGCCGGAGGCCTCGTCGCCCACGAAGTTGATCCAACCGGCGCCGAGTTGGGCGGTGAGGGCCATGGCCTTGGGGCCGTAGGCGGAGACGTGCAGGGCGACGGGATCGGTGGTGTTGATGAGGCCGAGTTCGGGGTTGAGGAAGCGGATTTTGCGGCGCTCGCCCTCGATGGTGGTTTCGACCATTTCGCCGCGCATGAGGGCGGTGACGACGCGGATGTATTCGCTCATTGCGGCGAGCTTGATGGCGCCAAGGCCCATGGCGCGACGGCCGGTGAAGCCGGTGCCGACGCCGAAATCGATGCGGCCGGGGGCGAGTTTATTGAGGGATACGAACGCGTTGGCGGTGACGGCGGCGATGCGGTTGGAGGGGATGAGGACGCCGGTGCCGAGGCGGATTCGCCCGGTTTTGACGGCGGCGGCGCCCATGGCGACGAAGCAGTCCGCACTCAGCATCTGGGTGTCGTAGAACCAGGCGTGGCTGAAGCCGAGGGTTTCGGCGCGGGCGACGGTTTTCCAGGCGTCCGCGTCGGTGGCGAGGGCGATGCCGAATTGCATGATGGAGATCTCCTGTATCTGGTGGAGACCTGCATACCGGTTTTGATTTGCGGCGCAAGATTCACGGTTTGTCGGGCGATTTGCGGTGTGCTGCGCGGGTTTAGAGCGGGATGCCTTCTGATTGCGAAGGCATCCCGCTCTCACTCTTTGTTTGATCGCCTGATGATTTTTGGTGATCCCACCAAAAATCATCAGGCTCTAGCGCGGTGGGGCGAGAGGGGGTTCGCCGCCGGGCATGCGGGGCTGGGACGCGCCGGTGGCTGGGACAGGGTGGGCGGGACTGGGTATGGTGGGTGTGCAACCTCGTTCGGCTGGTCGATGCCCCTTTCCGTTCTCGCGCGACAGCGTTTGCTGTTCGCCTTTTTGTGCTTCGTGTGGGGCGTGAACTGGGTTGCGATGAAGATCGGGGTGACGGATGTGCCGCCCGGGTTTTTTTCTGGGACCCGGTGGACGTTCGCGGGGGCGGCGTTTTTGCTGTGGCGGTATTTTACGGGAGAGCCGGTGCGGGTGGCGTGGCGGTTGATCCCGCGGTTGTTCTGGTTGTCGCAGATCCTGATCACGATCAATGTTTTCATTATGTTGTACGGGTTGCGCTATGTGAGCAGCGGCCTGGCATCGGTGTTGAGTTCGGCGTTGACGCCGCTGGCGTTGCTTGGGTTTTCGGTGGCGATGGGGCAGGAGCGGTTCAACCGGCGGCAGGGGGCGGCGATTGGGGTGGGTGTGGCGGGGATGGTGTTGCTGTTTGGGCCGAAGATCGCGCAGGACAAGCTTGATCTGATGGAGGGGCTGGGGGCGCTGGGCATCATCATCGGCAATTTGAGCTATTGCCTGGGCTCGGTGCTGTCGCGGCCGTTGATGCGGACGGTGCCGCCGGCGGTGTTGGCGGCGAGCACGAATTTGATGGGGGGGCTGACGCTGCTGGTGATTTCGATTGCGGTGGAGCCGGGGGTGGGGCCGGTGTTGACGGGCGATTGGGGGCTGCATGCCTGGCTCGCATGGACCTTCATGGTGTTTGCCGGATCGCTCGGCGCGACGACGATCTACTTTATTCTGGTGCGCGACTGGGGGGCGAGCACGACGGGGACCTATGCCTTTATTTCCCCAGTGATATCGGTCGCGGCGGGGATGGCGATACTGGGGGAGCAGGTGGACCTGGTGGAGGCTGGCGGCATGGCACTCATGCTTGCAGCGGCGGCGATGGTGTTGCGCAAGGGGTGATGCCCCTTGCTCGCGGGGGCAGGCGGGGTTAAGCCCTTGTGCTGGCACGTGCCCACGCGCTGTCTGTGACCAACAGGGTATTCCAGATGTTTTCTCGCCTCCTCGGTTTCATGTCTGCCGACATGGCTATCGACCTCGGAACTGCCAACACGCTCGTCTATGTGAAGGGACGCGGCATCGTGCTTGACGAGCCCTCGGTGGTGGCTATTGCCGACGTGCGCGGCAAGAAGCAGGTGCTTGCGGTCGGCGAGGAGGCCAAGCAGATGCTGGGGCGCACGCCGGGGAACATCCAGGCGATCCGGCCGTTGCGGGATGGGGTGATCGCGGATTTCGAGGTCGCGGAGGAGATGATCAAGCACTTCATCCGCAAGGTGCATAACCGGCGGGGCTTTGCTTCGCCGATGATTATCGTGTGTGTGCCGTCGGGTTCGACCGCGGTGGAGCGGCGCGCGATCCAGGAGAGTGCGGAGAGTGCGGGGGCGCGCAAAGTGTTCCTGATCGAGGAGCCGATGGCGGCGGCGATCGGGGCTGGGCTGCCGGTGACGGAGCCTTCGGGCAGCATGGTGGTGGATATCGGCGGCGGCACCACGGAAGTGGCGGTGATATCGCTGGGCGGCATCGTCTATGCGCGTTCGGTGCGCGTCGGCGGCGACAAGATGGATGAGGCGATCATCTCCTATATCCGGCGCAACCATAACCTGTTGATCGGCGAAAGCTCGGCCGAGCGGATCAAACTCGAGATCGGGGCCGCGGCGCCGCCGTATGACGACGAGGAAGGCCCGATGCGCGAGGTCAAGGGCCGTGATTTGATGAACGGCGTGCCGCGCGAAGTGCTGGTCAGCCAGCGCGCGATCGCGGAAAGCCTGGCGGAGCCGGTGGCGGCGATTGTCGAGGCGGTGAAGGTGGCGCTGGAGAACACGCCGCCGGAATTGGCCGCCGATATCGTGGACAAGGGGATTGTGCTGACCGGGGGCGGGGCGCTGCTGTTCCGGCTGGACCAGGTGCTGCGCGATGCGACGGGGTTGCCGGTGGTGATCGCCGAGGACGCGCTGCAATGCGTGGCGCTGGGGACCGGGCGGGCGCTGGAGGAGATGAAGCGGCTGCGCAATGTATTGACGTCGATGTATTGATATCGGGGCGGCGTCTGCACACTTGCGTGATCGGGCGCATGTGCGTCCAATGGCAATCTGGCGGCGGAGGTAGGGTCGGGTCGTGATTCGGCTGTCCATCCCGGTGCGGCAGGCACTTTCGAAGCTCACGCTTCCGGTGCTGATGGCCGCGGCGTTCGGATTGATGCTGCTCGGCAAGGCCGATGCGCTGCTGGCTGAGCGCGCGCGGATGGCGGTGTCGGATGCGCTGGCGCCGATTTATGGTGTGCTGGCGGCGCCGCTGTCGAGCGTGCGCGCGACGATCGACAACATGCAGCACATGCTGACGTTGTTTTCCGACAATGCGCGATTGCGCGAGGAGAACGAGCGGCTGCGCAAGTGGCAGGCGGTGGCGATGACGCTGGACGCCGAAAATGCGCTGTTGAAGGCCAATTTGCGCTGGGTGCCGGATCCGACGCCGAGTTATGTGACATCGCGCGTGGTGGCGGATGCGGGCGGGGTTTATGCGCGCGCGGTGCTGCTGTCGCTGGGGCCGAACCATGGGATCATGAAGGGGCAGATTGCGCTGGATGATCGTGGCCTGGTCGGGCGGGTGACGGAGGTGGGAACGCGGAGTGCGCGGGTGTTGCTGCTGACGGATATCAACAGCCGGATTCCGGTGGTGATGGAGCAGAGCCGGGCGCGGGCGATGCTGGTGGGGACGAATGGGCCGCGGCCGCGCTTGCTGCATTGGCCCGAGGGCGTGCAGCCGGCCGAGGGCGAGCGGATCGTGACCTCGGCGGAGGCCAACGCGTTTCCGGCTGGCCTGCCGGTGGGGACGGTGCGGTTCACGGCGAGCAATGTGCCGGAGGTGCAGCCCGAGGCGCGGCTTGATCGGTTGGAGGTGGTGCGGCTGTTCGATTACGGGTTGCGGGGCGCCTTGGCGCCGGAGTCGCCGAATCGGGCGGCCGAGCGCAGGCGCTGATGAGCGACAGGCTGCCAGGGATCCGGCCGCGGCAGAACATCTTGCTGCGGTTGGACGGGTTCGCGCGGTATAGTTTCCCGGCCGCTGCGACTGTTTTGTTGCTGTTGCTGGGGGCGGCGCCGTTGGGGTTGCCGGGGCAGGCGCAGTTGCTGGTGGCGACGTCCTTGGCCTGCGTGTTTTTCTGGTCGTTGTTTCGTCCATCGAGCATGGCGCCGCCGCAGGTGTTTTTGATCGGGCTGCTGGTCGATCTGCTGGGGTTTGCGCCGATCGGGGTGAATGTGTTGAGCCTGCTGTCGACGCATGGGGTGGCGATGCTGTGGCGGCGGTTTCTGACGCGGCAGGGGTTTTTCCTGGTTTGGCTGGCCTTCGTGGTGGTCGCGATGGGGGCGGCGCTGATGCAGTGGCTGATGACCTGCGTGTTGGTGTTGGCACTGTTGCCGCCGTGGCCGGTGCTGTTCCAGGCGGCGCTGGCGGGCGGGTTGTATCCGCTGCTGGCGGTGTTGCTGACGCGGGCGCATCAGTCGCTCGGCCAGGCTGATGGGACATGAGGCGGGAGGGCAAGCGAAACGGGGTTTTTACGCGGCGGGCTTTGCTGATCGGGGGGGCGCAGCTTGCGGGGCTGGGGTGGCTGGGCAGCCGGCTTTATCAGGTGCAGGTCGAGGAGGGCGCGCGGTATTCGACGTTGGCGGAGGCGAACCGGATATCGTCGCGGCTGATCGCACCGCCGCGGGGGCGCCTGCTGGACCGGTTTGGCGCGGTGATTGCAGGCAATCGGCAAAACTGGCGGGCCTTGTTGATCGCGGAGCAGGCGGCGGATGCATCGGCGTCGGTGGAGGCGTTCGCGCGGTTCATCCCTCTGACGGATGCGGAGCGCAACCGGATCGAGCGGGAGTTGCGGCGGCATCGGCGGTTCATTCCCGTGGTGTTGCGGGAGTTTCTGAGCTGGGAGGAAATGGCGCGGATCGAGGTCAATGCGCCGGAGTTGCCGGGGGTGCTGGTGGATGTGGGGACCACGCGGCAGTATCCGCTGGGGCCCCAGATGGCGCATATCATCGGCTATGTGGCGCCGCCGAACGAGGCGGATGTGGCGGGGGATACGATGCTGGCCCTGCCGGGCATGCGGGTGGGCCGGGGGGGGATGGAGCGGACGCATGACGAGGTGTTGCGGGGCCGGGCGGGGGCGGTACAGCTTGAGGTGAATGCGGTGGGGCGGGTGATCCGCGAGTTGGATCGCCAGGAGGGAACGCAGGGGCGGGATGTGACGCTGACGATCGATGCGGAGTTGCAGGCCAGCGTGCTGGGGCGGCTGGGGGATGAGAGCGCGTCGGCGGTGGTGTTGGATGCGCGCAACGGCGAGGTGCTCGCCATGGCGACCAACCCGTCATTCGATCCGAGCCTGTTCAACTCGGGGGTGTCGCAGGCGCAATGGGTGGAGTGGACGAACAACCGGCGGGCGCCGCTGATCAACAAGGCGGCATCGGGGCTGTATGCGCCGGGGTCCACGTTCAAGATGGTGGTGGCGCTGGCGGGGCTGGAAGCCAAGGCGGTGACGGTCAATGACCGGGTGAATTGCCCGGGCTACATGGATTTCGGAGACCGGCGGTATCACTGCTGGAGCAAGGGCGGGCATGGCAACGTGGACCTGCGGGGGGCGCTGAAGAACAGTTGCGACGTGTATTTCTATGAGGTTGCGCGGCGGACGGGGATCGACAAGATCGCGGCCATGTCGAGCCGGTTCGGGCTTGGCACGAAACTGGCGGTGGATTTGCCGGGGACTCGGCAGGGATTTGTGCCGACCCGGGCGTGGCGGGCGTCGCAGGGCAAGGCGTGGAATATCGGCGATACGATCGTGTGCGGGATTGGGCAGGGCTACATCCAGTTGAGCCCGCTGGCGCTGGCGACAATGACGGCGCGGCTGGCGACGGGGCGGGCTGTCGAGCCACATTTGACGCGCGCCATCGGGGGCATGGCGGGGGCGGGGGCGCGGGCGGAGGATTGGCCTTCGATCGGGTTGCCGGAGCGGCTGTTGTCGCAGATCAGGGACGGGATGTGGGCGGTGGTCAATGAGCAGCAGGGCACCGCAACGGTGGCCAGGCTCGACATTCCGGGCGTGCAGATGTCGGGCAAGACAGGCTCGGTGCAGGTCAGAAACGTGACCCGCGAGCAGCGGGAGAAGGGCTTCAAGTCCGAGAACCTGCCGTGGGAGTTGCGGCCGCACGCGTTGTTTGTCGGGTTTGCGCCGCATGATGCGCCACGCTATGCGCTGGCGCTGGTGGTGGAGCATGGCAATGCGGGGTCGGCCACGGCGGCGCCGATTGCGCGGGATATCATGCAGGATGTCCTGCGGCGCGATCCGGCACGGCGCAACGAGGCGCCGCCGCGTGTGGCGGGGCGGAGCTAGGGCATGATCTTCGCGCGTGGGCTTGCGGAAGGCGGATTGCGCAGGGGCCTCGCCTCCGTCACGGGAGCGCGCTAGGCCATGGCGCTGAATGAGCGGCGGCTGATCCGGGCCGAGGCCGATTTCGGCATCGCGACCAAGCTGTGGCGGGTGAGTTGGGTTTATATCCTGCTGCTCTGCATGCTTGCCGGCGTGGGGTATGTTGCGCTGTTTTCCGCGGCTGGGGGGGCGGCGGAGCCCTATGCGGCGAAGCACATCCTGCGCTTCGGGTTTGGGCTGATGCTGATGGTGGCGATTGCGATGGTCGATATCCGGATCATCGCCAAGATGTCGTGGCTGGCCTATGCGAGCGGGGTGGCGCTGCTGGTGCTGGTGTTGCGGATGGGCCATGTCGGCAAGGGAGCACAGCGCTGGATCGATTTCGGCGGCACGTTGTGGCAGCCGAGCGAGTGGATGAAGCTGGCGCTGGTGCTGGCGCTGGCGCACTGGTTCCATAAGGCTTCGTGGGAGCGGATGGGCAATCCGCTGTTCCTGCTTCCGCCGATCATTGCGCTGCTGGTGCCGGTTGGGTTGATTCTGAAGGAGCCTAATCTTGGTACTGCGGTGATTTGCGCGGTGGTGGGTGGCGTGGTGTTTCTGGGGGCGGGGGTGCGGTGGTGGAAGGTGTTGATTGTGGTGGGGGCGATCGTGGTGGTGGCGCCGATCGCGTATGAGCATCTGCATGACTACCAGCGCTCGCGGATCGACAACTTCCTGTATCCGGAGCGCGATCCGCTCGGGACGGGGTATAATATCATCCAGTCCCGGATTGCGCTGGGGTCGGGCGGGATGTGGGGGAAGGGGTTTCTGCAGGGGACGCAGGGGCATCTGAATTTCCTGCCGGAGAAGCAGACCGATTTTATTTTCGCGATCTATGCGGAGGAATTCGGCCTGGTTGGCGGGTTGGCGTTGATCGGGTTGCTGGCTGCGATCATCGGGGGGGGGATCGTCATCGGGGTGCGCTGCCGGCATCAGTATGGGCGGCTTTTGGCGCTGGGGATCAGTACGAACTTCTTCATGTATGTGTTCGTCAACATCGCGATGGTGACGGGGTCAATCCCGGTGGGAGGCGTGCCGTTGCCGCTGGTGTCGCATGGGGGGTCCGCGATGATCATGGTGATGATCGGGATGGGGCTGCTGATGAGTGTGCATGTGCATCGCGATGTGGAGTTTGAAGAGCATCGGGACGATCCCTGAGGGGGGGGCCGCAATGGGGTTCGCCAGACGGGCGGATGATGCCATATGTGCAGTGCAACATTTTTCGGGAGGGGGCATTCGCCTCCGCCGATCACACTCTGGCCGGGGTTTTCCGATGCGTCGTCTTGTTCCGTTGCTGTTCGCCGTTCTGATCGCCACGCCCGCCGCCGCGCAGTTCGGGCCCGGGGGGCCGCCTTCGGTGGGGGTGATGCTCGTCAGGAAGGCGGCGGTGACGGAGGTGCAGGAGTTTGTCGGCCGGGTGCAGGCGACGGACAAGGTCGACATCGTGGCGCGGTTGTCGGCGATGATTATCGAGCGCGGGTTCGTCGAAGGGGCCGAGGTGGCGCAGGGGGATTTGCTGTATCGGCTGGACCGTGCGGCGTTCGAGGCGGACCTGGCGAGCAAGCAGGCGACGGTGGCGCAGGTTGGGGCGCTGTTGAAGAACGCAATGTTGACGACGGGGCGGGCACAGTCATTGCTCAGCACGCCGGCGGGGCAGCGGTCTCATTTTGATGATGCGCAGGCGCAGCAGGCCAGCCTCGCCGCGCAGCTTCAGGCGGCGCAGGCGCAGGTGAGGATTGCGGAAATCAGCCTGGGCTATGCCGAAATACGAGCGCCGGTGGCCGGCAAGATCGGGCGGTCGGCGCTGGCGGTGGGCAATCTGGTGACGCCGTCGTCGGGGGCGTTGGTGAGCATTGTCAGCCAGGATCCGATGTCTGTGTTGTTTCCTGTGCCGACGCGGACGGTGGCGGAATTGCGCAACAAGTATGCGCCGCGGGGCGGGTTTGCGGCGGTGGCGATCAGGGTGCGGTTGCCGGATGGGCAGATCCATAAGGTTTCGGGGGTGATCGACTATGCGGACCCGTCGGTGACGGCGGGTACGGACACGATCATGTTGCGGGCACGGATGCCGAACCCATTGCGAGCGGGGGCGAAGAGCGGGGAGCCGGGCAATCGTGATCTGATCGACGGGGCGTTTGTCGGCGTGCTGGTGGAGGGGGTGGAGCCGATCCAGGCGCTGGCAGTACCGCGGTCGGCGGTGGGGCAGGATCAGCAGGGTGCGTTTGTGTATGCGCTCGATGGCGAGAACAAGGTGCAGCAGCGGCGGGTGCAGTTGGGGGTGGCGCAAGGGGCGCTGGTGGGGGTGAGTGGCGGGTTGGCCGAGGGCGATACGGTGGTTGTCGAGGGGTTGCAGCGGGTGCGGCCCGGGGTGGTGGTGGCGCCGTCGCCGGCGGGCGGGGCGCCGGCTGGTGCTCCTGCGGCCAAGCCGGCGGGCTGAGATCATGTTTTCGTCGATTTTCGTCGACCGGCCCCGGCTGGCGATCGTTATTGCTATTGTGACCACGATGGCCGGGATCATCGGGATGCTGCGCATTCCGGTGGCGCAGTTTCCGGATATCGTGCCGCCGCAGGTTCAGGTCAGCACGCGCTATGCGGGCGCGGCGGCGGCGGTGGTGGAGGCGACGGTGGCGCAGCCGCTGGAGGCGCAGGTCAACGGCGTCGACCAGATGCTCTACATGAAGTCCAACAGTTCGAACGACGGCAGCTATGGGCTGACGGTGACGTTCCAGTCCGGCACGAACCCGGATATCGCGACCGTCAACGTCAACAACCGCGTTCAGGCGGCGGTGGCGCGGTTGCCGCCCGAGGTGCAGCGCGCCGGGGTGGTTGTGCAGAAGCGGTCATCGGCGATTCTCTCGTTCCTGCAGTTCTACAGCGAGGCTGACGCGGCGGGGAAACCCAAGCAAGATCCGCTGTTCATCAGCAACTACGTGACGATCAACGTGCTGGACGCGATCGCCCGCGTGCCGGGCGTGGGCCAGGCGTTCATGTTCGGCTCGCTCGATTATTCGATGCGCATATGGCTTGAGACGGAGCGGATGATCCAGCTCGGGCTGGCGCCGTCGGATGTGATCGCGGCGATCCAGGCGCAGAACGTGCAGGCCGCGGTGGGCCGGCTTGGGGCCAAGCCCACGGCGGAGGCGACGCAGATCCAGATCAATTTGCAGACCAAGGGGCGGTTGTCGTCGAGCGAGGAGTTCGGGGCGATCATTCTGCGCGCCAATCCGGACGGCTCGTTGCTGCGGGTGCGCGATGTGGCGCGGGTGGAGCTTGGGGCGGCGACGCAGGACACGGAAAGCCGGCTGAACGGCAATCCGGCGATTTCGATCGGCATTTTTCTCGCGCCGGGTGCCAATGCGGTCGATACGTCGCGCCGGGTGGCGGCGACGCTGGACAAGCTGGCGCCGCGCTTTCCTGACGGGATGAAGAAGATCGTCTTCTATGACAGTTCGACCTTCGTGTCCGACACCATTGCCGAGGTGGTGAAGACGCTGGGGGAGGCGTTCATCCTGGTGGTGATTGTGGTGTTCCTGTTCCTGGGGAACCTGCGGGCGACGATTATTCCGATCGTGGCGGTGCCGGTGAGCCTGGTGGGGACGTTCGCGGTGCTGCTGGTGATCGGGTTCACCGCCAATACGGTGACGCTGCTGGCGATGGTGCTGGCGATCGGCATTGTGGTGGATGACGCGATCGTGGTGGTGGAGAATGTCGAGCGGGTGCTGGAGGATGAGCCGGATTTGTCGCCGAAGGACGCGACGAAGAAGGCGATGAAGCAGATCACCGGGCCGATCGTCGCGATTTCGCTGGTGTTGCTGTCGGTGTTTGTGCCGATCGGGTTTATTCCCGGGTTGTCCGGGCAATTGTTCCGGCAGTTCGCGGTGACGATTTCGGTGGCGATGATTATCTCGGCCATCAATGCGTTGACGTTGTCGCCGGCGCTGTGCGGGGTGTTTTTGCGGCATACCGGCAAGAAGCGCGGCGCGATGGGCCTGGTGATGCGCGGGATCGATGGGGCGCGCGACGGGTATGCCGCGGTGGTGCGGCGGCTGGTTCGGGTGGCTGTTCTTGGCGTGGTGATCATCGGGGCGTTTGGCGGGGGGATCTACGGGTTGTCGCTGATGACGCCGGGGGGGTTCCTGCCGGAGGAGGACCAGGGGGCGTTCTTTATTCCGGTGCAGTTGCCGGATGGGGCCTCGGTGGCGCGGACGCGGGCGGTGGTGTCGCAGATCGAGGGGATGCTGAAGACGATCCCGCAGGTCGAGAAGACGCTGGCGATTGTCGGGTTCTCGTTTCTCGACAATGCCGCGCAGTCCAACGCTGCGTTCATGGTGGTTGGCTTGAAGCCGTTCGCCAATCGGGTGGCTGCGGCGGATAGTGTGCAGGCGGTGATCGGGCGCGTGTTTGGGGGGTTGCAGGCGGTGCGCTCGGCGATTGCATTTCCGCTCAATCTGCCGCCGATCATCGGGTTGTCGACCGGGGGCGGGTTCACCTACCAGTTGCAGAATCTCGAAGGGCGGGAGCCGGCCGAGATGGGCGGGGTGCTGCTCGGGTTGCAGGGGGCGGCGAATTCGGATCCGCGGTTGACGCGGGTGTTCTCCACGTTCTCGGCGACCACGCCGATGCTGTATCTCGATGTCGATCGCGACAAGGCGCAGGTGTTGGGGTTGGCGATGAGCGATGTGTTCAACGCGCTGCAATCGACGCTAGGCGGAATTTATATCAACGATTTCAATCTCTATGGGCGGACGTGGCAGGTCAATCTGCAGGGCGAGGCGTCAAACCGGTCTGATATCGAGGGGGTGTGGAAAATCCATGTCCGCAACCGGCAGGGGGCGATGGTGCCGTTGCGGGCGTTCGCGGATATCCGGATCGTGCTGGGGCCGCAGACGATCTCGCGCTACAACAATTATCGGACGATGACGGTGCTGGGATCGCCCAAGCCGGGCATGTCCTCGGGGGATGCGCTGCTGGCGATGGAGCAGGTGTCGGCTGCGGCGTTGCCGGGGGGGTATGACTTCGAATGGACGGACACATCCTACCAGGAAAAGCTTGCGGCGGGGCAGACGGGGCCGATTTTGGCGCTGGCGGTGTTGTTCGCCTACCTGTTCCTGGTGGGGTTGTACGAAAGCTGGATCATCCCTGTGCCGGTGCTGCTGTCGGTGACGGTGGGGGTATTCGGGTCGTATGCCGGGCTGTGGCTGACGGGCAAGCCGCTCGATTTGTATGGGCAGATCGGGCTGGTGGTGCTGATCGCGCTGGCGGCGAAGAACGGCATTCTGATTGTGGAATTCGCCAAGGAGCGGCGCGAGGAGGGGATGGCGATCCATCTGGCCGCGGTGACGGGTGCGAAGATGCGGTTTCGCGCGGTGATGATGACGTCGATTGCGTTCGTGCTGGGACTGGTGCCGCTGGTGACGGCGCAGGGGGCGGCCATGCTGTCGCGGCGGTCAGTCGGGCTGCCGGTGTTTGCGGGGATGATCGCGGCGAGTGCGATCGGGATATTCCTGATCCCGATGCTGTATGTGACGTTCCAGTCGCTTCGTGAGCGTGCGCACCGGTTGCAGTGGGGAGGCAAAAACTAGGAAGGAAGCGCTTTCTCGCTGTTATTCCTGAAGAAACGGATTGTCCTCCCGCTCCGCGCCAAGCGTGGAGGCGGGGCCGTGGCCGGGGATGAAGGTGACGTCGTCGCCGAGGGGGAGGAGTTTGGCTTTGATGCCAGCGATGAGCTGCGCGCCGTCGCCGTAGGGGAAGTCGGTGCGGCCGACGGAGCCACGGAACACGGTGTCGCCGGAGAAGGCGACGCGGGCCGCGCGTTCGAAGAACACCAGATGGCCTGGCGTGTGGCCGGGGACGTGGAACACCTCGAAGGAGAGGGTGCCGAGGGGGATGGTTTCGCCTTCGGTGAGGAAGCGGTCTGGCGTGACGTTGCGCATGCCGCTCATGCCGAACTGCTTTTGCGCCTCCTCGATGCCGTCGAGGAGGAAGGTGTCGCGGATGTCGGGGCCGACGATGGGGACGGCGGGGAGGTTGTGGGCGGCGCGGGCGGCATCGAGTTCGCCTTTGAGGGCCTTGGCACCCCCGGCGTGATCGAGATGCCCGTGGGTGAGCAGGATGAGCTCGACCTGGAGGCCGAGCCGGGTGAGGGCGTCGAGAATTTTGCCGGGTTCGCCGCCGGGGTCGATCACGGCGGCGCGCATGGTCGCGGGTTCCCAGACGAGGGAGCAGTTCTGCTGGAAAACCGTAACGGGGACGAGGGCAATTTTGATGTCGGTCATCATCCGGCGATATCAGATCGGGCCGTTCGGTGTCACCAGGATCTTGCCGTTGCGGCCGCCTTGCTGGGCGTGGGCGAGGGCGGCGCGGATGTCTTCGATGGGGTAGATGCGGTCGATCGGCGCGTGCAGGGAGCCGTCGGCGATGGCGGCACCGAGTTCGGCGTAGATTTCGCGGATGGCCGCGTCATCGCGGCGGGCGAGGTGGCGGCCGAGCATGAAGCCGCCGAGGTTGACGCCGCGGTAGACGAAATGGCTGCGGTCGACATTGGGGTCTTCGCCCGACATCGAGCCGTAGGTGACGACGCTGCCTTCGTCGGCGATGCAGGCGGCGATGCGGCCGGTGGCGGCGCCGGAAACGGCATCGAGGCCGAGGCGGATGGAGGCCCCGCCGACGGCGGCGGTGGCGCGGGCGGCGAGGTCGGGGCCGTCGACAAGGCAGGCATCGGCGCCGAGGGCTTCGAGTTCAGCGAAGAGAGAATCGCGGCGGACGACATTGAGGGTGCGCAGGCCCTGGCGGCGGGCGAGCATGATGACGAGGCGGCCGACAGCGGAGTTGGCGACATTCTGGATCACCCATTCGCCGGGCTTGAGGGTGACGAAATCAGCGAGCAGGAGGAGCGCGGTGGGCGGATTGATGCGGACCATGGCGGCCTGCTTGAGGTCCATCCCGGGGGGAAGGGGGATGGCGTCCTCGGCGCGGACGCGGCGGCGCTGGGCCCAGTTTTCGCGCTGGAGGTTGATGACGAGATCCCCGGGCGCAACGTGATCGACGCCTCTGCCGATGGCGGTCACGCGGCCGACGCATTCGGCGCCGGGGGTGGCGGGCAGCGGCGGGCGCAGGCGGTAGCCGCCGCGGCAGAAGCCGATGTCGGCGGGGTTGATGGGGAAGGCGAGGACATCGAACACAACCTGACCGGGGCCGGGCATGCCGACATCGGGCGCCTCGACGCAGGAGGCGACGTCCTCGGGTACACCATAGGCGCGGATATCGACACGTTTCATGAGCGCACTCCCTCCATCTTTTGCCCGTGCAGGGCTGGCCGAGGGAGTGTGGCCCGGATTCCCCGGTATTCCAAATCCGATGGCGCATCTCCCCAGGCGTTTTGATGCCACGGGATCGACGATGCGTATGGTTCCATTTGAGGACTCCGTTATCACCGCCGAGGCCAAAGCGGGGCCGGCACGGTGACGCGGCGGGAGCGGTTCCACCTCGGACGATCACGCTCTCTTCGCGCCGCCTGCGCCGCAGCGTTGTGCATCGCGGGGTTGCGATTGCCGCGCTGGGGCGGCATGAGATGGGGGCTGTTCACAAACCGGAGTTGTTCTCATGCCTGCGATCACTTTGCCCGATGGTTCCGTGCGCAGTTTCGACGCGACGGTGACGGGCACTACGATCGCCGCGGCGATTGGGCCTGGTCTGGCTCGCGCCGCGCTCGCCATGAAGGTGAATGGCGTATTGAGCGATTTGTCGCGGGAAATCGCCGAGGATGCGTCGGTCGTATTTGTCACGCGCAAGGACGAGGTTGCGCTGGAGATGATCCGGCATGACTCCGCCCATGTGTTGGCCCAGGCGGTGCAGGAGCTGTTTCCGGGCACGCAGGTGACGATCGGGCCGTCGATCGAGAACGGGTTCTATTATGATTTCGCGCGGGAGACACCGTTCACGACGGACGATTTTCCGGCGATCGAGGCCAAGATGCGCGAGATTGTGCAGCGCGGCGCGCCGTTTGTGCGCTCGGTTGTGGAGCGCGAGGCAGCGATCGCGTTTTTCCAGGAAAAGGGCGAGAAGTACAAGGCCGAACTGATCCAGGATTTGCCGGGGACGGAGACGATCACGCTGTATTCGCAGGGTGAGTGGATCGATCTGTGCCGTGGCCCGCATATGCGCTCGACGGCGGATGTGGGCCTGGCGTTCAAGCTGATGAAGGTGGCCGGCGCATATTGGCGGGGCGATCATCGCAACACCATGTTGAGCCGCATCTATGGCACGGCATGGCGCGATCAGAAGGAACTCGATGCGCATCTGCATATGCTGGACGAGGCGGAGAAGCGCGATCATCGCCGCATCGGCAAGGACATGCAGCTGTTCCATTTGCAGGAGGAGGCCACCGGGTCGATCTTCTGGCATCCCAAGGGCTGGCGCCTGTATCAGACGGCCGAGCGCTATATGCGCCGGCGGCTGGATGCGGCGGGCTATGAGGAAATCAAGACGCCGCAGCTGGTGGACCGGGTGTTGTGGGAGAAATCCGGACACTGGGACAATTATCGCGCCAATATGTTCCTGGTCCGGGTGGACGAGGACGAGAAGACGCTGGCGTTGAAGCCGATGAATTGTCCGGGTGCGGTGATGGTGTTTGGGCAGGGGTTGCGGTCGTATCGCGATCTGCCGATGCGGCTGGCGGAGTTCGGGCAGGATCATCGTTACGAGCCGTCGGGCGCGCTGCATGGCATCATGCGGGTGCGGGCGTTCCAGCAGGACGACGCGCATATCTTTTGCACCGAGGACCAGATCGGCGCCGAGACGGTACGGTTTGTTGCGTTGCTGTCGTCGATCTACCAGGATTTCGGGTTCCCGGAGTTCAGGGTGAAGTTCTCGACTCGGCCGGATGTAAGGGCCGGGTCGGACGCGGTGTGGGACAAGGCGGAGAGCGCGCTGGAGAAGGCGTGCGCGGATGCCAATGTGGAATACACCATCAATCCGGGGGAGGGTGCGTTCTACGGGCCAAAGCTCGAGTTCGTGCTGCGCGACGCGATTGGGCGGGATTGGCAGTGCGGCACGCTGCAGGTCGATTTCGTGCTGCCCGAGCGGTTGGACGCGGAATATGTCGGTGAGGACGGGGCGCGGCATCGGCCGGTGATGCTGCATCGGGCGATCCTGGGTAGTTTCGAGCGGTTCTTGGGCATCACGATCGAGCAATATGCCGGGCGGTTTCCGATGTGGATGTCGCCGCAGCAGGTGGCAGTGGCGACAATCGTGTCGGATGCCGATGAGTACGCCCGCGAGGTGGCTGATGCGTTGCGTGCGGCGGGGTTGCAGGTGGTGCTCGATCTGTCGAACCAGAAGATCAACGCCAAGGTGCGGACGCATTCGATCCAGCATGTGCCGGTGATTGCGGTGCTCGGCCGCAAAGAGGCGGAGAACCGGACGGTGGCATTGCGGCGTCTTGGTGGCGATGCACAGGAGGTGTTGCCGCTGGCCGAGGCGATTGCGCGGCTGCGGTCCGAGGCGATGCCGCCTGATATCGCGCGCCAGTCCCATTAGCTGGGCTTCGCCCGGGGGTGACCGGTGAAGCCTCAAGGTGCTTGTTTCGCGTTGGAAGACAAAGGGTTGGACAAGGGTGACGCCGTTTTGAGCGGTCACCTTGGTTCAGCGCGGGGCACGCACGCGTGGCGTGCTTGCGCTGATGGCTTGAAACTGACCCCCGGTTTGAGCAAGACTAGAGTCGGATGCGCGCTTGGCTTGCTTGGCTGGCGCGCGCCCGTCCGTTAACGACCACAGGAGACCAAGATAGCCAGACCCCCTCTGCCCGCGCCCCCGACCCGCGACGGGCCACGTGTCAACGAAGACATCCGCCTTCCCCAGGTTCGTCTGATCGACCAGGACGGCGAAATGCAGGGCGTGATGACCGCCCGTGAAGCTCTCCAGCGCGCTTATGCCGTCGGCCTCGATCTGCTTGAGATCAGCCCGAACGCTGAGCCACCGGTGGTCAAGATTCTCGATTTCGGGAAGTACAAGTACGAGCTTCAGAAAAAGAAGAATGAGGCCAAGAAGAAGCAAAAGGTCATCGAGATCAAAGAGATCAAGGTGCGCCCGAATATCGATGAGAACGACTACCAGGTTAAGCTGCGTGCGATGAAGACGTTTATCGACGAGGGCGACAAGGTGAAGGTGACGCTTCGCTTCCGTGGTCGTGAAATGGCCCATCAGGAACTTGGCGTGAAGGTGCTCGAACGGATCCGCGCGGATATGGATACGGCAACCAAGGTCGAGCAGATGCCGCGGATGGAAAATCGCCAGATGGTGATGGTGCTGAGCCCGCGCTGATCGAAATCCTCGGCAGCGCGTATCTTACGCTGAGGCTGTTAACCCGTGTGATGGCGATCATCACACCGTTCAGACGAAGAGGGCCACCTCTCTCTGCGCAGCGCCCCGGGAGGGTGATCCTCCCGGGGGTTCAGGCGGTTATCTCCGGCGGTTATCTCCGGCGGGTGGTGTAGAGCACCCCACCTGATTTCAGCTTGGCGATGTCCTCGGTGGAGAAGCCGTGTTCGCGCAGGACTTCCTCGCCGTGTTCGCCATAGCGCGGCGGCTTGCGGCGGGTGCCGCCTGGGGTGCGCGACAGCTTGATCGGCGTCCCGAGGCCGCGGTAGCCGTCGAGTTCGGTCACCATTTCGCGGGCTGCGGTGTGTTCGGCTGCCATCGAGACGTCGATCGGAAGGACGGGCCCCGCGGGCAGGCCCTGGCGCAGCAGGCTCAGGCAGAATGCATGCCCGTCCTTGTCGGCCAGCAGGGCCGCGAGTTCGGCGATCATGGCTGCGCGGTTCACGAGCCTGTCGGCGTTGTCGACGAAGCGAGGGTCAAGCCCGAGTTCGGGCTTGCCGAGCGCCTCGCACAGCTTCTTCCACTGGCCGTTATTGCCCGAGGCGATGAAGATCTCGCCGGTGCGGGTGGCGTATTTCTCGTAGGGCGCCAGGTTGGGGTGGGGGTTGCCCATCGGCATCGGGCGCTTGCCGTTGAGGAAGAAGTTGGCGGCTTGCGGGTGGAGCAAAGCCATGCCGCAGTCATGCAGCGTCATGTCGCAATACTGGCCCAGGCCGGATTTCGAACGCTCGTGCAGCGCCATCAGGATGGCGATCACCGAGTAGAGGCCGGTGCCGATATCGACGATGGGGGTGCCCATGCGCATCGGGCCGGTGGTGGGGTCCCCGTTGATGGACATCAGACCGGTCATTGCCTGAAGGATGGCGTCATAGCCGGGCAGGCCGCCGAGAGGGCCGTGGGCGCCGAAGCCGGAGACGCGGCAATGGATGAGGCCTGGGAATTTCGGTGCGAGGTCCTTCTCGTAGCCGAGGCCCCATTTTTCCATGGAGCCGGGCTTGAAGTTCTCGACCAGCACGTCGGCGCCTTCGAGCAGTTTCAGCAACACGGCCTTGCCCTCGGGCTTGCCGAGATCGAGGCCCATCGAGCGCTTGTTGCGATTGACGCCGATGAAGTAGCTGGCATCGGCCTCGGTGTCGGAATGGGTGATGAAGGGGGGGCCCCAATCACGGACCTCGTCGCCCTGGGGGGGCTCGATCTTGATCACCTCGGCGCCGTGATCGGAAAGCACCATGGTGCAGTATGGCCCGCCGAGCACGCGGGTGAGGTCCACCACCTTGATCCCGGCGAGTGCGCCCGCCGACTTGGCGAGGCCCTTACCCTGGGGGGCGGAAGCAGCTTCGTTCATTGGAAATATCCTTGCGACCGTCATTCAGCCGAGGCTCTGTGGCCTTGGGGCTGGTGGGGTCAGCATAGCGGCATCCGTGCCGCAGGCCAGAGGGCCGGCGGCACGGTGCGCGTCAGATGTAGTGTTCAGCCAGGGGAGCAAAACCGTTGAAGCTCTGGCTGGCGTAGGTTGTGACATAGGCGCCGGTCGAGAGGATCGAAATCTCGTCGCCCGACTTCAGGGCGAGGGGCAGGCGGTAGTTGCTGCGCTCGTAGAGGATATCGGCGCCATCGCAGGTGGGGCCGGCGAGAGCGACAGGACCCATCGGGGTGCCGTCATGCGGGGTGGCGAACTGGTATTTGATCGATTCGCCCTCGGTTTCGGCCAGACCGCCGAAGCGACCAATATCGAGATAGACCCAGCGGACGGGATCGGCCGGGTCGCGCTGGCTGACCAGCACCACTTCGGCTTGCACCTGGCCGGCACTGCCAACCACGGCACGGCCGGGCTCGATCACCATTTCAGGCAGCGCGTTGCCGAAGCAGTCTATCATGGCGTGCATGATGGCGTTGCCGAAAGCATCGATGCCGGGGACCTCGTCGCGATAGCGGATGGGGAAGCCGCCGCCGAGATTGACCATGCGGACGTTGACGCCAGCGTCCTTGAGGTCGGTGAACAGCATGCCGACCTTGCCGATCGCCGCTTCGTAGGAGGCAGTCGAGGTCTGCTGGCTGCCGACATGGAAGGAGAGGCCGTACGGGTCAAGGCCCATGTCGGCTGCGCGAAGCATCAGGTCCCGCGCGAGTTCGACGGTGGTGCCGAATTTGCGCGACAGCGGCCAGTCCGCGCCCTCGTTGCCGACCAGGATACGGCAATAGACGCGCGCACCAGGGGCATTGGCGGCCAGTTTTTCAAGCTCCTCGGCCGAATCGAAGGCGAACATCGTGACGCCGGCTTGATGGGCGGCACGAATCGCCGAGACCTTTTTGACGGTGTTGCCGTAGCTGATCGCGGAGGGGGTGGCGCCGGCGGCCATGCAGGCGGCAATTTCCTCGAAGCTGGCCGCATCGAAACTGGACTCGAGCTTCACAAGACGCTCCAGAATCGGGCGGGCCGGATTGGCCTTCACTGCATAGTAGACGCGCGCCAAAGGCAGCGCATCGCGAATGGCGCGGAAGTTTTCTTCCACACGATCCACATCCAGAACCAGACACGGCGTTGCCGGACGGTTATCAGCCAGGTAACGGGCGATCTTGGGTGTCATCGCACGTGTACTCCCCTATAAATCGCGCCCAAACCGAGGCGGCGCGCGATGATTGCGAAACGGTCGAACGAACCAGCGACCAGACGATTGCCAGAACGCTTGACGTCGTTGCGTAACCCCGGGGGGCAGAGGCACGTGCGTTGCTGCGTGGAGGCCGACATAGGACCCTCCCCCCCCCCACGCAAGCGATTTTTTGTCCGTTTTTTATTGGAGGGCGAAATTCTGGTCTGCTTGCGCCGCATGGGGGCAGAAATACGAGATATGACACGTGCGTCTGCCTCCTCAGGGCGCTCGATTTTGCAGGTGTTCGATCGAATCGGTGCGCACCGCATCGCGGCCAGGCCGCGGGGGCGGGCGCGACGGCTTGGTTTTGGCTGTCGCGTTACGCGGTGGCGGTGGGGTCAGAGGTCAGCGCCCAGTTGGAGACGCAGGCGGAGGCTTGCCACGACGGCTGATCCATAGCCCAATCGCGGTCTTATCCGGGGAGGTTCCAGCATGTGCGACACCATGGCGGCCCGTGGCGTGGCGACCAGCACGGGCGGCACGCTGTTTGCCAAGAACAGCGATCGCGAGCGCAACGAGGCTCAGTATCTGCAACTGCTGCCGGCGCAGTCCTATGGGCGGGGCGCGGTGGTTCGGTGTACCTACATCGCGATCCCGCAAGCCGCACGCACCCATGCGGTGCTGCTCAGCCGGCCGTTCTGGATCTGGGGCGCCGAGATGGGGGCCAACGAGCATGGCGTGGTGATCGGCAATGAAGCGGTCCATCCCCGCGCGCTGCCTCAGCGCCAGCGGGCGCTGATCGGCATGGACCTGCTGCGGCTCGGGCTTGAACGCGGAGCGACGGCGGCGCAGGCGGTCGATGTGATCACCGGGCTGCTCGAGGCGCATGGTCAGGGTGGCAGTTGTGGGCATATGGCGACGCGGTTCTACGACAATTCGTTCATCATCGCAGACCGTGACGAGGTGTTTGTGCTGGAGACGATCGGCCGGCGCTGGGCGGTGGAGCGGGCCGGGACGACGCGGGCGATTTCCAATACCTACACCATCACGACGCCAACATCGGCGAGCGCTGATCTGGAGGCTTTCGCGCGTGCCCAGGGCTGGTGTGGTGGCAATGCGTTTGACTTCGCCGGCGCCGTCACCAACCCCGACAATCCGGGCCTGCCGGTTGCGCAGGCGCGGTGTGCGCGGGCGACGCTGCGGCTGGGCGCAGATGCCGGGAAGATCACGCCGGCGTCGATGATGTCCTATCTGCGCGATCATGGCGGGCTCGACGGGCCCGGCTTTCACCCTGCCGATATTGTCGGGGCTACGATCTGCATGCATGCCGCCGACGGGACCCGGCGTGGCCAGTCTGTCGGCTCGATAGTCAGTGACCTCCGCGGCGCGGGGGCGCTGCATTGGGTGACCGGGACATCGGCCCCGTGTACGTCAGTGTTCAAGCCGGTGTTCGTCGCCGATGGATTGCCGGACCAGGGCGCCATTCCGGGCGATGCATTCGATGGCGAGACGCTGTGGTGGCGCCACGAGGTGCTGCATCGCGCGCTGCTGACCGACTATCCCGCCGCCATGGCCGACATCGGGCCGGAACGCGATGCGCTTGAGGCGCGCTTCATCGCGCGCGTAGAGCCGCTGATCGCGGCGCCGGGGGCGGAGCGCCGCGCAGCCGTGGCAGCCTGCTGGGCGGAGGCGGCCGAGGCCGAGGCCGGGTGGCTCGGCCGCATCGTTGGGCGGGCGAGGCCTCGGCAGTCCTATCTCGGGGCCTGGCGGCGGCATGACCGGCTGGCCGGGGCGTCCTTGACCTGCACGCCTGCGATCGCTGCGCAATGAGCATGGGTGCCTTCATTTGCAGCACCTGGGGCACCCGGCTCTAACTGTTTGTTTGAGAGCCTGATGCTTTTTGCCGATTCCGCCAAAAAGCATCAGGCTCTCAGCAGAGCTTCGCTGCCCGTCCAACGGAACGGGCATGCGCTCTGAATTGAGAGTGTGGAAGGCTTTATAGATGGCTTGGTCGAGCGCATCGGCGTTGGAGAACGTTTGGTGAGCGAGGGGATGGGCTGTGAGGTCGCGCCAAACGGTTTCGATGTCGTTCAGCTCCGACGCGCATTTAGGCAGCCATTCGACGATGAGCCAGTGAGCGCGCGCAGCATTTGCGAAGGCGCAGACCGACCCTTTCGACTTCGGCGGCGATCTGGCGCCCCTTCAGCGTGTGCCGCGGACGCCGCCAGCGGAGGTTTTTTTTCGTAGCACCTTGGAGAGTTGCGAGCGGCTGATGCTCACGCCTCCGCGCGCTTCGATCTCGGCGCGCAGGCGCGGAATGGTCCGGTTCGGCCGGTCGTCGACGGGGGCGGCCAGCAACGGCATGGCCACCCGAAGCGCCGCTTCGCTCTTCGCCGGCGCAGGACCGGGGGCGAAAACGGCCTTCAACACCTCGACGCCGCCCATCATGAAATCGCTGCGCCAGAGCCGAACCGCATCTTCCCGAAAGCCAAACGGCTCGGCAATCCGCCCGCTCGTCCAGCCCGCCATGCCAATTCAGATTGCTGTCCCGGGGGTGCCGAAAGAGGGGATTTACCAGTCATTCGATAGCGTTCGCGTCCCGTTCATGCCACATCACACCGGGTAGACACAAAGCTTCCCATCGTAAGGCGCGAAAACTGCGATATTCGTAATGGAAAATGGTGCTGCACGACAGGATTGAACTGTCGACCTCTCCCTTACCAAGGGAGTGCTCTACCACTGAGCTAGTGCAGCGAGCGCCATACGCGGCAAGCCCGTCCTACCGATTTGCGCTTCGTCATGCAACCCCGATCTGTCATGGGTGGCCCCACGCCTATGGGGGGCATGCTGATTCTCGCCATGCGACGACGAACAGGCATTGCGGCGATTTCCCACAGTCCCTATAACGCGGCGCCGGCGCCACTGGAGAGGTGACAGAGTGGCCGATTGTGACGGTCTCGAAAACCGTTGTACGTGCAAGCGTACCGTGGGTTCGAATCCCACCCTCTCCGCCAGATTGTCGGCATAACCATATGAAAACTCATACAAAAAAGCCGACTTGGATTGTTTCTTCCCACATATCTTCCCACACTCACTATGGCCTAGGCGGCCTGTCACATAGGCGATCGTCTTTGCCCCTCCGGCCTCGCGCGCATCGCGGCCATGCGGTTCAATCGGGTCACTCGAAGCTCTTTGTCTCGGCAAGCAGGCACGATCCAACTTTGGAGCACTGACGGCCGAGCTTCTTCGCCACCGTCGGCAGCAATCCAACGGTTCCCTGGTCACGAATAGGAAGAGATAGCGTTAGAACGTCAGTCGATTTTGTGGTGGTGGCTTGGGTTGAAGCACCATGTCGAGTTCGCCGGCATAGGGTCGCAGGATAGCCTTGGCATTTCTCGCAGTCGCACCGTCCTCACCTAGCCAGATCCCCCAATCCTCCGGACGCAGCAGCGCCGGCATACGGTCGGTGACGGTGGCGATGAGCGGGTTTGGTGCCGTGGTGACCATCACGAACGCCAGAGCCATCGAGCCATCTGACTCGGGCACCAGGTCGAAGATGCATGCGCCCCCGAGGATCACGCCGTCTCGTGGCGTCAGCGTGTGCTGCACGACTTTGCGGCCGATCTCCTCTCCAACATTGAAAATGCGCATCGGGAGGATACCGCGGCGCCCGGCATGGAAGCTCGAGGTGAATGTAGGGAGGCGGTCAATCGTCTCGGCCTTGGCGTGCATGTGCTTCGGCCGGTTTGCAGGGCCGCCTCGCCAAAGGTCCGGCCAACCCCAGCGCATCGGCAAACTGCCAGCAGCCCGTCTTCGTCCAGACGCAAGGTGTGAGCCCAGCGCATCGGCGTGACAGTTTCCTCGGTGTCGTTTCTCCCGTCTGCGGCTCCGGCCGGCGCGGCATCGAGTTGCTGGCTGAAGGCGTGAACCGTGGCCCATGAGGCCATCTGAGTGAACTTGCCACACATGCCCTGTCCCTCCCGTGGCGAGCATATCCTGTCATCGTCCATCGTCCAGGACATCGCGCCACGGCTCCGCCGGCTCCGCGGCAGCTGGGCCTCCCCCCCTGCCCATAGCCGCGAACGGGGGGGTGGGGGTTCGAAGACACACCCCCGCGGAAATTTCAGAATTTTTTCTGGCCGAGCAAGATCAACCAGCTGACATGGCGCCCGGTCGCCATTGTGAATTGGCGAACACGAAGTCCCAGGTCGCCTCCACCTTCGCCTTCCATAGATCGTCGGGATAGGGCTCCTGTGGGAGCCCGTTCAGCACCTCTTCGATGGCGCAGCGAACGTCGTCCCGCGTCTGTCGCCGCTTGTGCCACTCGAACACGGCAACCTTTTCGTGACGGCGTTGGAGGAGCGCGCGGGCGATCTTTTTGACGTCCTGGTCCTGCGCCTTCGTCAGCTCCGGCCGGGTCGGTGGATCGCAGATCGTCAGCTGGTCCTTGGTCCTACCCTTCCCACGCCGGACGCCCCTGCTTCTCGTCGAGGCTGCGGATCAATGCCTTTAGCTTTTCCAGGGTTTCCGCTGCGGTAAGCAGAGCTTCGCAGCCCGTCGAACGGAACGGGCATGCGCTCTGAATTGAGCGCGTGGAGGGCTTTATGGATGGCTTGGTCAAGGGCGTCGGCGTTGGCGAAGGTTTGGTGAGCGAGGTGATGGGCTTTAAGGTCGCGACAAACGGTTTCGATGTCGTTTAACCCCGGCGCGTATTTGGGCAGCCAGGCCGTGCTGAAGGGGACGGACAACGGCTGCCGGGGAGATCGAGACGGCAGTCGTGGCGCAGGTCGGCGCGCTGCTGCGGCAGCCCGAGGTGGTGGTCTGCACCTGGCGAGCGGCGCGGACGGCGGCGTCGGACGTCACCGAGCACAAGGTGCTGCGGGCGCTGGAGCGGATCGAGCCGCTGTGGGACGAGTTGTTCTATGCCGAGAAGGCGCGGATCGTCCGGTTACTGGTCGACCGTGTCGACGTGCGCGCCGACGGCGCCGCGGTGCCGCTGCGACTGGACGGGCTCGGCAGTCTGGTGCGCGACCTTGAGGCGCGAAATACCGGCACCGAGAGGGTGGCGGCATGAGCGCCGACGGTCAAACGCTGACGGTGGTCATCCCGCTGTAAGCGTCTGGTCTTCGCCGTGTAGCGAAGCATGCGAAACCCTGCGATTTTGCTGATCTCTGGAACGCCTCTCTTGACTCCCGAAGGAGGTATGTTTGACGGAAGTAGAAATTCTGGCACCTTCGGATCGGCGTCGGATATGGAGTGCACGGGAGACGGCGGCGTTTCTGGCGGAGATCGATGCCGAAGGCGGCAAGGTTCGGTTGGTGGCGCGACGACTCGGGATTTCGGAGATCCTGCTTTACAACTGGCGATCGGCTCGTAAGGCGGCGGGAAAGAATCAAGTATCTATCGAAAGCCCTCACCTGGCTCACACCAGGCGAGGGCCTTTTCGTAAGTTAGAAGCTGGCGCCTTTGCTGGCCGCGTCAGGGTCGGTTTGCTTGGCAACGGCGACACAGTCCGCAGTCGAGGGCTTCTGCATGCCATTGCTAGACAGATAAGACGTCAGCACGGAGAGGTATTCGCCGCCGTTGCTGACGATGGTGGGGCCATGTTGAGCGGTGATGCTCACCGCTTCTATAATTCTAGGTGCGGACAAGACGTCCATGGGCCCAGGCTTCATGCCTGCGAGTGAACTGGCGTTAGCAACCGCCATTTGAACGTAAACGCCGGCGACGATCATGTGTTTGGTGGCGACTGTGAGCATAGCCTTGCCTTCGGCCGATTTCACAGCAGCGATTGCGCTTCGATCAACCGGGTTGGCTTCAACCGCCTTCATCGATTTCTCGAGAATGTCGGCCTTCGGCTCCTTCATCCCTTCGATTTCCTTAGCGATTGCGCCAAGCTTGTCTGCCTCTGCCTTTTTCCCAGACGCGCGTTGTGCGAACTCGACGCCGCGCACCGTGTTCAACATCCCGGTGACTACGTTTACCGAATATATCTTAGCAGTCGCTCCAAAAGAACCGCCGGATCCACCGCCTACGCCAGGGATGGTGAAGCCACCAAACTGAGCCTGCGCGGAAAAGGAAATGAGCGTCGTGAGTCCCGCTATGGCGAGAGATTTTAAGATGTTCATTGTTAGACCTTACTTTGATGGTTTGCGGAGGATGTCGCCAATTTTCGGCGTTTCGGAGAGTTTTCCAACGATCGATACAACGCTGAATTTCGGGTTCACGCGTTCCACCTTCACGCGCCCGAGTAGTGTCTCGGCGGAACCGAGGTTCTCTTTTGTGACTGGATCGATCATATCCTCCCCAGCTGAAAAGATGTCGTAAGCTTCCCCGACGGCGATCCCGCCGCCCTCGCCGCGGTTTACAAATATATCTTTCGGATTAACTTTGATCACAAGCACGGGGAAGATGTAGCCGATGATGGCATTTGTGATCTTGAGGGAAGCCGTCTTGGCAATACCGTTCCAAGCATCCTTGCTCGGTGGCCCCATGCGTCCGTCCGAAACGCCTGACGAAGTGGAGAAATCGCCTGTTTGTGTCGTCTGAAATTTGATTTCACCCGACGTTGTGTCGAGCACTTTGACAGTGACGCTGAGCATGGCTTTGTGGTTGGAGACGTATTTACCGGGGAAGTCTGGGAGTTCCCTGGAACCCCCCTGGACGCTGTAGCCAGTGATGATTGGCTGCACTAGGAGCCCTACGTTGTTGAGCTTCCCAAATTCTGCGGCGTCGCCAAGCGCGCGAGAATTAGTGGCAAAGTCCTGTTCTTTCAGTACAGAAGCCTCCATGACGGTCGAGGATCGTTCGAACATCTTGAAGCGACGCGTCGCGCGAAGCCCTTCCTCGAGTTGACGGGTGACCTCCTGGATATCGACGTTCAGTTTCGACACGACATCCTTCGACTGGTCGATCACGATCGTCGGATAGACGGCAACGCTGGGCCGGTCGTCGTTTTGGGCTGCGCTCGGATTGTGCGTGGCAATCAGAAGAGAAGCGATGAGCGCCGCTTTCGATCCGGCGAGGAGTAATCTAACGAAGTGCATGGATGATCCTTCACCAGGTGGGTTTGTTGGATTTGGGGCCGGCAGGCGTCGATTTAATGGTGTTACTGCCACCCAATTGACTCGCTTTGTTGGCCTCCATCTTCGCCATAAGCTCAAGGGAAGCCTTCTTCAAAAACTCAGGCATACGCTTGGTGATCGCGTCAGCGGGGTCGGCATTAATCGCAATATTCGCGGTGTCGAACGTCGTCGTGCTGATAATCGCCCCGTCCTCGTAAGCGGCCTGCAACGTGATGCTGGCGGTCAATTTTTGGTAAGCGGTAGGATCCTTGCCACCGATCACGCTCGGTTTGCCTGACAAGCTTGGGTTTGGCCCGTTCTCGACGGTCTTGATCTCGACGGTATTGATCCGGCCGGTTATGACCGCGTCGCGAAAGATCTGATCGGACCCGGCGATAATGAAATTTTGAGTGCTCGAAAAAATCGACGTTAGTATCTCGCGGAAGAGAGGAAGTTCCTGACCGCGGCTGGATAATGTGTCTCCGAACATGATTACAGGTTTCAGGATGTCCGGGGATTTCGGGATGCAGACATTGGCGTCAATTGATAAAATGATTTGCTTTGCAGTCCCTGCGTCGATGGTCGATTCATCTATAATTCTGTAGCGGACCAAGCCTTTTGACTGCGCCATGGCGCGGTCTCGAAACTTCAGGGCATCCCCGTTGTTGTCCGACGTGACATCACTGGAGCGCTGAGACCGCATTGTTACGCCGACTTTTTCTGCTACAGCGAGTTGGGATGCACGATCAAGCGCGCGGAGCCGAACGGTCACGATTGTCTCGCCGGTCTGGAATTCTTCCTTGACCTGGACTGTTGTCTGGAGAACCGCCGAACAATCGCTATCGCTGAAGGCAAAAGCCAAATGGGGTGTCGCCAGCGCTAGGCTGAGCAGAAGAATCAAAGAGCGAGTCATCGATCGGCGCCTGTCGGTTTTGAGGGAGCAAGGAGTGCATCCATGGATGGGACCGCCATGAACGGCGCAATCAGCGATGGCGTCACTGACTGTGGAGAGCCCCCCTGTGGATAGGCACGTGTGAGGCGAGAACCGAAGTTTCGCTCTGCCTCGGGCCATCGAGCTTCAAGCATTGCGATAGTTGCGGATTGATGGAGTGACAGCAGTTCGCAACATGCGACGACGACTCGTATATATGTTGCGCCGTCAACGGAGAATCGCTTAGTCCAGATCGGGTACGCGCTACTCAGGGCTGCGTTCTTGAAATTCTGTTGTTGTGTCAAGAAGACAGTAAGTTTTGTCGTGGAGAGATGGGCCGCGCGTTGTTCGTCCGTCGCGGGATTGCCGCCTGCCTGGATATCTTGGAAGGCGATTGCGATCGTTCCTTCCGGATAGCGGATGCTGGTTGCGCCCGATATTTGCGTCAGAAATGGAACTATTTGGTCAACTTCATTCGCCGGGCTGTCAGCGGATGAGCAAAGACCAATCGCGCAGGTGAGCGCCGCCCGAACGAGGACGGTTAACGTTCTGGTTCGGGCGGTTTTCATAGAGTTAGAACTGCGTCGGATTGCTGGTCGCACCGCCGCGAATAGGGGCGCTGGACGGACCGGCGCCAGTGCCGCTATTGCTGCGTGGCAGCACGGCGGCTGGGTTGGCACCAGGCTGCGTCTGCTGGGGCGTTCCATCGCTCAGCGCGTTGAGCTTCTGTTGCTGGCTTTGAGCACTCGAATCGGCAGCGCGCGCTGCAGCCGCGCCACTTGGCGTCCATGCCATCGCCGCCGAGTAGAACCGGACCCTACCTTCAGGATGCTCGCCAGCCCAGGAGTGCAGCGGCGCGATCCCATTTAATACCATCGTCTTTGATTTGGCTTCAACCATTGACTTATACTTATTGCTCTCAAAGGATTCTTCCTTTCCGTCCTGCGACGTTGCTAAAAACAACGATTCACTCTCAGATTCAGTGGTGGTCATCTCGCCGACGAAGCGTTGGATCGCGACCGTAGCGGCCTGTTCTGCGATGCCTTTATACGCCTGAGAAATTCCTGAAGAGATCCGTGCATGGCCAAATCCGATAACGATTTTTTGCCCTAGTTCGTCAGTCCAAACGCGGACGCCATTGGTATTGGCGAGCCAGAAAGGATCTGCGGTGTCCAGCGCGCTGATCTGATCACTGAGTGTGGCTGCTGGTGCTGCTTCAGGCAGCTTCAGACTCGGATTGAGGATGGATTCAGCGATCTTTTCCAGCTTGGGGGATGTCATGAGGCCAATCAGCACGGCTTGTCTGCCGGTCGCTTGATCCTTTCCCAGATATTCCGCGACAACAAACGCGCCGCTGGCAAACAGGGACGCCTTGATGACGGAACTGTCGGTCGTCGAGACGACATCGATTTGAGTGGCCTGTCCGGGAGTGGTGGTACCAGTCTTTGCATCTGTCTGGGCCTGCGTCAGGCCGGTTACGGAGTCGGTGGCTACTTTGCGCTGCGACGTAACGTATTGCTTTACGGCTTTAGCCAGATTGGCCTTCGCAGCGAGCTCAGCCTGCTGGAAGGCGGAGTTTCGCGCGGCGATCCACTTATCATCGCCGGGGTCTGCGCTGATGGTCGCAAACCCGCTGGTAATGAAGACCCGATCTCGACCGAGGTCAGAGCGATTGTTGAAGCCTTCCATAAACGGCGCTCGTGGATCGGTCGTTTTAAGCCACTCCGTCCATCGTGCTTGGACGCTTGTCGCTCTAGAGGGAGCTGTGGGCGCGGAACTCGTCGCTGCCGCGACCTCCCTGGTGTTCATGCCGGGGGTTTGTGCTCCTTGCGCGCCGGCGTCCGTAGAGTTGGCCACCACCATGCCGAACCCAAGGAATACCAGGCTAGCGGTGCTCATGCTTGATCTTGCAAGGGACTTCATTTTATTGTTCCGGCCACTGATTGGCATTGAGGTTAATTGGTAGTCGAGAAGTCGATCACGACATGATGCCCATGGGGATTAGGAGCCCTCCATGTGAGCGTCTTCATCGTGAAATTCAGAAAATCCCCGATCTGCACAAAGTCTGTCGCCTGAGGGATGATCTCTCCCTTCTCGTTGAACCACGTGCTCCGAGCCGCGTAATTGGCTGGCGCCACATTGGGATTGATCGAGATCGTGATATCCGCGTGCGTTGCCCCATTCACGCGGTAGACGGACGAATTAACGACGCGAACCCCGCCTATATGAGTGACGTTGACGGTGATAAGATCATCAACCCTTTTTTCGACGACGATTTGCGGCGGCTGAAATTCTTGTGCACAAGCGCACAGCACGCTGACGCACAAGAGAAAAACAGCCGAGACCTTAATAGTGGACAATGAATTCATTGTTTCCTGCGTATGTCGCCTCAAAAGACGGAATGTGTTTGTGCTGCGCATAAAGCGCGTCGATCAGGTTTTCAGTATCTAAAGTGCCCGTGACGCCAAAACTCAATGTCACGCGGGTCGCGTTCGACTGGGAGGGATCGACCTGGGCAGTAGCCCCGCGCACTTGACTGGCAACGAGGTCGCGAACGAGCTTGATTTTTTCACGATCTTTCTGGGCCACGCCCTCCAGCCTGATCAGGTAAAGCTTCTGTCCGGAAGTCATCCTCTGCTGGGCTGCGGCGGCATCGCCTTTGTCTACCTGGAACGACACGAGCGAGGCGTTTACCTTGCGACTGATCTCCACTGCGGCTTTACCGGCGAGTTTGGCCGTGAGGTCGGCCTGAGTGACTGAAAGACTGGGGCCAGCGACGGTATCGGAGACTGTGACCGGGACGGACGCGACCTGTGTCTTGCCCTTGATGTCGTTGACGCGGAACCGGACGGTGAGCGAGCCCGAAGCCCGCTGCTCTCCAGCGTCGAATTGAACGGGGGAGAATTCCAGGCCGAGGATTCCGAGAGAGAAGTCCACAGAACCATTCGTGATCGCGGCGTTGACGGCGGATCCTGATAGAACCTTGTAGCCACTTTCGATGAAGCTTCCGGTGAGCTTCTCGACCACGAGAGGCGAGTTACGATCCTTGCTCTCGGCGGCGCTGACCACGAAGGTCAGGGAGTTGGATAGCGTCCGCTCCGTTGTTTTCATGATTTTGTTGAAATCGGTCTGGACAGCAAGAACCTTGATGGCCCCCTCCACTTCGCAGGAAAACCGCGTTTCGCGGGCGACGCAGCGGTGATCGGTGTCAGGTGTAAAATAGCGTTGCTTGAACGTTGCGAAGTCCCGTTCGAAGTCACGGCGGAATTGCTTCCCGACGTCTCCCTCGGCCTGGGCGCCGGCGAAGCGCGCGAGTTCCCGCGCCAGGCCTTGATAGTAGGCTTCGACGATCGCACTCTGGGACGTCGTCGCGACGCCCGCGGCGCGGAAAGCGCGTTCGTCCTGCGCCAGTGCTGGACTCGAAACGAGGGCGACTGAAAGCGCGGTATAAAGGAATGTTGAAGTCCGGCCCATAGATGTCTCCAAGGAGTTAGTGGATTTCCGACGCAACCTTGAGAATCAGCGGAACCATCCTGTTTGCGACTTCGGCAGCACCCTTGCGAAAGGCGCGCATCACGACGTCACGCGTCGCCGAACGGCTCAATCCTGCGATTTCGGAGAAAGTGTCAAAGCCAACGCCGACAGCAACTTTTTCGTTCACGGTATTAATGCCTATGGGAACGTGAATGAGAGTACCCTCTTTGTTTCGTACGATCCGCGACGCAAGGCTGATGTTGGATTGCATCGTACGGCCAACATTATTGCCTGCGTGGCCGATCGTATTTGTGGCTGTGATGCCAGCACGGATCTCATATCCGTTCATGCGGTTAGGGTCTGGCTCAGAAAGAATTTCCGCGCTGACGCCGAGGCGTTGTTGAAGTTGACGCAGAACTCGCCCCTCCGACCAGGGTGAGGAGGGGGGCAGGAGAGTGATTTGCGCCGCACCGGCCTTCTTAAGACTATCGAGCAACATAAGATTATAGATGTGCTGAAACTCGCGGGACAATTTGCGTAGTTCGCCTCGCCGGGAATCAGCGCTGTTGTCGCCGTCAGCTTTGAGGGCCGAAACGACAAGCTGATCGAGTTCTGGCGTGAGCGGATCAGGCAGAACCATGTTCTTGATCTGGAAGACGGCGTTTGCTCGGTCGCGGCTGTCGACGAAAACATCCGTTGAATCGAGGATGGAGTTGATGGCTTCGGAGAACACGCGCGCGTAATGGACGTTCAGCGCTGCATCGGTTGGCGGCTGTCGCTCCTGTATGACTTGGTTAACAACGAGCATCGTGGAGAACAGGGATTCAAATCGGTTGGTGTTTCGAAAAGCCGCCTGGTCGGTCATAACATCAAGAGAGACAGTGACACTGACGACGGTGACATACTCGTCAGGTGTGCCTGCAGTCTTGATGGTTATGGTCTCATGCTGGGCGCGCTGGACGCCAAGGACTACCGCGTTGCCTTTGGATTGTGCGAGAGAGATATTGCCGCGTTCGAGGAAGTCTCGTCGGTTCTGTACGACCTCGCGGGCACGTGGGCCCAGTTCCGATCCTCCAGATTGCGCGTCGAGGCGCCGGGAGACCTTCTCCGGCGTCACAAGATGCTTCATCAGAGTTGATTCGGGGTGTGCTGCCGTATCATAAAAACAGCCAGCGTAAAAGTGAGGTCGCGTTGCGCTATTCGCGACTTTTGATCCTAAGAACGGGATTACCATCAAGCTCTTGTTGATTGATCGCCGCAATATATTCATGTATCACTTCTGTTT
>CANFKS010000042.1 GCA_947447625.1 Rhodospirillales bacterium | reverse complement strand
GACCTATGGTATCGACAAGGATATGGCGCTTCTTGCCTTTGATTTTCTTGCCCGCATCATAGCCATTCGGATCAATGCAGGCCCCCCTTTTTCTGCGCTCTTGACGCTCTGGCTGTCGATCACGCAGGCAGTGGGGCTGGCCTCTCGCCCGGCCTGTTCGCGGCATAACACATAAAGCACGTGGTGGATTTTCGACAATGTGCCGTCGTAGTTCCACAGGTCCAGATAGTCGTGCAGCGTGCTCTTCGGGGGTAAATCCTTGGGGATATACCGCCACTGGCAACCGGTGCTGAGCACATACAGCAGCCCATTGACAAGCTCGCGCTCATCTCGCTGCCGCTCACGGCCGCCGCGCTTGGCGGGCGGTATCAACGGCGCGATCAGCGACCATTCGTTGTCGGTCAGATCACTCGGATATCGCAAATTGCTGCGGTCGTGACGGGCGCGGGTTTCGGGTGTCCACATGGCAGGTCTCGCTGTTAGGTGCGAGGCATCGGTTCACACATCAATCGAGCCGCGCAAGCGAATTCAAATGATTCGAAAACCTTCCGGACGGACACTGAACGGCAAGCGGGTTCACTCGATACTGGGCTACATGAGCCCGATGGCTTTCGAGAAAAAGAGGCTTGCCTCTTAAATAAAACTCGTCGCATGATCAAAAACGGCTGAGTGAGAAGTTAATCAGGTGCAAATTTAATCAAATGTCTTTATTATCAAACCACGGCTAAAAATGTTTTTGAATATTTTTAATAATTATGCTATTTATTTACAATAATTTGATTTTATTATTTTATTGGGAAAATTATTGCCATAAATTTAGCCATCGCATTGCATGAACACTCGGCTTAGGCCTAGGCTAATTCATATGCCGGGGCGTTGCGTTCCTTATCCACACATTGTGATACGTTGCTACCAGGGAGATTTACCATGCGTCGCCGGACCCTTTTTAAAGCTGTCGGAGCAATCGGCGCTACTGCCGTGCTACCGTTGCCCGCGATTGGCCAAGTCAGCCGCACCAATACCCTCCGCCTTATTCCACAGGCCAACCTGACCGTATTGGACCCAGTCTTCACCACCGCCGGGGTCACCAACGAGCACGGCTATCTCGTTTTCGACCTTCTCTACGGCATGGACAGCAAGCAGCAGATCCAACCCCAGATGGCAGAAGGCCATACGGTAGAAAATGGCGGCCTTACGTGGCTGATCAAGTTGCGTGCAGGGCTAATGTTCCACGATGGCACGCCCGTGCGGGCGGCGGATTGCGTGGCCAGCCTGCAACGCTGGACAGTGCGCGACCCGTTCGGCCAACTGGTCGGTCGAGCGCTTGACGCCTTCGAGGCGGCTGACGACCGCACGATCCGGATCAAATTGAAGCGTCCGTTCCCGCGCCTGCTGAACGCCATCGGCAAGGCAGTGACACCCCCCTTCATCATGCCCGAGCGTCTGGCGAAGACTGATGCGGGGACACCCGTAACCGAGATGACTGGCTCCGGCCCCTACAAATTCAACAAGGACGAGTTCGTTGCCGGCGCCCGCGTCGCCTATTCGCGCTTCGACGGCTACGTGCCACGCGCTGGGGCGGCGGACTGGCTGGCGGGTGGACGCAAGGGCTGGTTCGAGCGCATCGAGTGGCATATTATCCCGGATCCGGCCACGGCCGCTGCCGCACTGCGCGCCGGTGAGGTCGATTGGTGGGAATGGGGCTTGCCCGATCTGCTGCCGCAACTCGCGCGCGACCCGAACATCCGCGTGCAGGTCACTGATAAGCTTGGCCTGTATTCCATTCTCCGCTTCAATATGAATGTGCCGCCGTTCAACAACGCCAAGCTGCGCCGTGCCATCGTGGAAGCAGTGGACCAGAACGACTTTATGCTCCCCATCAGCGGCAACGACCCGCAGGGCTACCGCACTTGCTACGCCATGATCCCATGCGGCCTGCCGCATTCCTCTGAGGTGGGTGCGTCTTCGATGAAGGCGCCCAAGGACCTCGAGAAGTCGCGTGCCGCGGTGAAGGCCTCAGGCTATGCTGGCGAGAAAGTGGTGATTCTGAACCCCACCGACCTGCCTTCGCTCTATCCGTTGGGTGTGGTGGCTGCTGATCTGCTCAAGAAGTTGGGCATGAACGTTGACCTCCAGGAGATGGACTGGGGCACCGTGGTGCAGCGCCGCAGCAGCCTGGAAACCGTGGAGAAGGGTGGCTGGAGCATCTTCCCCACCAATGGTGGCCCGCTCTTCATCGGCCAGCCCGCGCTGAACATCTATATCCGCGGCCAGGGAGCCAAGGGCTGGGTCGGCAACTACGACAATCCGGAGATTGAGCGTCTCGTCGAATCCTGGCTCGGTGCTGAGACCGATGCTGACCAAGACCGCATCTACAACGCAATACAGACGAGTGCCTTCGATTCCCCGCCGATTGTTCCGCTGGGCCAGTACTATCCGAAAACTGCATTCCGCAAGGATATCATTGGAGTACAGGACTTCTCTCTCCCCACGCCATGGTCGACCCGGAGGGCTTGATCCAACCCCTACCGAACCGGGTTTCGCCGCCAGGGCCAGGATATGCGATTGGCATGTTCTGGGGTGGCAGCCACAACGTTAACGATCCCACCCAGGAAGCGGATTGTCTGTAACAGGGGCGATTTGACCACGGCGGAGAAGCTGGACCAGGGTTATCTCGGGCGCATCCTGATGCTGACGTTGCTGGTATCGGATATCGCAGAGGCGGTTCTGGATGGTTGGCAGCCGGCGGAACTCGGGGTGCACCTGCTCCGGGCGGGGTTTCCGGTGGAGTGGGGGGAGCAGAGGGCGGCGCTGGATTGATGATACGTAGTGCCCCCAAACCTGGGGCCGAGGAGGGGGCGTCCTTCGCCTTCGCAGTGAGCGCCGCTATATGGTCCCTGCGTCGCGGTCTTTCGATCGTTGGTCATGTTCTTCAGCAGGGTTGCTTGATCAGGCACGCGATCGAAGTTCTCAGGCGGATGATACTCCTGAGCCCCAACTAAGGTCTAACGTAGCGGCCCCAAAGGGCTTCGACGTCAATGCGCCCACCGGTGCTGCGCCATTCGTGGACGCTCGAGGCGACATCCTCGCCTGTGCGCATCCCGACCAGGGCGACGTCGATGAGTTTGTTGGACAGCACGAACTGAATCAGGGCGCCGGTGTAGTCGAAGGTGTCGGCGGGGTTGGCCATGCGGACCCAGCGCTGGAAGATGCTGGAGGTGATCGTGCGCATGGTCACCGTGAACATGCCCTTGGCCTTGGCGGCGAACAGGCTGCCGAACGGGCGGGTCGGCTCGTACGGATGCTGGAGCAAAAGGTTGTAGGCGATCTGCATGGTGTCGAAACCGGCGTGCTCGATGAGATCATACACCGCAGCGTTGTTGTCCTCCGAGGTGAAGCCGACGGCGGCGATCAGACCTTCCTCACGCAGAGCGCGCATTTGTTCGGCCATGCCGCCGGGGGCAAGGATGGCGCGGCAGGTTTCCGCATCGATGCTGGTGCCGTGGATTTGCAGCAGGTCGATGCGGGGGCGGCGCAGGCGGGCGAGGCTGGCTTCGAGCGAGGCGCGCACGTCGATTCCCGGTTCGGCCTTCACTTTGGTGGCGATGGTGATGCCGGCGCGGCCTTCGAGCGCCTCGCCGAAAATCTCCTCGGAGAGGCCGTTGCCGTAGCCGGGCGCGGTGTCGAAATAGGTGACACCGGCATCCGCTGCCTGACGCACGGTGGCGATGGAGGCCGCGCGTCGGGCTTGGGCGTCGAAGTGTTCGAGATAGTTGGTGAGGCCGATGGCGGCGCCGCCGTAGCCGAGGCGGCTGACCGTGGCCTCGGTGCGTGGGAACGTGGTGTACATGGCGGTTTCCTTGAGGTTCAGCCTTTGACCGCACCCGCGGCCATGCCTGTTGCGATGCGCTCCTTCAGCACAAGATAGAGCAGCAGCATCGGCGCCACCGCGAATACGATGGCCGCTGACATCATCCCGTAGTCCACCCGGTATTCGTCCTTGGCGAACGCCAGGGCGACCGAGAGGGTGCGGTTCTGCTGGTCCGGCAGCAGGACCAGGGCGGTGAGGTAGTCGTTCCAGATAGCGACGAACGCCAGGATCAGCACGGTGACGATGCCGTTGCGGCTGAGCGGCAGGACGACCCGCAGGAACAGGTCGCTGAGGTCGCAGCCATCGATGAGGGCGGCTTCGTCGAGCTCGTGCGGAATGGCCCGCATGAAGGTGACCAGCAGGAACACCGAGATCGGCAGTTGCTCGGTCGCGTAGATGAGGGCGATGCCGTACTTGGTGCCGAGCAGTCCGAGGTCATTGAACAGCCGGAAGGTCATCGGCAGGACGGAGACGGCGGGCACCAGGACAGCGAGGGCGAAGAAGACGTAGACGCACTCGGCGAGGCGGAAGCGGAAGCGCGCGATGGCGAAGGCCAGTGGCACGGCGGTGGCCATCAGCATCGCCAGGCTGGCGGCGGTGATGCTCACGGAATTCCAGAAGGCGCGCGGGATGTTGGTGGTGCGCATCAGGTTCAGGAAATTTGCCCCGTCGAAATGCTCCGGCCACAGCGTGAGGCTGGTGAGAATGGCGTCGCTCTCGCGGAACGCATTGCTGAGCACCCACAGGAACGGAAACAACGTCAGCAGCGCATGGGCGCTCAGCACGCCGTAGAGCAGTACCCGGGACATCAGATGCGCCCGAACCGGGTCACGCGGCGGATCGCGAGCGTCGCCACCAATGCGACGCTGAAGATGGTGGTTGCCATCGCGGCGCCGTAGCCGATCTGCAGATTGACGAAGATGGTCTTGTACATCGTCGTCACCGGCACTTCGGTGGCCGTGCCTGGCCCGCCGCGGGTCATCACGAAGACATAGTCGAAGCTTTTCAACGCGGCGGTCACGGCGAGCACCGCGCACACCGTCAGCACCGGCCATAACGAGGGCACGGTGATGTGGGTGAAGGTGGCGCGGGCGCCGGCGCCATCGATGCGGGCGGCCTCGTAGAATTCGCGCGGGATATCGCGCTGGGCGGCAAGCAGGATCACGAAGAAGTAGCCGATGGTGTGCCAGATCGGCACCGCGATCACGGCGTAGAGCGCGGTGTTGCGATCGGCGAGCCAGGCGCGGGCGTAGTCGCCGAGGCCGATGGCGCGCAGGGCCGCGTTCACCAGACCGATATCGGGGTCATATAGCAGGATGAACAAAAGGCTGATGGCGGCCGATGAAATCACCACCGGGACGAAGAACGCACCCTCGAAAAAGCGGCTGCCGGGGATGCGCTCCCGGAGCGCCGTCGCCAGCAGCAGCGCGATGCCGACCTTCAGCAGCACCGCCGCCGCCGCCCACAGGCCGACGCGGGCGAAGCCGGTGCGGAACAAGACATCGCGCGCCAATTCGGCATAGTTGCCTAAGCCGACGAACACCGCCTCGTCCATCCCGTTCCACTCGTAGACGCTGGCCGCCACCGTGCGGGCGAAGGGGAGGAGAAAGAACACACCGTACAACAGGACCGCGGGCAGCATGAAAAGCAACACCCCCGGTCGGAATCGCAGCGTTCCCATCCGCGCCGTTCAGGTGCCGAAAATGGCGGCGAGGCGGGCGACAAAGGCCTCGGGCGTGTGGTCGCCGGAGAGGAATTCGCCGAGCAGGGGCTCGAACTTCGAGCGCTGCGTCGGCTTCAGTACCGAGGGGATCCATTTATTCGCCGGCACCGAGAGCGCCATGGTCTGGGCGGCAAGTGCCACCCGGCCATACTTGGTCTCGTCGACATTGACGCCGAGGGCCGGGATTTGCTGCTTGGCGTCCTCGGCGTAGCGCTTCTCGGCCTCGCGTGAGGACAGCCGGCGGATGAGTTCCTGGATGTAGGGCCGGCGGGCGTCGTCGCGCATCGGCTTGGCGCCGGCGTACCACAGCGAGGTCAGGTCCCGCTCGACATTGCGCTCGGTCTGCGCACCGCCGGGGAGCAGCGGGAAGGGCAGCACGTCGATGTTCTCCAACACCTCCGGCTTGATGGTGGGCGTGATCCAGGAGCCGTCGATCATCAGGGCGCCACGGCCGGTGTTGACGTATTTGGCGTAGACCGCGTCGTTGTTGATGGAGATGGCGTCGGACGGGGTGAAACCGACCACCAGGTCCCGCAGCATGGTCGCGGCTGCGACCATTTCGGGCACGTTGATGGGCTCCTGGCCCGAATGCATGCGCAGCGCCCGCGGATTGCCGACCATGCGGTTGACCACATAGTTGTAGATCCGGCCGCCCTGGCTGTCGTTGCCGATCGAGATGGCCCAGGGCAGTTCGCCCTTGGCCTTGAGCGCGCGGACCGCGGCGAGCAGGCTGTTCCAGTCGGTGGGCAGCGGCACCCCGGCGCGGGCGAACACTGCCCGGTTGGCGAGGAATTCGACGTAGAACATGATCGCCGGCACGCCATAGGTCTTGCCGTCGAGCGATGCGGTTTTCCATGAATAGTCATCGAAAAGGTTCTGGAATGCCGGGTCGGACCTGGTCCATTCGGTGAGATCGGCGACCTTGCCGGCACGGGCGATCTGGTCGAGGCCGAAGCCGGGGTCGAGGCGCCAGTAGTTGAAGACGTCCGGCATCCGGTCGGAACTGGCGTCGAGCTTGATCTTGGTTTGATGGTCGTTGCCCGGGGTTTCCTCGACCGCGACCGTGATGGTCGGGTAGTCCTTCATGAAGATGTCGATCAGGCCGCGGACCACCTTGGCCATCGGGTGGACGCCCGCGTAGTTGGTGGCGAAGCGCAGCGTGAATGGCTGGACGGGCGGCGGCGGTGGCGCGGCGCGGGACGCGAAGGGAAGGGCAGCAAGGGCGCCGGCGAGCACCGCGCGACGCGCAACCGAGCCGCCAAGCCGGGGCTGTCTGGTGTCCATGGGCCGATCCTCCACCTATTGCCGCAGGCTGTGCCGCCTTGCTGGGAGCAATCATTCGTTGGCGTGGGTTGCCTTGTCAATCATCGTATGAAAACATCTATGGGCACTCGAACCGGGGTGTATGACAACCCAAGGGATAACGCGAAACGGTGCTGGTCTCCTCGCCTTTCGATGATTTCGTCCGCCGCTACGGCTCCACGCCGCGGCGCGGGGTGTTCGGTATGCTGGTGCACGACATCGGCCGACGCATTGTCGGCGGTGCGTTCGCGGTCGGCGAGACATTACCGAACGAGGATGATCTGGTGGCCCGCTTCAAGGTGAGCCGCACCACCTTCCGCGAGGCGATGAAGACGCTGGCATCCAAGGGTCTCCTTGAAATCCGGCCCAAGACCGGCACACGAGTGCGGGACCAGAAGCACTGGAACCATACCGACCCCGACGTCATGGTGTGGTACTACGAAACCGGCCCGAGCCAGGCGGTGCTGGACGCACTGCGCGACGTACGCCGCGTGCTCGAGCCCGCCGCCGCCGCCCGTGCCGCGCAATACTCGACCCCCGACGAGGTTGAACGCATCGCCGCCGCCTACGCCGCGATGTGCGCCACCATCGGTGATCCGGTCGCACATTCCGAGGCCGACCGGGCCTTCCATGCCGCGATATTCGAGGCGACGCATAACTTCATCCTGGCCCGTTTGATCGATGTCATCGTGATCGGGATCTACGGCAACGCGGTCAACGACACCGAACGCGTGGTGGCGGGGCAGGCCATGTCGCTGCCGTACCACGCCGCGGTGCTGGCGGCGATCCGGGCCCATGACCCCGAGGCTGCCATCGTCGCAGTCAACCGCCTGCTTGATACATGGACACCCAAACCCGAACGCATCGCCCAGGCACGCCGGGCAAAGGTCTCCGTATGATGCCCATCATCGACGCCTACGCCCATGTCGCCCTGCCGCGCTTCCTCGCGCTGGAGGACATGCTGCGCCTGATGGACCGGGAAAATGTCTCCGCCGCCCTGCTCAGCACCGCCGAGACCTGCCCCGATCTGCTGGAGATCTCGCGTGCCCTGGTGGCGTATCCCGATCGCTTCCGAGCCGTCGGCATGCCGGTCGGGCGCACGCCCGAGCATGTGCGCGCGTCGATTCGGGCCCAACTCACCAGCGGGTTTTCTGGCATCCGCCTGCCCGCCGCATTTATTGCGGCGAACCCCGATGTGCTCGGCATCCTGGGGGAGGCCGGCGCGTTCCCGCTGGTGGTGGGCGAGCACGGATTGGGGGTGGCGGCTGAGCCGTTGGCCGATTTCCTTCGCGACTTTCCGGATAGTTTCGTGCTCGCCGGCCATTTCGCCGGGCCGGCCGATCCGGTGCTTCTGCGCGCGGATCCGGGCGTCAGCCAGCTCTTCGATCATCCTCGCTTCCATGTCGCCTTCACCCGCCATGGCGCCCTCAACCACACGCCGCTGGAGGCCTGGGCCGCGGCGGTGGTGGCGCGGATCGGCTGGGGGCGGGTGCTGTGGGGCAGCGAGTGGCCAGTGGCGCTGTGGCGCGACGAGACCTATCGCGCCACCCTCGACTGGGTGCTGCGCCTCGACCCGACCGAGGCCGACCTGCGTGCGATCCGGTACGGCAACGCCCATCGTCTGCTGTTCGCCCAGCCCATCGCACCGCGGCCGCTCAGCCCGGAATGGGACGTGACGGCGCTCAAACGCGACGCGGATGTCTGGCTGTTCCCGCCGAGCCTCAATCTCTCCGAGGAGCGCCACCGCCCGATCATGCTGGCCTACGAGGCCTGGGGCGGGGAGCGGCGCGGGCGCTACAGCGAATTCATGTTGCAAATGGCCGAGAACGGCATCGCGAACCAGGGAAACCAAACTCCATGAAAATCACCGGTATCGAAGCCTTCCAGATCGAATGGACCAAGGGGGACGCCCCCGAGAAGCGCGGCGCCTTCCTGCGCGTGCATGCCGACAACGGCATGGTCGGCATCGGCGAGGCCTCGCCGATGGCCGGCGGGCTTGCCTCCCTGATTATCCTCAAGCACCACATCGCTGGCGCCATTATCGGCGCCGACCCGCTCGATCATTCGGTGATCCATGACCGGCTGATCCACAAACTGGTGAAACTCGGGCCCGAGGGCGCCCTCGGCGGCGCCCTGGCGGCTCTCGACATCGCGTTGTGGGATCTCAAGGGCAAGTTGCTCGGGCAACCCATCTATAAGCTGCTCGGCGGTGCCTGGCGCACGGAACTGCCGTTCTACGCGTCCATCGGCGGCAACGGCGCCCGCACGGTGGACGAGGTCCTGCGCGTGGTCGAGGACCGCCTGAAGGACAAGCCATCCGCGATCAAGATCCGTTTCGACAATGACCGCACGAAGCCGGACACCGACATCACGGGCGACATCGCCAAGGCGCGCGCGGTGCGCAAACTGGTGGGCGACGATTTCCCGCTCGCCTTCGATGCCAACAACGGCCTGTCCACCGGGGGCGCCATCCGCGTCGGGCGCGCCCTTGAAGAACTTGGCTTCTGGTGGTTCGAGGAACCGGTGCAGCACTACCATATCCGGGAAATGGGCGAGGTGGCCCGCCGGCTCGACATCACCGTGTCAGCCGGTGAGCAGACCTACACCATCGCCGGTGTGCGTGACCTGATCGAGGCCGGGGTGACGATGGTGCAGCCGGATATCGTCAAAATGGGCGGCATCACCGGGCTCATGCGCTGCGCCGCGCTGTGCCAGGCCCACGGCGTCGAGCTGGTGCCGCACCAGACGCAGCCGACGATAGGACATATGGCCAACATGCATGTGGTGGCGGCACAGTTGCAGGCGACCAAGCCGGTCGAGCTCGATGACCCCTCGAACCGACGCCATCCGGTGTTCGCCAACCCGCCGCGTCCGGTCGACGGCCTGTTTCATGTGCCGAACGCTCCCGGCCTCGGGCTCGACCTCGTCGACGCCGAAGTCGCCAGCCGGCGGCTCGACATCGGCTGAACCGGCGAGAAGGGAAGTCACCATGACCAGCACACGTCGCGACATGCTCCGCGCCGGGCTTGCCGGGGCGGCATTGTCGGCCGCTCCAGCCTTCGCCGGGGTATCGGACAACACCATCCGCTTCGGTCTCTCGGTGGAGAAGCCGGCCTCCCTCGATCCGGCCATCGGGGTCCAGGGTGCGGACAATGATGTCACCCGGCAGATTTTCGATGCCTTCACCGATCCGCCCTATGGGACGTTCGACCTCGATCCCAAGGGCCTCGTCGGCGAGGCGGCTGAAGCCTGGGAGATGAGCAAGGACAGCCGCACCATCACGCTCAAGCTCCGCGAGGGCATGATGTTCCACAAGGGCTACGGCGAGGTGACGGCGGATGACGCCAAGTTTACCCTCGAACGCCTGCGCGATCCCACTGGCGGCTCGCAATACCGGGTATTCTACCAAGGTGTCGACGAGATCGCGGTGCTCGATAAGTACCGCCTGCGAATTTTGCTCAAGCGGCCCGACCCGACGTTCCACGCCACCAGCCTGATCGCCCGCGGCGCCTTGGTGGTCAGCCGCAAAGCGGTCGAGAAGCTCGGCCAGGGTTTCCGGCGCACCCCCATTGGCAGCGGCCCGTTCGAATACGAGAGCTATGACAATGAGCGCGGCGTGGTGCTCAAGCCATTCGCCGACTACCACGGCCTGAAGCCCAAGGTTGCCGGCATCGAATTCCGCTACGTCCCCGACTCGACCGCCCGCACCCTCGGCTTCCTCAAGGGCCAGCTCGACATCATCGAGGGCATCCGCCTGCCCGGCTGGCTCGATGAGGTCCGCGGCCAGGCGCCCAAGGCGGCGTTCGATTTCACCCGTCCGGGCAGCCAGAACATCATCGCCTTCAACCTGACGCGTAAACCCTTCGATGACATCCGCGTCCGCAGGGCCATTCGCTTTGCCATCGACCGCAGGGTGTTCCAGCAGGCCTACGGTGAACTCTACGGCGATATCTGGGCGATCAATCCGCCCGAATATCCCGGCGCCTTTCAGCAGGGGCAAGTGCCGGATGACCTGCAATACGACTATAATCCCACGAAGGCGAAGCAGCTTCTGGCCGAGGCCGGCTTCCCCAAGGGGCTCAGTTTCGAGACCTATATCTCGCAGCGCGAGGATTACCAGGCCGTGATGATCATGATCCAGGAGATGTTGCGGACCGTCGGGATCGACATGCAGCTCCGCACCGTCGATCATACCGCCTACCATACCGACAATCTGCGCGATCAGAATATCTTCGGGATGAACTCCGAGACCACAGCACCCGTCGGGACATCGCTGCTGCAAACCTATTTCTCCAGCGCCAACGAAGTGCGCAAGGACGGCAAGGGCGGGCGCAACTACAGCCATTACGGCGCGGCGATGCCGGGGATCGACGACGTGCTGGCCCGCATCCTCGACGAGCCCGACCTTGAGCGCCGACAGGCCCTCACGCGGGAGGCCGAGGTAAAGATCCTGCGCGACATGCCGGCCTTCAACGCCCTCTCGCTGCATTGGGTGTTTGCGCGCAACCCGCGGCTGGATCTCGGCTACAAGATCAACGCGAGCTACGCCTACTTCACCTTGGCTCGCGCCCGCTTCGTCGCCTGATGCAACGCTATGTCGCCAGCCGCGCGATCGATGCCGGCTTGACCATATGGCTGGTGCTGACGCTGGTCTTTTTCGCCATGCGGGTCCTGCCCGGCGACCCGGCTATGGCGGCGCTGGGGGATCAGGCGACGTCCGACCAACTCGCCGCCTTCCGTGCCCTCATGGGGCTAGACGACCCGCTTGTGCTGCAGTACGGCCACTTCCTGTGGGACATGGCGCGGCTCGATTTCGGCCGATCCTTCCGCACCGACGAACCGATCGGTGGACTGCTCGCAGCCGCACTGCCGTTCACCATCGAACTGGCGACCGCGGCCATGCTGGTGGGGGCAGCCATCGGCATTCCCGCCGGCGTGATCGCGGCGACGCAGCGCGGACGTGCAGCCGACTATGCCGCCCGTGCCGTGTCGCTGATCGGGTTGTGCATGCCCGAATTCTACCTCGGCGCCCTCTTGCTGATCGTATTCGCGCTGCGACTCGACCTTTTCCCTATCATGGGCGGCGGCGGCGCCCCGCTCGACCGGCTGCATCACCTGGTGCTGCCGGCCATCACCCTCGGCCTGGTGATGGCCGCCTTCACCGCCCGCCTCGCCCGGTCCTCGCTGCTCGAAGTGCTCAAGCGCGACTACATCCGCACCGCCCGCGCCGCCGGCATCCCCGAACGCCAGGTGGTCTGGCACAGCGCCCTGCGCAACGCGCTGATCCCGGTGGTGACCGGCTTTGGCCTCTACATCCTCACCATGCTGTCCGGCTCGATCTCGATCGAACTGGTGTTCGCCCGGCCGGGCCTCGGCACCATGCTGGTCAGCGGCATCCTGGCGCGGGACTACCCCGTAGTACAGGCCGGGCTGGTGGTGTTCGCCTTCTTCGTGGTCGCTGTGAACCTCACCATGGACCTGATGTACGCCGCCATCGACCCGCGCATCCAGGGCCCCGGCTGATGCAGAGCCCCGGCTGATGGAGAGCCCTGGCTGATGCGCCATCCCGTCACCCGTTTCTTCATGGCGATCTGCGCGATGTTCATCGCGGTTGCGCTGTTCGCCCCGTGGATGTTGCCGCAGGACCCGCTGACGCAAAGCTTCATCATCCGCCTCAAGCCGCCCTCGGCCGAACACTGGTTCGGCACCGACCGCTACGGGCGGGATGTCTTTGCCCGCGTCCTGCTCGGCACCCGCTGGTCCCTCCTGCTCGGCCTCGCCGCCCCGCTGATATCCGGCCTCATCGGCACCGTGGTCGGCGCCATCGCCGGGTTCTACGGCGGCTGGTTCGACCGTATCGCCGGGCGCGTGGCGGATCTGTTGATGGCCTTCCCCTCGCTGCTCCTCGGCATCCTATTTGCCGCTGCCCTCGGCCCCGGCTTCGGCAACCTCATCGCCGCCGTAGCCTTCGCGTTCCTGCCCCGCTTCATCCGCGTCGCCCGTGCCGCCACCCTCTCGGTGCGCGAACAACTCTATGTCGAGGCGGCCTTCGCCTCTGGCCAGCGGCCGATCCGCATCGTCATTCGCCATGTCCTGCCCAATATCGCGGGTCCGATGATCGTGGTCGGCACGCTGTGGATCGCCACCGCCATCCGCATCGAGGCCACGCTCTCCTTCATCGGCCTCGGCGTGCAACCGCCACAACCCTCCTGGGGCAACATCATCCGCGACGGGCTGACCAACATCCTCGGCTCACCCTGGCCGATCGTCACCACCGGGCTGACGCTGACCTTGTGCGTGCTTGCATTCAACATTGTCGGCGACGCCCTGCGCGATGCAATCGACCCCGACTACCGCGAATAACCGGAGACTGCCCGGTGCCCTCGTTCTGTTCGCCCGCGCGCTGCGACGGCGCCCCCGTTTCGCCGCTGCGGCGCCAGCGGCATCGTGCTGCCGTCGATCTCGCTCGATCTGTGGCAGAATTTCGGGGGAGCGGCTGCCTACGAAACCGGCCGCGCCATCATCCGTCGTGCATTCGATCGCGGGGTGACTCATTTTGACCTGGCCATCAACGACTGTCCGCCCCCGGGATTGGCCGAAGACATGTTCTGCCGCGTGCTGGCCACTATCGTCGCCGCCCGCTGCGACGAACTCATCGTCGCGACCAAAACGGATATGACATGTGGCCCGGCCCCTCCGGCAATTTCGGTGCGCGCAAATAGCTCACGGCCAGCCTCGACCAGAGCGCGCCGAGCATGGGTATGGCGCGACAATTTTCGTGAGAAGATCCGTCAATCCGGATGAGAGCGCGGGGCATATGTGGAACAGCCCACCAACCGAATGCCCGTAGTCGCCGTTTCGCACAAGCAGGCGAATCCTGCCCTGGATCTGGACGTGGAGCACGGTCTTCGGCCTGACGCTCCCCGATCACCTCTCGACCTGGGACCAAAGATTCGCTCCCGATTCCCCAACCCACCCAAACGGGACTGCACTTTACGGTGCGATATTGCACCGATAATTCGATATATTTCAAGGCAGTACGGCCTGAGACTAAAACACCCCTCGTCCCAGGCTGCGGAGAGAATCGGCCCTCCGGAGAGAGATTTCGGCGTTCGTTGCGATCTCAGAGCCTCAGGCTGTCCGTGCAAAACCGCAGGACTCCTGCGCTTTCCAACCCCCACGACACCGCCAGAGAGCGGATGCGCAGAAGGGTGGTGGTGTCGGTCTGGGAACGGAGGGCGAACTGGCGCTGCAGCTTGCGGCCCCTGACGGTCGATAGGGCAACTTGCGCCTTGAGGGCTGGCGTGTGATTGCGGCGAGACAGTGTGATGTTCGTCGATCCTCTTCATCAGCAAGCTTGCTTAATCATGGACGCGCGCGCCACTCATTTGACTGTCGAGATTTCCTGGGCTCCCTTTCCTGGCGCCGAGCAGCACCCTCCAGTTCGAGCGCATGGCGGGTTGTGTTATCGCGGCATTCCTCGATGGTGATATTGCCTGGTTCTTTTGGCAGGTGGAGAATTTGGCCTGATCGGCGGGAAAATGATAGTTTGCCGACGCGTGAATGAAGGAACCACCATGTCCGACGATGACAGCGCCGCGAAAATCACCCCACCCCTTCTTAGGGCCTCTCTAATCCATAGCGAATCCCAATCTGTGCTGCAGGTGGAACGCCGCGACTTCACCGATCTCGCCCCCACCGACCGCCCACGAGTTCAAAGCCTGCGCGGCTTCGATGCTTGCTATACGGACATCGTCGACTACATCGTCCGCTGCACCCATCGCATATGGGACGAGCGCGATATCGGTCTGATCTACAGCCACTACACCCACAACTCCGACGTATACTACAACCTCAAATCGGTGCACAGTCGCGAAGAAATCGTCCGCGACACCATCGACCGGCTCGCCGCTTTTCCCGAACGGCGCGGCATGGCGACGCAAGTCATCTGGCGCGGCAACGACGTCGATGGCTTCTATACCTCCCACCTCGTAACCGGCGCCGGTCGCCACACGCAGGACAGCGCCTACGGCAGACCCACCGGCCGCAGCTTCAACACCCGCACCATTGCCGACTGCATGATTTTTGAAAATCGCATCTACCGCGAATGGATTGTCTCCGACGGCATGGGCTTGATCCGCCAGCTCGGCCTCGATCCTAATCCGATCGCCGACGCCACTGCCCGCGAGATGCATGACCGCGGTCAGAGCCTCCTCGACTTCGGCGAGAACCGCCGCCTGATCGGCCAATATCCACCGGAGGAAGCGGCCGACCTCTCGATCGCCCACACCGATCATGAAGCCGACCTGCTCCGCTGGCTGCACGCCCTCTTCAACCACCGCATGCTCGGCGAGATCGACCGGCGCTACGCGGCCAACGTCCTCTATCACGGCAGCAACCTGCGCAACCTCTACGGCCGGGCCGCCGTGCTCAACCGCACACTGCAACTGATCGCGACCATGCCCGACTGCGCCTACATACCCCAGCACATCTGTTCGGTCGCGTCCGAGGAGGGTGGCGAGAAAATTGCAGTTCGCTGGATCATCGAAGGCCATCATCTCGGCCACGCCATGATGGGCCCGCCGACTGGGCACCGCATCTTTCTTCTCGGTATTTCGCACTACCACATAGTCAACAATCGCATTGTCGAGCAGTGGGACGTTTTCGACGAAATGGCCATGCTGACCCAGATCAAGCTCGGTGCAATGCGTGCATCGGCGAGCTTATAAAGAGCTCGTCATTTTACAAAAAAAGCAAAAAACTTTTGCCCGTAAAGTGATATGAACCGAATCGCAGCAACGTCGGCCGATGTAGCAAGGCTGGCGAAGGTTTCGCAATCGGCGGTGAGCCGGACGTTTTCGCCAACGAGCAGCGTGTCGGATGACATGCGCACCCGCGTGCTCGCCGCCGCCTCGCAGCTGGGGTACCGGCCGAACGCGCTTGCACGCGCCATGATCAGCGGCCGGTCCCGGCTGATCGCCCTACTGGTCGCCTATCTCGATAATCATTTCTACCCGCTGGTCCTCGAACAGCTCTCCCGCGCATTGCAGGCGCGCGACTACCACGTGCTGCTGTTCATGACGGACCCGGGCAACCAGGACTCCGTCGTGCAGAAGATGTTGCAGTATCAAGTGGAGGGCATCGTGATGGCGTCAGCCACCCTGTCGTCCAGCCTGGCACGCGAATGCGCTCGCACCGGCACGCCTGTCGTCCTGTTTAACCGCTACGTGCCATCGCTGCCAGCCAGCAGCGTCACCTCCGACAACATCGAAGGGGGGCGGCAAGTCGCCCATTTTCTCGTCGCCGGCGGCCACCAGCGGATTGCCTTCATCGCCGGCCAGGAAGACTCCTCGACCAGCCACGACCGCGAGGCCGGCTTCTACAAAGGCCTCACCGAATGCGGCGTAACAATCTTCGCCCGCGCCGTCGGCGGCTACCGCTTCGACGGCGCGGGCGATGCAATCCGGCAACTCTTTACCGATACGGCCAAGCCCGATGCGATCTTCGTTGCCAACGATCACATGGCCTTCGCCGTGATGGACATCCTGCGCGGCGCTTTCGGTCTGCGCATTCCCGAGGACATATCGATCGTCGGTTACGACGACGTGCCCGAGGCCAGTTGGGCCGGCTACGCCCTTACCACCGTCGCGCAACCCGCTGCCGACATGGTGGACGCGACCGTGTCGATCCTGCTTGAGCAGGTCGAAAACCGCGTGGTCTGCAAACGCGCCGCCGTGCTGCCCTGCCGTCTTGTGGTACGCGGTTCGGCGCGCACCGGATAGGCTCAGCGGCCCCGCCGAAACAGGCTTTGCATGCGGGCAAACACGTCGACATCCATCTGGCGCAACATGTCGATAATATCGATCGGCACCCAGTTCTCCCGGATGAGCCCTTCGTGATGCAAATAGAAATCCATCACCCGCATCGAAATCTTACGCCCGGTTGGCCCGATGCCGAGGAAGCCTGGCCCGAGATGATCTGCCGTCACGCTCGGCCAGCCGCCTGTGGCCGTGTAGGCGCCGTCGGCGAGACGGACATAGTGCTGGCTGCCGACGGTGTTGTGGAAAGCGGTGCGCCATGGCAGCCGATGATAGTCCACAAACCCCTGCATTCCCCGCGTCGTGCCGATACCGCAAGGGCCGTACCACATCATCCGTGGATGCCAGTCGGCAACTTGCGACGGTACGAGAAACGCATCGCGCCCCATCGTTCGCCAGTCCCCGTGGTCCCCCAGCGCCGCCTGCATCCGGCGCATCTGCGTGAAGTTCACCGCCGAGAGCGCTGGGTCCTGCGCGATCAGCACCACCCCGTCGGCGGTGATCGGGCAGGGCCATTGCATCTCGGTGCCAAGGCTCGGCCCAATCGGCCAGAAGCCGGCCTGGCGGATGACGTCGAGCACGTCGATCAGCACGGTGCTCTGGACGATCTTGCCACCTTCGAGGCGATGGATTTCGCCATAGCGAATGGCAATCGGCCGCCCCGTGGCGGGAATGGTCAGCCAGTCTCGCCGGAACGTGCCGCAATAATGGCCGACAGCGCCGACCAGTTCGCCGCCGTTGTAGCTGCCGCCGATCAGGATCGTGTCACGCCGCTCAAGGTCCGGGAAGGCCGCGAGCAGAGGGCGCCAGACCTGCTCCGCGATGGCCGCGATGCCAGTCATCTCGTTCAGCGGGTGCGAACCGCGCCAGGCGGCGTCGGGATGATAGGCGGCGGCGAGCGCAGCATCGAGTGTCGCCGACGTCGCCTCGGCGATGCGTGCCATGGCAGCGGCAACAAAGCGCTTGCTGGCGAGGATGTCGGTCAAACCCTGCATTTTCGTCGCTCCTTTCGAGCAAATACAGCTGAAAGGCGTCTTGCATACGTAGTCGGCGTCTGTCAACGTAAAGGACTATGCTCTGGTATTGTGCCGGACGCGGACTTGATTCTGCCGTTGGCAGACCGCTTAAAGGGGGGATCGTGCCGCATGGTCCAGGTGACGCTGCGCGGCGTAACCAAGCGATGGGGTTCGTTCGTCGCGGTGCGCGCGGTTGACCTCGAGATAGCCGACCGCGAGTTCATCGTCTTCCTCGGCCCCTCCGGCTGCGGCAAGACGACAACGATGCGTATGATCGCCGGCCTCGAAGATCCGTCGGAAGGCGAAATCCTGATCGGCGGGCGCGTTGTCAACGCACTTGAGCCGAAAGACCGGGATGTCGCGATGGTGTTCCAGAACTACGGCCTCTATCCGAACCTGTCTGTCTACGAGAATATCCGCTTCCCGCTGAAAGTGCGCCGCGTCGATCGCGCCACCCATGACGCTCGGGTGCGCAGGGCTGCCGGTATGGTTGAACTCGGCGACCTGCTCGCCCGTCGGCCGCGCGAGTTGTCGGGCGGCCAGCGCCAGCGCGTGGCCCTGGCGCGCGCAATTGTTCGCGAGCCGGCGGTGTTTCTGATGGATGAACCGTTGTCCAATCTCGACGCCAAGTTGCGCGTTTCCACGCGGGCGCAGATCAAGAACCTGCAACACGAGCTTCAGGTCACGACTGTCTACGTTACCCACGACCAAATAGAAGCCATGACCTTGGCCGACCGCGTGGTGGTGATGGATCGCGGCGCCATCCAGCAGGTCGGTGCGCCCATCGAGATCTACGACCGCCCGGCCAATCTGTTCGTGGCCGGCTTCATCGGCTCACCGGCGATGAATCTTATAGAAGGCGCCATCGCTGGTGGCGTGTTCACGGCGCCGGGCGTATCCATCGCCGGACTGACGCAACACGCCATCGGCCCGATCGTGCTTGGCTTCCGAGCCGAGGACGCAACACTTTCAGCGCCCGCCGACGCATCAGTGGCAGCGCCCATCTTCACCGTCGAACTGCTCGGCGACGTCACGTTGGTGACTGTCAGGTTGGGCGCGGCCATGGTCACCTTAAAGACGCCAAAACTGTTCCGCGGTATCATCGGCGCGCCGATTGCCTTCGCGGTACCTGCAGCGGCCTGCCACCTGTTTGACCTCGTAACGGGCGAGCGGCTCCCATCGGCCATCGACTGATACCCCACTCCATCTCACCACAAGGGAGAGCCACCATGCTTCAGCGACTGCTTCTCGCCACGCTCCTCACCACCGGCATTGCCACCGGTATCACGGGACAGGCCAGCGCCGCCTGCGCCTATCGCAACACGGTCGCGCTGAAAACGCTGTCGGCCGGCTTCGACGCCTGGAAAGCGGTTACTGCCGCGTGGGCAGAATGTGGCAATGTCCAGTCTGAACTCGACCAGGAATTTCGCCGCAAGCAACCGACCGCGTTTGCCGCCAATCCCGCTCTGTATCAGATTGGCGGCGTGGCGAATAACACCATCGTGCCGCTGCTGAATGCCGGCACGATCCGCCCGCTCGACGATCTGGTGGCCAAGTACGGCCAGCAGCTTACGCCAAACCAGTTGATCCGCGTCGACGGCAAGATCATGGCCGTCGCGATGATGGTGAACACCCAACACTTCATGTATCGCGAAGACCTTCTGAAGGAACTTGCCATCCCCGTGCCGACGACATGGGACGAAGTGCTTGATGCCTCGGCCAGGATCAAGGCGTCGGGCAAGGTGCAGTATCCGCTCGGCGCCACCATGAAGCCTGGCTTCGACATCAGCCAGGAATTCATCAACATGTTCCTCGGCTTCGGCGGGGTTCCCGTGAAGGCCGACAACACGCCCTCGTTCAATACCGAAGCGGGCGTGAAGGCGCTGACCATGATGAAGGCGATCAGCGCCTATATGGACCCGGAATTCCTCACCTCGGAATCGACCTTCGTTGCCCGCCAGTTCCAGCAAAGCAAGATTGCGATGTCCAATCTCTGGGCCTCGCGCGCCGGCTCGCTGGAGAGCGCTGCGGAAAGCCAGGTCGTCGGCAAGGTCGTCATGGCCGCGGCACCCGCTGCGATGAAGGGCGGCAAGCCCGCGACGACGCTGTGGTGGGACGGCTTTGTGATCGCCAAGAACATCACCGATGCGGAGGCCGAGGCCGCCTTCCGCGTCGCCATGGAGGGCATCGACGAGGAGATGGTGAAGGCCAACAACAACACCGCGGTCTGGCTGATCAAGGGCTACACCCCCGGCCGGTCGGCTGTGGGTGCGATCGCCTCCGCCATGGCCGGCGCGCCCAACTACCCCTCGACCAGCGCCATGGGCCTCGTCTCGGCCGCCGCCGGCGAGAGCGTGGCAGACTTCATGACCGGCAAGAAGACCGCCGAGAAGACGCTGATCGACATGGAGGCGAACTATCTGCTGCGTGCCAAGGAGCAAGGGCTGGTGAAGTAGGCAAAGGAGGGGCGCCGGACCCTGCGGTCCGGCGCCAGCCATCAGCCAGCCATCAGATGCTGAAGCCCGCATGAAGCCCCGCACCCTCGCGCTGTTCGTCGCACCCTCGGCGGTGCTGATGCTCGTGTTCATCGCCTTGCCGCTGGTCCTGGTGGCCGTGCAGAGCCTGTATGCGACCACGCTGGTGCGCGAACAGATCAGCGTGGAAACCTGCACGCCGGGCTTTCTGGCACAGACCTGCACGACGACCATGCGCTCCCAGGTGAAGCTCGATCCGTCCGGCAAGCAGATGTCGGAGACGGTGTTCTCGGGCTTGGATGCCTACCGCCTGGTGCTGCGGCTCGACCAGTTGGCCGGCGCATTCGCCCCCGGCGGCGGCGGCTACGATGTGGTCATGGCGATCGATTTCTGGCGCGCGCTGCGCTTCACTCTGACCTTCACGGTGCTGACCCTGCCGCTCGTGATCGGGTTGGGGCTGGTGATCGCGCTGGCGGTGAACAGCTCGCTGCGCGCAGTCCGCGGACCGCTGGTGTTTGTTTCCCTGTTGCCGTTCATCGTCACCCCCGTGATCGGCGCGCTGGCGATCCGCTGGCTGTTCGTGGGCGATGGTATCCTCACCGCAGGGCTGCGATTGTTGCTCCAGAGCGACATTTCCCTGTTCGCCCAGGGCTGGACGATTGAAATCCTGATGCTGCTCTATCGTGTCTGGCATGTCGCGCCCTTCGCCTTCATCATCTTCTATGCCGGCTTGCAGACGCTCGATCGGGACGCGATGGAATCGGCGATTATCGACGGCGCCTCCCGCTTCGCCCGGCTGCGCTACGTCGTCATTCCGCATCTGATGCCGCTCGTGGTCTTCGTCGCATTGATCCATCTGATGGATGCCTACCGGGTGTTCGAGGAGGTCGTGGGCTTCACCAGCCAGGCGCACCGGATATCGTTGCAGTGGCTGACATTCAGCTTCCTGATGCCCGACGAGACCGGCAACCGCTCGATCACCCGAGCGTCCGCCTCATCGATGCTGACCATGATCGGCATCGTGATCCTGTTGATCCCCCTGGTGGTCCGCGTTTGGCGCGACCACAAGCCCCGCGGATGAGCATGCAACCGGAAGGCCCCGCAGCGCTGCGCCTGTCCTTCGGCCTCAAGGCCGTGGTGGCGGTGTTCCTGGTCGGCTGGTGCGTGGTGGCGATGTTCCCGCTGGTGTGGATCACCGTGATGTCGTTCCGCGCACCGGTGGATGCGCTGTCGTCCAACCCGCTCGTCGTGCTCGCCGGCCCGGTCACGCTTCGGACCAGCGGCGGGCTTTCGGTGCTCGATTTCGGCCTTGCCGGCGCGACCGGTGTTGGACTGTATTGGCTTGCACGGCGGTATCGCGGTGCTGTCGTGGGGTCTTTGTCCCTCGGCGGGAGCCGTGTCATCGGCGGGCTCCTCGCGAGCGCCGTTGCTGCCGTCGTGGGGGCCGTCGTTGTGCTGTGGCTGCTGCCGACGCTCTCGTTGCGCGCCAATCAGGCGCTGGCGGCGGTTCCCGGGGCCGGGTGGCTCGCCTCGCCGGTGATCGGCATGACGCTGGACCATTACCGCGCCGTCTGGGTGCAGCACGGCTTCACGCGGAACTTTACGAATTCGATGCTGGTGACCTGCGGCGTGGTCACGGTTTCGCTCAGCGTCGGCACGCTTGCGGGCTATGGTCTGGCACGCTCCGGCAGCCGGCTGGCATTCTGGCTGCTGCTCGCCGCGCTGGTGTTTCGCGCCCTGCCGCATTCCGTGCTGGCGGCGGGCTACATCCCGGCCTTCCTGAATTCCCGCGAACTGCTCGCGCCGCTGTGGAATGCGCCAGCCAGCGGCTGGTTTTTCAGACTGTTCGCGGACAGCCCGCCTTTGCTCTACGGCCAGCCGATGGCAATCATCATCGTGCTCGTCTCGATCAACCAGCCCTTCACCATCTGGATGCTGCGCTCGTTCTTCCAGAACATCCCGACCGAGCTGGACGAAGCCGCCCGCGTCGATGGCTGCTCGCATTTCGGCGCCTTCTACCGCGCCATCATGCCTGTGATGTGGCCGGGCGTGATCACCACCGGGCTGTTCTCGTTTCTGCTCGCCTATAACGACTACCTCGTCACGGCCCTGCTGCTCGATGCGCAATCGATGACGATGGTCCCCGCGATCACCCAGTTCCTCAACCGCGACACCCGCGCCGCCGACCAGATCGAGGCGATCGCGGCGGCGGTATCGATCACCGCGCCGCTGTTCCTGCTGGTGGTCGCCTTTCAGCGCCAGCTCGTCGCAGGCCTCACCCAAGGCGCGGTCAAGGGATAGGAGAGCATCATGACAGTTGCAGCGGAGACCCCCCCCATGACCATGACCGGCTTCGATCCAAAATGGCAGGACCCCCCCGCCTATATCTACGGGATCACCAAGGAGATCTGGGAAGACCGCACCATCGCCGCGCTGCATCACTACTACGCGCCGAGCATGCCGGTGCGCTCGCCGTCATCGCTGTTGATCGGCAACACGAACGTCATTGCCGCGACCATGGCGACCTTGGCCGAATTCCCCGATCGGACGCTGCTGGGCGAGGACTGCATCTGGTCGCCGGCGGCGGAGGGCGGTTTTCTGTCCTCGCACCGCCTGCTCTCGACGGCGACGCACACGCGCGACGGTGCCTATGGCAAGGCGACCGGCACGCGGCTGGTCTATCGGATCATCGCGGACTGCGCGGCACGCGGGAACGTGATCTACGACGAGTGGCTGATCCGCGACCAGGGCGGGATCGTCCGCCAGATGGGGTGGGACCCGAAGACCTTCGCCGCCGACCAGATCACCCGCGAGGGCGGGCCTGAGCGCTGCGTGCGCCCGTTCACCCCCGCGATCGACGTTGATGGCGGCTACAATGGAACTGGCAACGACCATCCGACCGGACGCCGCTACGCCGCCATCCTGGCCGGCATCATGGCTGCTGATTTCGCCGTCATCCCGCGCGCGTATGATCGTGCCGCCCAGCTTGAACTGCCGGGCGGCATCACCGCGCATGGTCCGGCCGCGGCGGATCAGTTCTGGCTCGGCCTGCGCGCGTCCTTCCCCTCGGCCGACTTCGTCGTCCACCACCAAATCGGCCGCGACGACCCGCAGTTGTCGCCGCGCGCGGCTGTCCGCTGGTCGTTGACGGGGAAGCATGATGGCTGGGGCAGCTTCGGCGCGCCGAGTGGCGCCGAAGTGCATGTCATGGGCATCAGCCACGCCGAATTCGGCCCCTGGGGACTGCGGCGCGAATATGTGCTGATCGACGAGACCGCGATCTGGAAACAGATCATCCTGAAAACCGGTTAGGAGACGACCGATGACCGCGCTCGAAGACCGCCTGATCCGCTACGCCGATTTGCGCCCCTGCCGCAATGCCTTCATCGATACGCGCTCGCCGGGCTCCGAGGCGAAGGAAAACTTCACCCTGATCGGCCCCGGCGTGTCGGAGAACCCGGCACAGCATGTCCATATCCCCGAGCCGCACGGCTTCAACATCGGCGCTGCGCGCCAGCCCGGCGGCTGCCTGAACTCGCAGCACAGCCACCGGACCGCCGAAGTGTTCATCGCCCATAGCGGGCGCTGGCGCTTCATGTGGGGGCCGGAGGGGGAGGACGGCAGCATCGAACTGCGCGCGGGCGACGTGATTTCGCTGCCGACCCATATGTTCCGCGGCTTCGAGAATCTGGGCAGCCGCCGTAGCGTTGATTTCCTGTTCGGCCTGCTCGGCGGCGACGACCCGGGGAAGGTGACCTGGAGCCCGCCGGTCTTCGATCTCGCCAAGCGCTTCGGCCTGGTTCTGCTTGAAGGCGGCCGGCTGATCGATACGGTCAAGGGCGAGACCGTCCCGCCAGGGGCCAAACTCCAGAAACCCCCGAATGCCGCGGCGATGCGCAAGATCGTCTCGCCCAGCGCCGAGCAGATGGCGCAATGCGTGGTCCGGCTGCGCGATCTGAAGGGCAATCCCGCCTCGGCGTTGGCCGGTCCGGGCGTTGAGGAATGTGCGGTGATCGGCACGCGCGCCAGTGGCGACGGCTTCGCGCGCGGCCCGATTGCCGGCTGGTGGGCGCACGGCTTCACGCTGCGCTGCCTGAAGATGCGGACCGGCGCCGTCGTCGCGTTGCACAGTCGCTGGGAGGCGGAGGTTGTTTTCGTCCACACCGGCACGCTGGAAATCACGACGCCCTCGGGTGTCGTGATGATGGGCGCGGGCGATACGTTCACCACGCCCATTGGAATGCCGCGCGGTTTCCGAGCCACGTCCTCGGACGGCTGCACCGCCTTTATCACGCGGGGCGGCGATGCGCCGGGGCCGGTCGTGTTCTCCCAGCCGAAGGCGGCCTGAGCGATGCCCACGATCCGGACCACCCATGTCGGCTCCCTGCCGCGCTCGGGCATCGTGGCCGACCTGCTGTTTGGCCACGAGAAGGGGCTGCCCTTCATCTCCACCGACTACGACCAGATCATGCGCGATGCGACCGCCGCCATCGTCGCGCGCCAGAAGCAGGCGGAGATCGATATTCCCTCCGATGGCGAGACCTCCAAAATCTCCTACGCCACCTACATCAAGGACCGCCTGACCGGCTTCGAGGGCGATAGTCCGCGCGATCCACCGGGGGATCTGGAGGATTTCCCGCGTTTCCGCGAACGCCTTGCCAAGGCCGGCGGGACCCCGCAATACCGCCGCCCGCGGTGCGTCGGCCCGATCACGGTGAAAACGCTGGAGCCGTTACACAAGGACATTGCCGCCATGAAGGCCGGATTGGCGGGGGCCGGCTATGCCGAGGGCTTCATGAACTCGGCCAGCCCTGGCGTGATCGCGCTGTTCCAGCCGACCGATTACTACCGCACATTGGACGATTATCTGCACGCCCTCGCAGAGGGCATGCGCGCGGAGTACGAGGCGATCGTGGCGTCCGGCCTGATCCTGCAGATCGATGCGCCCGATCTCGGTCTTGGCCGGCACATGATGTACAAGGATCTCGACGAGGCCGGGTTCCTCAAGCGTGTCGCGGTCCATATCGAGGCCCTCAACAGCGCGCTACGGAATGTGCCGCGCGATCGCGTTCGCCTGCATATCTGCTGGGGCAACTATGAAGGCCCACATACCCGCGACGTCGCGCTCAAGACTGTGCTGCCGGAATTGCTTAAGGCCAAGCCGGGCGCCCTGTTGTTCGAAGGGGCCAACCCGCGCCATGCCCATGAATGGACGGTGTGGAGCGAGGCCAAGTTGCCCGATGACCTTATACTGATCCCCGGCTGCATCGACTCGACGACGAACTTCGTCGAGCATCCCGAACTCGTGGCCCAACGGCTGGGCCACTACATCGATGCCGTCGGCGCTGATCGGGTGATCGCCGGCACTGATTGCGGGTTCTCGACGTTCGCAGGCTTTGGAGTTGTCGATCCTGACATCGCCTGGGCAAAGCTCGCCGCGCTGGCGCACGGCGCGGCAATCGCGTCGCGCCGCGTCGACGGATAGAGTGGTGGATGTTCTGACTGGTCAGAACCGATCGTTCGCGGAGGCTCCGTGATCGATTGAGATCAAAGGGTCGACCAATGCTTGGCGGTGCCTTTAGACACGACCACGCCCCCGCGCAGACATCAGCCACCCAACACCCGCTTCAACACGTCGATCACCGCCCCCTCGCCGATCAGCAGGAGAAGGACGATGACCACGAGGACCGCCTCGATGCGCCACAACTGCGAATTCACGTGTTTCCAGCGTTCGGCGCAGACGGCTTCGTGGAGAGCGATCTGCCAGGCAACTTCTTCAGCGTTGGGCATGGGGTTCTCCTCAGAGACGTTCGACGATGCGGGAGCTGCGGCTGCTGGTGGCGGGGTGGTCCCGCACGGCGACGACCTCGTCGCCTGAGTTTGCGGCAGCGCCCCACAGGCGGCGGGTCTTGAGTTCGCTCAGCGTCAGACCGGTGTCCGGGATCCACAGCGCGTCGCCGGCGGTGCCGATGGCGGCCATAATGGTGCGATGCTGTGCGCGGATTTCGGTGTTGGTGAGCAGCGGTAAGGTGAAGCGGGTGATCCGGGGATTGGCCAGAGCAGGCACCGGGAACTCGGCCCCGGTGAGCGGGTTGCGATCCCGCCTGTCCAGCATCAGCCGTCCCTCGGTCACGCCATACCCCCCCCGCGCTGCGTAGACCCCTAGAGCGGGATGCCTTCTGATAGGCGAAGGCATCCCGCTCTAACTCTTTGTTTGATCGCCTGATTCAGATTTTTGGTGATTCCACCAAAAATCATCAGGCTCTAACTGGCGAGTGATACCGAAACCCTGTGATCGCGCCCCTTCCGCGATCACAGGGTTTCGGTATGCGCGCCGGGTTGGCGGGCGGCGGCGCGCGGAAAAAGGCTCATACCAAGGGTCGCGCTTTGCGAGCCTTGGTATGAGTCAGCATCCTGTCGCTTGGTCAGCCTGCCGATTTTTACTTCGGCGGTGGGGCGACGCCCGAGCTTGGTATCAGGCCGACACCCGGATGCAGGCAACGGAGTGGCCGGGCGATAGTTCCCGGAGGGCCGGGCGGGCAACGGCGCAGGCGGAGGTGGCGTGAGGGCAGCGTGTGCGGAAGGCGCAGCCGGAAGGCGGGTCGATCGGGCTTGGCACGTCGCCAACCAGCATGACGCGATGGCCGCGACGGGATGGGTCGGGCACCGGGGCGGCGGCAAACAAGGCGGCGGTGTAGGGATGCGCGGAGCGGGCGAGCACCTCCTCGGTGGGGCCGATCTCGACGATCCGACCGAGATACATCACCGCGATCCGGTCCGATATGTGGCCGACGACGGCAAGGTCGTGGCCGATGAACATGATGGCGAGGCCAAGGCGCTGCTGCAGTTCGAGCAGGAGGTTCACGACCTGAGCCTGGATGGATACGTCGAGGGCGGACACCGGTTCGTCGGCGACGAGAAAGTCGGGCCGCAGGATCAAAGCGCGGGCGATGCCGATGCGCTGGCGCTGGCCGCCGGAGAATTCGTGGGGGTAGCGCAGCGCCGCTCGCGCCGGCAGCCCCACGAGGTCGAGCGCATCGGCGACCGCCTTGTCGCGCGCGGCCCGGTCGCCCCGGTGCTGCACGACCAGCGGGGCTGCGATAATGGAGCCCACGGTCATGCGTGGGTTGAGTGAGGCAAAGGGGTCCTGGAACACCAACTGCATTCGCGGGCGCAACGGGCGCATCCGGTGGCGCGAGAGGGTGGTGATGTCGGTGCCGTCGAAGGCGATCCGTCCGGCGCTGGGCGCCAGCAGGCGCAGCACGGCGCGTCCCAGCGTGGTCTTGCCGCTGCCGCTCTCGCCCACGACACCGAGCACCTCGCCGCGCTGCATGGTGAAGGAGACGCCGTCGAGGGCCCGCAGTTTCGGCCGCGGGCCGAACAGGCCACCACCTGGCACGGGGAACCACTTCTCAAGGCCTTCGACTTCAAGCAAGGGGCGTTCGCTCATAGCGCGATTGCGCGCCAGCGTGCGCAACGCACGACCCTGCCGTCGGCGAGGCTCTCGGCAGGTGGCACCGCTTGGTCGCATAGCCCGGGGACGGCGTGGACACACCGGGGATGGAATGCACAGCCAGGCGGCATCCGAGTGGGGTCGGGCATGTTGCCGGGGATCGCGCGCAGGCTCTCGCGCAAGGTGCCGCGCTGGTCGAGCCGGGGGACGGAGGCAAGCAGGCCGGTGGTGTAGGGGTGCGCGGGCCGGGCGAAGAGCGGTGCCACCGCAGCCTGCTCCATCGCGCGCCCGGCATACATAACCAGCACACGGTCGGCAATTTCGGCGACGACGCCAAGATTGTGGGTAACGAAGATGACCGCCATGCCACTCTGGCGCTGCAGGTCGGCAATGAGTTCGAGAATCTGGGCCTGGATGGTGACGTCGAGCGCAGTGGTCGGCTCGTCGGCAATCAGCACGTCAGGATCACAGGACAGGGCCATGGCGATCATGGCACGCTGGCGCATACCGCCCGAGAGCTGATGGGGGAAGCTGGCAAGCCGGCGGCGCGGTTCGGGAATGCCGACGCGCTCCAGCAGCTCGGCGGCACGATCGAGGGCGGCGCGGTGCGACAGGCCACGGTGATGCACCAAGGGCTCGGCGATCTGGTCGCCGATGGTGTGTACGGGATTCAGCGAGGTCATTGGCTCCTGGAAGACCATGGCGATGCGGTCGCCGCGGATCTGCCGCATGGCCTCGGGGTCAAGGAGCAGGAGGTTGCGGGCAGCCCCGGCGCCGGCGAACTGCACCTCGCCCTCGACGACGCAGCCGGAGCCACTGGGCAGCAGGCGCATGATGGCAAGGCCAGTGACGCTCTTGCCGCTGCCGCTCTCGCCGACGATGGCCAGAGTTTCGCCGCGCCTGAGCGAGAAAGACAGGCCATCTACGGCGGTGACCACGCCGCCGTCGGTGTGGAACCGGACGGCGAGGTCGCGCACCTGGAGTAGCGGGGGGTCAGAGTCCGGAATCGGGGGCAAGCCGGCTGCCGTCGATCATGCGTTGGTAACGGAAGGGCGTGGGATCGACGATCGGGGTCGCGCCTGTCACCAGATCAGCCGCCAGATGGCCTGCGGCCGGGCCGAGGCCGAAGCCATGACCGGAAAACCCGGTCGCCATGAAGAACCCCGGTAGGGTGGCGACGGCATCAATCACCGGGACCGCATCCGGCGTGGCATCGATCAGGCCGCCCCAGGTGCGGCCGATCCGCGCGCCAGCGGCGGCAGGGAAGGTCTCCTTGAAGCTAACCAGGCCGCGGGTGAGGAGTTTATCGTCGGGTGTGGGATCAAGCATGCGGACGCGCTCGAACGGCGTCTCGGCGTCCATCCCCCAGTTCGCGTTGCCGCCAAAGGGGGCAAGGAAATCAAGGCCAGGGCGCAGCTTCAGCTTGGCCTTGCGGGCCTTCCAGGTCGCCCAGAAATCGAACATGTAGCGCAGCGTATCGGGCGTGACGGGAAAGGTGCCGGTTCCGCTCATGGCGACGACGTAGCCGCCATCCTCGGTGCGGCGCATGCAGAAGCCGGGGGTGGCCACGTTGGCAGCGGCAAGTTGTGGGATCGGCGTGGTGCGCAGAACGGAGGCGCGCACCGAAAGCTGCGGCAGGCGGATGCCGTGGCGGCGGCAAAAGAGGGTGCTCCAGGCACCGCCGGCGAGCAGGACCGAGGAGGTGCGGATGGTGCCCTTCTCGGTGACCAGCCCAGCAACGCGGCCACCCTGGATGTCCAGGCCGCGGGCTGCACAGTTCTGCAACACGTGGGCGCCGAGTCGACGGGCGGCAGCCGCAATCGCCGGGGCGGCCCGCGAGGGCTCGGCCTTGCCATCGCTCGGCGTGTGCAGGCCGCCTGTCCATTTCGCGGTCGAGCCGGGCATCAACGCCGCCACCCCAGTTGTGTCGAGCACGCGGCTGTGCACCTGGTGGCCCCGCGCATAGTCGGCCCATCGCTGCCAGGAGGCGATTTGGGCAAGGTCGTTGGACACGAAAAGCACGCCGGTGTTTTCCCAACCGACGTCGACGCCAATCTCGGATTTCATGTTGGCCCACATGCCGATGGCATGACGCGCAAGCGGAATCTCGCCCTTGTCGCGCCCCTGCTGACGGCACCAGCCCCAGTTGCGGCTCGACTGCTCCGCGCCGACCTGCCCCTTCTCAACCAGCACCACGGAGACACCGCGCTTGGCGAGGGCATAGGCGGCGCTGACGCCGGCAATGCCACCGCCGATCACCACCACGTCCGCCGCCGCGGGCAACGCGGTGTCGGAGGAAACCATATCGAGAAGCTGGCGCATCGGGAGGACCATGATGACTCACTGCTGAGATGTTCCCCTGACCTGCTGCTCCTGTAAACCCTTGGACCTCGACTGGTTTTTTGCAAGCCCGCGTTGACCCTCGCGGCGCCGGGCTTGTAGGGTCCCTGAAATCAAAAAACCGGAGGCCTCAATGATCGCTCTCCCGCCCCCCTTGCTCCACCGTCGCGCCCTGCTTGGCGCCGCTGGGGCCACGCTGTCCGGTGCGGGCGCCCAGGCGCAGCCGAAGCCGCCAGCTGTCCCCAAGGGGCAAGTTATCGTCGGCGTGTCGCAGGAGCCGACGCGCTTCCACCCGCTGGCGCCAGCCATCGAGGTCGATCAGGGAGTATGGTGGAACTTGTTCTCGCCGCTGTGGAACGTGCAGCCCGACGGCAGTTATGAGCCGGTTCTGGCGCGCGAAATTCCCTCCGTGGAGAACGGTGGGATTTCCGCCGACGGGCTGGTGTGGCGCATCCGGCTACGCGAAGGCGTGAAGTGGCACGACGGAACCGCCTTCACCGCGGAAGACGTAAAGTTCACGCTCCAACTGATCAACAATCCCGATTTCCGCGCCGCCAGCCGCACCGGTCACAATTTGGTGCGCGACATTCATGTGGTCAGCGCAAGCGAGATCACCTGGCGCATGAGCGAGGTCTACGCACCCTACCTCTCGCGTCTGTCATGGACGTTCATTGTGCCGAAGCATGCGCTCGAGAAGGTCGCGGATATCAACAACGCACCCTTCATCAATGCGCCAATTGGCACTGGGCCGTTCAAATGGGCCGAGCGTGTAGCGGGTGACCACATCACACTCGCTGCGAACCGAGACTATTTCGGTCCGGGCCCGTATCTCGAGCGCCTCGTGTTCAAATATATCCCCGATCTCACCGTGATGTACACCCAATTCCGCACCGGCGAGATCGACCACACCTCCATCCAAGGTATCACGCCAGACCTGTTCGAGCAGGCCAAGACGCTGAAAGACCGTGTTGTCACCAAAACGCCTGCCGCCTGGATCGAGAGCATCACGCCCAATCTCGGCTGGTCGTTCATGGCGGACAAGACAGTGCGCGAAGCACTGTATCTCGGCATCAACAAGAAGGCCTTTGTCGGGGCCATCTACTACGGCGTGCCGGACCCGACAGAATCGATCTATCCCGCGCAGTCCGCGTTCTACAATGCCGACTTGCCGAAGCAAGAATACAGTCCTGCCAAGGCCAACGCGCTGCTGGATGCCGCCGGATGGGCACGCGGGACGGACGGGGTTCGCGTCAAAGGCGGCATACGGCTGGAATTCACAAACTCGACCACAGCGGGGAACCAGGTGCGCGAGCAGGGGCAGCAATTGCTCATGCAGGACTGGAAGGCCATCGGCGCCTCGATGAAGATCAACAACATGCCAGGCGCTGTGATCTGGGGCGACTACTGGGCGATGTCGAAGTTCCAGTCGGTCATGGTCGGCGTATCCTTCGGCATCGGCGCCGATCCTGAGGTAACCGACCGGTTGGCCAGCACCTCGATCCCGGCCAAGGGCGGCTCGGGTCGCAATACCAGCCAGTACGCAAATCCCGCGGTCGACGCACTGCTCAAGGAGGGCGTCAGTACCTTCGAAAATGCGAAGCGCAAGGAGATCTACCGCAAGATCCAGGCTATCGTGCGCGAAGAACTGGCCATCTTTCCGTTGTTCCAGGCCTCCAGCGTCGAAGGGCTCAAGAAAGGCCTCACCGGCTACGCGCCGAATATCAATACACTGTCGAACTGCTGGAACTGTGGCAACTGGTACTGGGCGGCCTGACCCGGCCAGCCACGTGGCACCCTACATCGTCATGCGGGCCATCCAGAGCCTGATCCTGCTCTGGCTGGTCTCGATGATTGGCTTCGCCATCCTGCATCTGGCGCCGGGCGGACCGCTGGCGCAGTTCGCGCTGACGCCGGGGATGACGGAGGCCGATCTCAAACGCATGGCGCAACAGATGGGACTCGATCGGCCACTCCCGATACAATACCTGGAGTGGGCTTGGCGCCTTATCTGCGGCGACTGGGGCAACTCATATCGCGATAGCAAGCCCGTCTTGGCTATCATCGGCGGGCATCTCGGGGCGACCTTCGAACTGATGTTCGCCAGCACCGCCATCGCCATCCTCGTCGGCTCCTGGGTTGGCGTGCTTGGCGCAGTGCGGCGCTACTCGCTGTTCGACACGCTGGCGACCGTCGGGGCCATGATCGCGCTGTCGATCCCGACCTTCTGGTTCGGGCTGATCTTCATCTACATCTTCTCTGTCGGCCTCGGTTGGCTGCCCGCAGGCAGCCGTTTCACGATCGGCGATGGTTCCTTCCTCGACTACCTTCATCACCTCATCGCGCCCTCCATCGTGCTCGGCCTGGTTACGGTGGCGATCTGGAGCCGATTTATGCGCGCCTCAATGCTCGACGTGATCAATCAGGACTATGTGCGCACGGCCCGCGCCAAAGGGCTGCCGGAGCGTGTCATCCTGGTGAAGCATACCATCCGCAATGCAATTCTGCCGATGATCACCATCGCTGGACTGCAACTCCCCACACTGCTCAGCGGCGCCCTGGTGACCGAAACCGTGTTCACCTGGCCCGGCATGGGCCGCCTGTTCCTGGATTCCATCAGCTATCGCGACTATCCCGCTGTGATGGGGATTCTGATGTGCTCGGCGCTTCTGGTATTAATCGGCTCTCTGCTGGCCGACGTGCTCTACTCCATCGCCGATCCCCGCATCCGGCTTGGCTGACATGGTAACAGAACAGATTTATGCCACGTCTGCCCGCCCAGGCAATCGCGCGCTGCGCCGCTTTCTGCGCCATAGGCTGGCGATGTTTGGCCTCGTCATAATCGTGCTACTCAGCCTGAACTCGGCGGTCGGGCCGTTGCTGAACCCCTTCGATGATCTCTACATCGACGTGATGCACCGCTTTGCGCCCCCCTTCGACGATGCTCATCTACTCGGCACCGACCAACTCGGCCGTGACATGCTCGCTCGTCTGATGATGGCCGGCCGCGTCTCGCTCACCGTTGGCTGCGTCGCGATGATCATCAGTACGGCCATCGGCACCGTTGTCGGCGCAGTTGCTGGCTACTACGGGCGGTTCATCGGCGCAGCGCTGATGCGCACGGTGGATGCAATGCTGTGCTTCCCCGCCATCTTCCTGCTACTGACGCTGGCAACCCTGGTCAGCCCAAGCTTGGTCACGATCACGCTGATCATCTCGTTAACCGCCTGGATGGAAGTGGCCCGTGTCGTCGAAGCGCAGATCCGTTCGCTGCGCGAGCGGGACTTCGCAGTTGCCGCGGAGGTGATGGGGGCATCGGATGCCTGGACAATCTTCCGTGAACTGCTGCCAAACGCCATCGCCCCCATTGTTGTCGCGGCCACGCTGATTGTCGCTCGAGCGATTCTTCTGGAAAGCTACGTCAGCTTCCTCGGCTATGGGATCCAGCCGCCGGTCGCCAGCTGGGGGAACATGCTGAACAACGCGCAGCAATACCTCAGCACGGCGCCCTGGCTGGCTGTCTTCCCCGGGGCTATGATTACCCTGGCCGTGACCAGCTTCAATTTCCTCGGCGATGGGCTGCGCGACGCGCTCGACCCTCGAATGGAACTCCACTAGAGCCTGATGATTTTTGGTGGAATCACCAAAAATCTGAATCAGGCGATCAAACAAAGAGTTAGAGCGGGATGCCTTCGCCTATCAGAAGGCATCCCGCTCTAAGCGGAAATCGGCAGGTTCACCATCGGATGGTGTGCTGATTCCCCGAGTGCCTGGATCCTTGGTTGGCAGGCCTGACTGGCAAATCCCCTCTTTCGGAAACCCCGGGACAACACGCTGAATTGGCATGGCTGGCCGGTTCACGCGGACGCGGTGAGGCAGATCGTGCCCGTGCAGCTGTGCTGACGATGGCGGGCTGGACGAGCAGGCGGATTGCCGCGGCGTTCGGCGTTCGGGAAGATACGGTTCGGCTCTGGCGCAGCGATTTCATGACGGGCGGCGTCGAGGCGTTGAAAGCCATTGT